>CALDPK010000175.1 GCA_937911855.1 uncultured Trueperaceae bacterium | reverse complement strand
CAGCAGCTGCTGGACGACGACGCCTCGCAGGGTCTCGTCCGTGAGGCCCACCGGCACCTCCTCCCCGTCCACCTCGGCGTGCCAGTCGCTGACCGCCAGGCTCCGGATACTACCCACCACGACGTCGTCGATCATCACCGTGCTCTGGGGCAGCATCGTGACCTCGGAGCTCTCGACCTCGACGCCGGCAGTCTTGGCCAGCGTCTGCCAGGTGGTATCGGACGCGTCGGTGAGCATCGCCTCCTGCTCACCGGAGACATCGAGGCGCCTGCGGAGCGTCACCTGGTGCACACGGGGGTGCTCGCGGCCGTCGACCTCGCGACCGTCCCCCATCACGGCAGCCGCACCTCCTCGAGCGCGGCTTGGAGTGCTACCACGCTCGACGACCCATGTCGGATATCCGGCATTCTTGCACGGGCATCTGTCACACCGCGGTCCCGGCCGGGCGCGTCGAGCACCGCCTCGTGGACGCTCAGCTCAGCAGGAACTCCACGGCGGCCGCGGCGTACAGGCGGGCGGCCGCGATCGTGTCCGGAAGTCGCACGAACTCGTCGACCTGATGAGGGATGGTGCGGTCCCCCGGACCTATCGTCACGATCGGGATGTCCTTCCATGCCCACAGGAAGGTGCCGTCCGTAGCCCCGGGCACGCCGCCGTAACGTGGCTCCGCGCCCATGACCGAGCGGTAGGCGCGCTCGACTGCCGCGACCAGGGGATCGTTCGGGTCCGTCGCGGTCCAGGGCCGTGACTCGAAGCAGTTCAGCTCGAAGCGAAGTCGCGGCGTGCCCTCCTCGAGGCGCCTCGCGATCGCGTTCATCTGCGCCTCCAGCTCGGCGTGGTCCTGGCCGGGCACGGTCCTCACGTCGAGTGCCATGTAGACCTCGTCCGGCATGACGTTCAGTTGCGCCTCGCCCTTGGCGGGCGCCTGGACGATCGTCGGCGTGATCCACGGCAAGCCGAGGTGATCGTGCTCGCCGAGTCGCCGTTGCTCCGCTCGCTCGAGCTCGCGCAGGCCGACGATCAGGTCAGCGAGCCCGCGAATCGGGTTCACGCCCGCGTACGGCATCGCGCCGTGGCTCATGACGCCGAAGGCCCGTACGTGGAGGCGCATGGCGCCCTTCTGGAACAGGCAGATCTCGTTCTCTTCCGGCTCGCACACGATGGCGCCGTGGATGTCGTCTGCCCAGCCGTTGGCGATGAAGGACTTGATGCCAAGCATCATGCCCTCCTCGTCCGCGACGATGCCCAGCCGTATCCGGCCAGGTAAGTCGGGTGCTACGTGTCTGACGGCCTCCACCGCAGCTATGGCGGCGGCCACTCCAGCCTTCATGTCCGCCGAACCGCGGCCGTGCAGCACGCCCGAGGACGCTTCGCCGTCGGGGCCGGGGTCTACGCGGCCCTCGAACGGCGGCACCGACCACACGGACGGGTCGCCCTCGGTGACCACGTCCGTATGGCCCTCGAGCATCAGCGTTCGGTGTCTTGAAGCGTCGAAGGCGTCACCCTCGAAGTCGCAGATCACGTTGGGCCGGCCGGGTGCTGCTTCCTCAACAACTGGGTCCAGGTCGCTGTCGCGCAGCCACTGGGCCACGAAGTTGGCGGCTTCGGTTTCGTTGCCGCCGGTTTCGGGTTCGTAGACGCTGCGGATGCGGACCAGTTCCTGGGTCAGCTGCACCAGGCGGTCGCGGTCAACGGCGGCGGCTGCCCTGGCTGCCAGTTCCTCCGTGCTCACGGAAGGGGCGGGTTGAACCTGCCGTCGGCTGCGGTCCAGCCGCCGTCCACCTTCAGCAGGGTGCCGGTCACGAAGCTGCTGGCGTCACTCGCCAGGAACACCGCGGCGCCCACCAGTTCACTGGGCTGCGACCAGCGGCCGAACACGCTCTTCTGCGCGTAGGCGTTGTACCAGTCGGGCTGCGCCTTGATCTGCTCGGTCAGCGGGGTTTCCACCACGCCCGGGGCGATCGCGTTCACGCGGATGTTGTCAGGACCCAGTTCGGCTGCCAGAACCTTGGCCATCTGCAGGGTGCCGGCCTTGGTCGAGGCGTACACGCCCTGGCCCGGTTCAACCACTTCACTGCGGATGGAGGAGAACATGATGATGCTGCCGCCATTGCCGTCCTGCTGCATGCGCCGGCCGGCTGCCGTCATGGACACGAACGCGCCTTTTAAGTTCACGTCGATGACGCGCTGGAACTCCTCGAGGCTGGTGTCGAGCATGCGCTTGCGCACGTTGATCGACGGCGTCGCGACCATCACGTCCAGGCTGGGCACGCTCCTCACCAGGGCGTCGACCTGCCCGGGGTCGGTGAAGTTCACCTGCTGCGCGCTGGCGCTGCCGCCGTCGGCCGTGATCTGCTCGGCGACTGCCTGGGCTGCTTCAAGGTTCAGGTCGGCTGCCACCACGTTGGCGCCGAACGCTGCCAGTCCACGTGCCACCTCACGGCCGATGCCGCTTGCTGCTCCGATGACCACGGCGTTCTTGCCGGTCAGGTCGAACATCTTCGAGTAATCCACTGGTTCTCCTTCCGCCCGTCGGTGGCGCGCACCGGGGCGCATAAAGCATGTGCAAAGAGTCTACATCCGTTACGACACAGGCTGGGCTGCTTACGGCAGGCGTTCGTATTCCTCGACGCGCTCCTTGAGTACAACAAGGCTGCCGCGCCAGAAGTCAGGGTCACGGATGTCGATGCCGAACGTCTGGCCCAGTTCCCAGGCGCTGCCCATGCCGCTCGAGGCGAGCAGCTCGTCGTAGCGGTCGTGGAAACCTTCCGGCTGGCGCTGGTACTCGGCGTACAGGCCCAGGCCGAACAGGTAGCCGAACGTGTACGGGAAGTTGTAGAAGCTGCGGCTGGCGCTGTAGTAGTGGCCCTTGTGCGCCCACATCCATGGGTTGCGCTCTTCACTGTTCAGGCCGTCGCCGTAAGTCTGTTCCTGGGCGTCCAGCATCAGGCTGTTCAGCTCGCTGATCGACAGCTCGCGGCTGGCGCGCTTGGCGAACACGCCTGATTCGAACAGGAAGCGGGAGTGGATGTCCAGGATCAGCTGCGCCGCACCGGCCAGGTCCTGCTCCAGGATGCCCAGCCGTTCCGCGTCACTGGCGTCCTTCATGACCGCGTTGAAGATGATGGTCTCGCAGAAGATGCTGGCGGTCTCGGCCAGGGTCATCGGGTCGCGGCGCTGCAGCGCCGTGCGCTCGAATCTGAACATGCGGTCGGCGTGATAGGCGTGGCCCAGTTCGTGACCGATGGTGAACAGGTCATCCAGGGTGCCACCGAAGTTCAGCATGACGCGCGATTCCTGCTTGCCGCCCACTTCCATGCAGAAAGCGCCGTTGGTCTTGCCCTTGCGGGGCGGACCGTCCAGCCAGCCGCGCTCGAAGGTGCTGTCGGCGAAGTCCGCCAGTTCAGCCGAGTAGGTGCGGAACTGCCTGACCACGAACTCCCTGGCTTCATCCCAGGTGAACGTGCGTGAGGCGGCGCCCTTCACGGGAGCCATGCGGTCGTGCCAGCCCAGCTGTTCCTTGCCCAGGCGCCTGGCTTTCGCCTTCAGGTAGCGCCGCATGAGCGGGAACGTCTCCTTCACCGCCACCTGCAGTGCCTCCAGCGTGGCCCGGTCGATGTGGTTCTGGAACAGCGCCTCGTCCAGCGCGCTCTCCCAGCCGCGCCGCCTTGCCAGTTCATCAACCTGACCTTTAATCGAGTTCATCGCAGCTGCGAACGACACCTGGTTGCGTTCCAGCAGCTGCATCTCAGCCTGCCAGGCGGCCCGCCGTACTTCCTCGTCCTCGTCCATCTGCAGGTTGAACAGTTCCGCGATGCCGTAATCGTCCGCCTCGCGGCCTGGCAGTTCCACCCGGATCGTCTCGCGGCTGATCAGCTGGTCGTGCAGGCGGGCCCAGGCGCTGCCGCCCGTGGGGTTGAGCGCAGCCGCGATCTCTTCGGCCGGTTCAGACAGCAGCTTGCCGGCCAGGCGGGCGCTCTTGCGCAGCGCGAACTCGTGCGCGGCCAGATACTCGGATTCGCTGATGAGCCGGTTCAGGTCGAGTGTGCCGAGCCAGGCCGTCAGTTTGGTGTCCACGATGCCGAAGCGCACCATGATGGGCGCCAGCTCAGAGCGCACCGCCTGCGCTTCTTCGTTGAACGCATCGACGCTGATGAGCAGGTACACGTATGCCGATACGTCCTGCAGTTCCAGGTACGTGCTGTTTGCCAGCCGCAGGGTGCCCTCGACGCTGCCGGTGCCGGTGCCCAGCCCGGTCTCGACGTGCTGCTCCAGCTGGAAGATGCTCTTCTCCAGCTGCTGGCGCGCCGCAGCGAACTCGGGGCTGTCGAGCCCCGGGAAGATGCTGTCAAGCTGCCACCTGGGCGAATTCTCGGTTGTGGTTGTCATGCCCCACAGGTTAACGCCCCGGGGCCGAGCGGTGGGTCAATTCACCTCGCGGATGAGCAGGCCGGTTGTGGACACGCGCAGCTGGTACACCCCGCCGTCGCGGACTGCCAGGAACGACGCGGACCCGTACTCGGCGTCCACCAGCGGTGCCAGGCCTGGGAAGCGCCTGACCGCGCTGAACAGGTCGACCGGTTCGTCTTCGCGCAGCTCGAACAGCGTGCGCGGCTGGAACAGTTCATCGCCGAACTCGAGGTAGCGGCCGGAGATGCGTTCCAGCTGATAACCCGTCTGCAGGCCGATGTAACTGGCCAGCGGATGCCACTTCAGGATGCGCGCGTCAACGTACACCTGGTCGCCGGACAGTTCGAAGGTCTCCGCGTCGCCGTCCGGGTACTCCATCCGGACGCTGAAAGCCTGGCCGTCGCCGCGCTCCACGAACATGGTGGCGGCCGTCTGCTCGGCGGTCAGCGCCCGGTAGCCGCGCATGCCCACGGCGATGAGGGCCATCGACAATGCCAGGCTCAGGAACAGCAGGCCGGTGAGCGTGCCGAAAGTGCCGCGCACGCCCCGGCGCCTGCCGAAGCTCCGTATGCCGGCGATCAGTAACAGCAGACCCAGTACCGCCGGGACCAGGGTGGCAAGCCAGGTGAGTTCCATCAGTTCGGTTCGTCCAGTTCCGCTGGCCAGATGCCGCCGAGCGCGTCCCAGGCGTCACGCATGTCGGCCGGTACCCGCGCGGTGAAAGTCACCGCCTGACCGTCGTGCGGGTGCGGGATCGTCAGCGAGCGGGCGTGCAGCGCCTGCCGGTCGATGAGCGGGCTCTCGCGCCCGTAGACGGCGTCGCCCAGGATGGGTGCGTGCAGGTGCGCCATGTGCACCCGTATCTGGTGCGTCCGGCCAGTATGCGGCTTGACCCTCACCAGCACGTGACCTTCGACGCGGGCCAGCACGTGGATGATCGTCCGCGCGGACTTGGCGTTCAGGCCCGCAACGGTCATCTGTTGCCGCTTGACGGGGTGGCGGCCGATCGACGCTTCGAGCTGGATCTCGTCCTCACCCAGGCGGCCCGCTGCGATCGCCACGTACTCTTTCTGCACGACCCGTTTCTTGAAGGCCTGCATGACGGCCAGGTGGGCTTCGTCGTTGCGGGCCACGACCATCACGCCGGAAGTGTCCTTGTCCAGCCGGTGGACTATGCCGGGCCGGTAATCACCCTCGCTGGTATCGAACATGTGCTCCCGCGACAGGGTGTAGCGGCCCATCAGGGCGTTCACCAGCGTGCCGCTGCGCAGCGTGGGCGTGGGGTGGACGGTCAGGCCCGGCGGTTTGTTGACGACGAGCAGGTCCGCGTCCTCGAAGAACACGTCGACCTCGATGTCCTCGGCCACGACCTGTTCGGGCCTGAGGTCCGGCATCATCACGGATACGATCTCGCCGCCCTCGAGCTTGTGGGCAGCCTTCGATACGGGCCGACCGTTGACCTGCGCGTAACCCGCCTGGACCAGGTCTTTTGCCACGGTCCGGCTGATGCCGAGCTGAGTCGCCAGCGCCGAATCAAGCCTGTCCGCGCCCGGTGCCTCGAAAGTTTCGAAATCCACAATTGATTGTACCTGTTAGGTACGTAGGCGGCGCGTTCGTCGTAGGCCGGGGCGAGGGTTATCACTATATGATAACATGGGGCCGTGACCACGCTGAGAGTCGGCATTGCCAGTTATGAAGAGATGAAAGCCCGCACGATGGCTATCGCCCGTGGTGATCATCGGGTTTCACCTGATGAGCCACAGGTCTGGTTCACGTCGACAGAATCTTTTGCGAAGGTACTTTCGGCCGGTAACAGGGAGCTCCTGAGGGTGATTGCTTCTGAAGCACCTGCTTCGCTGCAGGAGTTGGCCGAGCGGACTGGCAGGGCGAAATCGAATCTGTCACGCACGCTGCGGACGCTTGAGTCTTACGGACTCATCAGTCTCCAGCGCGGAACCCGTGGCAGGGTCACGGCGACCGTAATGCACGACCGCATAGAGCTCGAATTGCCGATCATCAATCAGTAGCAAAATGCCGGGTGACCAACCGGAGACACACGCGCAAACCGCAGTGCTTCCCAGCCGGTAGTGTCAAACTGTAACCGTGATGAAAGTTGCACTGGACGCAATGGGCGGCGACAACATGCCGCAGGCCGCCGTAGAAGGAGCCGTCGGTGCGCACCGCGAGGGCATCCCCGTCATGCTCGTCGGTGACCGCGCCCGGCTTGAGCCGCTGCTGAAGGAAGCAGGGGTCGAGCTCGAGGTCGAGCACACCACCGACTTCATCCGCATGGAGGAACACGCTACCGACGTGCGCCGCCGCCGCGAGTCCAGCGTCTACAAGTCAGTGATGCTCGTCAAGGAAGGACGGGCCGGAGCTGCCGTCTCCATGGGTCACTCGGGAGCCACCATGACCGCCGCCCTGTTCGGCCTGGGTCGAATCCCCGGCGTGGACCGGCCGGCCATCGTCACGGTGATCCCGTCTGACCGCGGACCCGTTGCACTGCTGGACGCCGGTGCCAACGCCGACTGCAAACCGGCCTGGCTGCAGCAGTTCGCCCTGATGGGTTCCATCTTCGCGCGCACCTTCCTGGACCGCGAGAATCCCACCGTGGGACTCGTGTCGATCGGCGAAGAGCCCGAGAAGGGCAACGAACTGGTCCTGGCGGCCCATCCGCTGCTGGCGGCCACCCCGGGAATCAACTTCCATGGCAACGTCGAAGGCCGTGACCTGCTTCAGGGCACCGTCGACGTGTTCGTGACCGACGGTTTCACCGGCAACGTGATGCTGAAACTCGCTGAAGGCGAAGCGAAAGTTCTTTTCAAGTGGATCCGCAGCGCCCTTACCGACGGGGGAGTGCTGGCGAAGCTGGGCGGCGCGCTGGTGCGGCCGGCACTGCGTGGACTGCGCGACCGCATGGACCCGAACAAGGTTGGCGCACAGCCGCTGCTCGGAGTGAACGGCAACGTCCTCATCGGTCACGGTTCGGCGAACGCTGACGCGGTGCACAATGCGCTGCGGGCTGCCAACCGGGCCATGGAAGGTCAGCTGACCCAGAAGCTCACGGCCGCACTGGCTGAACTGGGCAAGGCTGCTTAAGGGGCGTCCGGCGCTGCCGGCAGAAGACCCTGGAACCAGGTGATCAGTCCCGGTGTGCCGATCTCCGGGATGCTGGAACGGTTCACCGGCCTGGCATTTCCGAACTGCTCGATTACCTCCATCAGGTCAACAGTCGTTATGCCGGCAGTCGTCAGCAGGTAAGCCCACTGCTGGACGGGCTCGACCGTGCCGGACGACACCGTGCCCAGGCCCGTGACAGTCTGTGACTCGCCGCCGGCCATGAACACATTCAGCTGAGCCCCTGAACCCGTCTGCAGAACCAGGAGGGCCTGAAGCTGGTTGCCGTACGGGTCGGCGATTATGCGGTTGTTCGCGGAGCTGGGCAAGGTTATCCGGCTTTCCTGACCGTGGGTGTAGATGAAATCCCGCTGGATGACCACGAACGCCCCGTTCGTATAGGTGAAATCCAGGGGCACCGGTTCGTCGCTGCCCCTGGCGAACTCGGAACCCTCCGAGAGAACGCCATTCGGCAGTTCAGCCTCGTTCAGGCGCGCCGCCCCTACGCCTTCATCCAGTACGTTCAGGAAATCCCTGCCGTCGTCGGTTTCCTGGCGGATGAACAGGCCTGCCGGCAGCAGCGACCGCGTCGTAGCCAGCTCGCCCACGAACTCACCATCCGCGCCCACCAGGAAGATGCTGGGTGAGGCGACTGAACTCGGGCACGAGCCGGCACCCGGGTTGTTGAGCAGGGCCAGCAGCCCGCCATCGTGGGTGGTCTGCACATGCGTCAGGCACAGGTCGGCCGGGTCGTTCACTTCCGGAGTCAGGACAGCGGTCAGATCAACGGGCGGTCGCGCTTTGGCCAGTTCACCGGCCGTGTCCGGCACGATGCCTTCTGTATCCAGCCAGACTGCCCCGTAATCATTCGGGCCTGTCTCCAGAAGCAGGACGATCTCACTACGCGCACCGGCGCGGTCGACCACGTCAAAGTCAACCGGTGCGCCGTCCAGGACGGTCTCGGTGTCCGCCAGGTAGGTGAAGCGCGGCTCGCTGAACTGCGCGTCCTCGACGAGCGCCGCGCGGTGCACGCCACCCTCCGAATGCGTGACGAACAGCAGGATGGGAGCCTGAACTGACTGTGTCCCGGTGCAGGCAGCGAGCAGCAGGAGCAGGCAAAGCCACAGCAGTCGCCTCACGAGTCGTCACCCGCCGTTTCGTGGCGGCTGGGGAACTGCCACGGCGTGCCGAACTCTTCGGTGAGGCCCTGGCTGGCACCAGGGGTGGTCAGGGCGACGCGTACCTGGCCGGTGGAGGTGTTCCAGCTGCCGTACAGCGCCCAGCAGCAGCGGTTCCACATCACCATGAACTCCGGCTGCAGGTTGAAGCGGGCAATCTCGTCACTGTTGCCGGTAAGGTCCCACACGTCGTTGAGCATCGCCCCCACATACAGTTCATCCAACACCCGGACCGTGAGTGCAACGTTTGTGAGCGTCAGTTCACCGCGGGTTACTTCAACGTCGGCCATGCTGAACGTGCCCCGGTAACCCAGGGTGCCCTGCAGGCCCACCCGCTCACCCAGGTTGGTGCCCAGCGTCAGGTTGGCGCGCCTGAGGTACGACATCGGCTGGCGGTCATCTTTCAGCGGCAGGTCGACGAACAGGTCCACTGAGAAGCTGCTCGTTCCGAGCGGCTCGTCCTCGAGCAGTACCCGCACCTCAAGTGACGTGTCGCGCCGCCCGCCGGTCTCGCCGGTCAGGGTGGTCATGTTCGGGTCGAGCGTCGTGCGGTAACGCACCTGCCAGCGCTGCGGACCGAAATCCGGGGCGTCAGACAGCGTCCACGTGTGCGAACGCACCTGCTCCTCGTCTGTGGGCAGGAACAGCCATTGCGGCGGGATCAGCGACATGCCTGTCGCCTCGAGCTGCACGTAACCCGGGTAGGTGACGCGGAAACTGGTCCGGTCCACGCCGCCTTCAGGCAGCCGGTAACGCTCGGAGGCGAACAGTTCCAGCGGGCCGAGCGCAGCCCGGGCTTCGTATGCGAACGCCGAGGTGCGCTGGTGGTTCATGTCCCTGGTCCAGTTCAGCCGCAGGCCCGGCGTGTCATCACCGCGGCGCAACGAGCCGACCGTCAGGTTCAGTTCGAACGGATCCCAGTGCTGCCAGGGGTCGCCCGGCTCCTCGGGTTCATCCGGCACGAAGTTGTAACCCCAGCCGAAGCGCACGTCGAAGTTCTCGGTGCGCAGGCTCGCTTCCAGGTCGGTGGACGTATCGTTGCCGGGTTCCACGTCCGGATGCCGGAAGTCGGGCGCCAGGTCGTGCGTGTAGGTGGCGGCCAGGCGCGCGTCCAGGTTGCGGTCGTTGTGGCGCAGTCCCAGCTGGAAGGCGGCGTTGCCCGGGTCACCGGTGTTCAGGTCCCGCGAGTTGCTGAGCACCAGGCTGAGCCACGAGAGGTTGCCGAAGAAACTGATGTCGGTGTCCAGTGGCCGCCAGCCTTCGGCGCGCGGGTTGCGGCTGTCGGTGAACACGAAGCCGCTTTCCAGTTCGATGCTCAGCCAGCTGCTCGGAGTCCACAGCAGGTTGCCGAGCAGGTCGACGCGTTCGCGCAGGGGCAGCTGGTCGAAACGGAACGGCGTCTCGCCCTCGGTCACGTCGCGGTTGAAGGTCACGTTCAGCCGGCCGTAGTCGTCACTGAACCTCTGCGTGGCCGACACGCGCGTGTGCCAGTCGATGAGACGCTGGCCGCTCGTGTAGTACCAGCCGCTGAACCGGCTGGTGGCGGACACCTCGAAGAACGGCCACAACGTAAGCGGCAGCAGTTCAACGTTGCCGCTGAGCCGGCCGCGGCCAGCCTGCCAGAACGCCCGGGTCGTGACCGCCCGCATCGCCGGGTTGATGGAATCCTCATACAGGCCGGCTTCCAGCACCAGCTGGCTGAGCCTGAGTACTCCCAGCGTCACCGGCTGCTGCTCAGCAGGCCTGAACTCGATCCGGAACGGCGTGCGCCGGGGCACGGTACGACCCACGTAGGACGGGTCGCGCACCGAATCGTCCCGGTGCAGGTCGAAGAAGCCCTGGCTGAACAGTTCGGTTCTGAGCAGGTCGTCCACGCGCACCAGACTGGTGCGGTACTCGACGATGCCGAAGCGCCGGCCGTCGTCGCGCTCTACCAGCACCTCGCCTTGCGGCTCACCGGCTTCAGTGAGCGCCGGGTCGGTCTGCCAGTGCCAGCGGAAGTCGAAATGCGCGGGATCGCGGCCCCCGTCTGCAGCTTCGTTCAGGAACGGCGGCCGGTACATGACCCTGAATGTGCCCGTGCCGGTTTCCGTGTAGAACCAGTGGTTGAAGCCGCCGCCCAGGTAGTGGGTGTCCACGCTGCCGCCCAGTATCCGGCCGGTGAGCCCGCCGCCTGACGTGTCCACGTCGGCGTAGTAGCGGATGGAGAACAGGCCGTACGAATGCGGGCCGGTCACGTAAGGCCAGTCGAGCGAAACCCGGGCACGCTCGGTGTCGGTGCCCTGTTCGATAACCAGCTGCGGCTGCCGGTCCTTGCGCGACAGCGGCACGACCATCAGCGGCAGGTGCAGGAACTCGCGGCCCCGGATCAGCATGGTGACGCCGTAAGCGATCAGCCGGTCACCCGGGTACAGCTCCAGTCGGTCGGCCTTGAAGCCGTAGTCCTCGACTTCCTGGCCGCAGCGGCTGCAGGGGCTGAACGAGCCGTCCAGGAAACTTATCTGCCCGGGGACGCGCCACGCCTCGCTGCCCAGCACGTCCAGCTCGCCGGTTATGACCAGCACGTCACGCGCACTGAACGATTCCTCACCGAGCGAGATGATCAGGTCCTCACCTTCGACCGTTTCGCTGCCGTTGAAGAACGTGCCGAAGCCGATGACGCGCAGTTCGTTGCGGGTCAGGTCGACCTCCACGTGCTGCGCTGTCAGTTGCTGCTCGCCGATGCCGATGGTGAGCGGGTCGCCGCGCAGAACGTAGAAACTGACTTCGGTGCCGTCAGGCAGCACGTAGTTGCGCAGTTCAAGCCGGCTGTCCGGGTCATCGCCCGTGTCGATGGTCACCTGCTGCTGGGCGAAGGCCGTGGCCATGAACAGCAGCAGGAACAGGCTTAGCAGGCTGCGCACTCAGCGTCTCCAGGACCAGGCGAGCAGGACCACGCCGGCCAGCAGGTACAGCAGCAGCGGACCCCAGCCACCCAGCCACGGCGGGATGGCGCCCTGGGCGCCGAGCAGTTTGAACACGCTCCAGGTAGCGTAGTAGACGAACGTCAGGAACATGACCGAAACCAGGCCCAGGGGTACGCCCCGCTGGTACGAGAACAGCGCCACGGCCAGCGCGAACACGGCGAAGGCAGTTGCCGCAAGCGGTTCCGCGAACTTGCGGTGCAGCGCCGTGTACTCGGCAGGCTGCTCGCGGCTCCCGCCGGATTCGATGCGCTCCCTAAGTTCCGGCAGCGGCAGCATCGCAAGGTCAGACGGGATGCTCGAGGCGGCGCTCAGCCCCTGAACCGGCAGCACCCCCGACTGCGCCTGGAAATCAAGCACCAGGCGCGAGGCGCGGTAGACACGCATGCTCAGGTCCTTAAGGTCCCAGGACGTACCGTCGTCATTCAGGGTGCCGGAGCCCGCGCGGATCACTTCGCTTGGCCCGCGGGTGCCGCCTGGCGTGATGACGGTGACGCCTTCGAACTGACCGTCCGGCCGGATCCGTTCGATGAAGATGGAGCGGCCGAGTGCGTCGGTGAAGAAGCTGCCTTCCTGTACGACTGCTTCAGGGCTGCGCAGCAGAATGTCCTTCTGCACTTCCAGGGCAGCCTGCTGGCTGCGCGGCACGATCACCTCGTTGTTGAAGAAACTGACGGCGCTGACTATCAGGCCCAGGGTGAGTATCGGCCAGATGAACTGCCCGGGGCCGAGCCCGAGCAGCCTGGCTGCCTTGATCTCGGAATCCTGCACCAGGCGGGACAGGCCCAGCAGGGCGGAGAAGAGCAGCGCAAGCGGTATCCCGTATATGGCTGCCACCGGCAGCTGGAACAGCAGGTAGCGCGCGATGAGTCCTGGCGGTACGCCCCGGCTGATGGCGTCGGCCAGCAGCTCCAGCATGAAACCGCCCAGAAGCAGCAGCAGCAGTACGGCCAGGCCGGCGAAGTAGAGCGGCAGTATCTCGCTGAGCAGGTAACGGCCCCAGCGCTTCATCGCCTGAGCCGCCACAGGCCCAACAGTACGCTGCCGCCAGCCACGATCGCCGGTGTGAGCCAGGCGGCCTGGGCAGCCGTCAGGACGTGCCGGTCGAACATGGTGCTGGACACGGTCCAGAGCGCGTAGAAAACCACCAGCAGGCCGATGGTCAGTGCGAACGCGGCTGAGCGTTCACGGACGCCCACGCCCAGGATCGCAGCGATCAGCACGAAAGTCAGGCCGCTCGCGGCGTCAGCCAGGCGGCGCTGGATCCCGAACTCGAGGTCGCGGGTCGAGCCGCCCGCGGCTGCAACGCTGTCGCGCTGCTCTGCCAGTTCGGTGAGCGTCAGCAGCTCCTCGCGCGCCAGGGTGGCTTCGGGACTGCCTGCGAACTCGAACGGCAGGTTTACCTCGCCCAGGAGCTCAGGTTCCTGGCCTGCGGCTACGCGCTCGGCGTCGTCAAGCCGCCACTGCCTGGTCTCGCTGTCCCACAGGCCGCGCTGCGAATGCAGGCTGGTTCCGTCTGCCTGCAGCACCAGCACGCCGGACAGTTCCGCACGCGCCGAGTCTTCAGGCAGGCTGCGTATCTCGGCTGCGTAATGGATGCTGCCGTCAGGCAGGCCGAAAGCCACGTTCAGCTGACGTTCGGTGGGCGGCCGTGACGAGTAGAAACTCTCGACCAGGCGGCTGTAGCTGCGCTCGGCAACCGGTTCCACCCAGCCGTTGTTCACCACGGCCAGGCCGGCGACCAGGACGCCGAAGGCCAGCAGCGGCGTGATGAGCGCATCAGGTGGAACGCCCAGCGCGTAGGCCGCCTTGAGCTCGGAGTCCTTCGCCATCCGGCCGGTTGCCAGCAGCACGGCGAACACCCCGGCGATGGGCAGCGACAGGTGCAGGAAGTACGGCAGTTTGTAAAGCAGCAGCAGGCCCACCTGGCCGATGGTGGCTTCGTACGTAAGCAGGAAACTCGCCATGAGCGACACGTAGTCGATCGAGAGCAGCAAACAGAACGCGGCGACCCCCAGCAGGTAAAGCGCTGATACCTCACGCAGGAGGTAACTTGCGAGTCGTACGGACACGGCCTGAGTATATACGTGCCTCGCGAGCAGATTCTGAGCCCGTACATGCCGGTTCGGACAGTGCAGGGTTATTATGAGAGCAATGACAGGACAGCTGGGACTGTTCGGCTTGGTGGAACTGCTGCAGCTGCTGGCTTCAGAGAACCGCACCGGTACCCTCGAAGTGGATCATCCCCGGGGCGAGGGGAAGCTGTGGCTTCACGACGGTGACATCCACCACGCCGAGTTCGATGACCACACCGGCCGTAACGCGGTGTACGCCCTGCTGGCCGATGAGCAGGGCGCGTTCAGGTTCACTGACGGCGTTCCCGCGCCCAGGCGCAGCATCGACGTGGGCATTCAGGACCTGCTGCTCGACGCCATCCGCAGGACCGATGCCACCCGGGGCCGCAGCAGGAGCATCCGCGAGACCTACATCGGTGACGCCGTTCCCGCCGTCGCCCTGAACGACACGCTGCCTGAAGACGTGGTGCTGAAACCCGAGGACGTGAACTTCCTGCGCTTCGTTGACGGGCGCCGCAGCGTGAACGAAGTCGCTGACCTGGCAGGCCTGACACTTTCCGAAGTCCGGCAGATAATCAGCCGCCTGCTGCACCTGGGCGCGCTCAAGGTTGCCGAGCGCAGGCCGCGTACCGCCCGGCTGGTGTGCAAGCTGGAACGGCACGGCCTGGAGATCGGCGAGGCCGGGGTGGACAGTGCCATCCTGGCCAGCTGGAAGAAAGCCCTGGGGTACACGCCCGAACGGGTGGCCTGCCGCACGCGCGACGGGACGGTGCGAATCTTCCCGGCCCGGCCAGTGCGCAAGGCAGGACCTTTCATACTGCTGTCGCGTGATACCCTGCTCCGGAACAATCTGGCGACCGACACGGCAATGCTCGTCAAGCCAGTGCCGCGCCGGCCAGTCAAGCCGATTGATTCCTGAACAGCTCCCATAATGAACACAGCGATGTCCGAACAAGACGTAAATGAACCCCGCAGCCTGCCGCTCGTACAGTGGCGCGCTGAAAGCTTCCCCATCGACTGGTCGAAACTGCTGCCCGGCTCAGGCCCCTTGCACCTGGAAGTCGGCTTCGGCGACGGCCGCTACACCGCCCTGCGCGCCCTGCAGCACCCCGACGAGCGCTTCGTGGGCATAGAACTGTCAGGCGTAAGCGTCAGGCGGGCACTGAACCGCATGCGCCGCGAACGCGTCAGCAACGTGGCCCTGCTCAAAGGTGAAGCCCAGTTCCTGCTCCGGCAACTCTTCAGCCCAGGCAGCCTGAGCACCATCACGGTTAACTTCCCGGACCCCTGGCCCAAAGGCCGCCACGAAGAGAACCGCCTGCTGCGCGACGAGTTCTTCAGGCTGGCCGCCAGCCGGCTGACCGAAGGCGGCAGCGTCCTGCTCGCCACCGATCACCCCGACTACCTCGAGTTCGCCCGCGAGCAGTCGCAGCTGAGCGGCCTGTTCGAACTGGGCAGCGGCGAACCTCCGCCCGCGGTGTTCGAAACGAAGTACGCCCTGAAATGGAAGACCATGGGCAAACCGCTTTACTACCAGCCGTTCGTCCGCACCGCGAAGGAAGCCGAAACCTACACTCACCTCGAAAGGCCAGAAGAGATGCCGCACGCACTTATAGAAGGACCGCTGCCCGAAGCAGCCAGCTTCGAGAAACGGGTAAGCACTTACGGGGACGGCCACGTCATCCTCCACGAGGCAGCACTGAGCACCGGCGACCACCCGCGCTGGCTCATCCGCGCCACCATCGAGTCGCGCTATGATGAGGGCTATGAGCGCGGCGTGCACGACCACGACGCGCTGCTGATCTTGCGCGCGATCTTGGGCCTGTACACGACCGCCGGGCTGTTGCGCTTCTCCCCGAGCGCGCGCGCGCTCACCACCTTA
>CALDPK010000174.1 GCA_937911855.1 uncultured Trueperaceae bacterium | reverse complement strand
GAACCGTAGCCGTCGATGAAAACTACCTGTCGGATGTTGACGCTCTCGCTAACAACGTTGAATTCCCTGATGGCGAGCCGTACGAGTACATAAGGGGCACCGCAGAAGTTGTCAGCACTATCCACCTTGCGCTCGGGTACAACTGTTTCGTGCCCGCAGAGGATCCTGGAGTAGCGTCGCTGCTCGCACGGGACGTGCTAATTGAAGGACTCGCGATAACGTCGAAGGACCCCGGAGAGTGTTCAGCTCCGCCAGCGGGCCTTGGGGCGTCGTGGATAAGGCTCTCGGACACGGAGTTCACAAGACCTGGCCAGCCGGATCTGAAATGACCCACGTTAGATTATCCGCATGTTGCCCCGACTGTGACGCTTGTGAAGCCGCACTGATTACCCGTTGCTAAGGTACATTCCATGGAGCAAGAACTGAGCAACGCTGGTGCCTACAGGCACGCCAACCCCCGCCTGATGCTCAAACTGATCCTCGCAGTACTGGCAGTCGCGCTGCTGGCAGCGTGCGGCAGGCAGTCGGCACCGGACACGAGAATCGACAGCTTCACCTACCGCGGACACGACACCCACGACCACTGGTTCATCAGCTGGGAAGTTACCGGCCCCGCGCCGGCATACCTCAACGGAGAAGCAGTGCCTGCAAACGCTTCCCAGGTCGTTCACGTCACGGAACCGACCACTTTCACGCTTCAGGCCGGCGCCGCCACTGAATCATTCCAGCTCGCGCCCATGCCCGAACTTCAGATCGTCGAGTTCGCAGCCACCACCCATACCGGCGACGTGGAAGCCGGTGATGCCATCCAGGTGAACTGGGACGTCGAAGGCGCACAGTCACTGCAGATCATCGAAGTGGTGACCGGTGACGAACGCAGGACCGCCCTCGAGCTGGACCTCATGACAGGCAGCCGTGACCTGTTGTTGCCGGCCGACAAACGGGAAGTGAACTACCTCCTGCAGGCGCGCAGCCCCTTCGGCGCCGAGCTCAGCCAGCCGCTGTTCGGCGAGAGCCTCACGCTGAGCGGCTGGGTGTGCAATGACCCGCTCGACGTAATAACTTTCGAGGACGAGTTCATCGAACGCGAAGTCCGCAGCATCTACGGCGGCTTCATCAGTGATTCCGAAGAGATACTGTGCGGACACGTGCGCCTGGAAGGCGACCCCGACTGGTTCACACCCCTGCCTGATCCGGTGACAGGACAGGAACTGCATCACGCAATAATCGCCAACCGTTGCGACCAGGATCCGGCCGAGGCTGACCCGCTGATCGAATCGCTCGAAGGCATCCAGCACCTCATCTACCTGCGCCGCCTCGAGCTCGAATGCAATGAACTCACCGACATCAGTCACCTGGCCAGCCTTACATGGCTCGAGGAACTGAACCTTGACCGCAACGAAATCACCGACCTTACCCCCCTGGCCGCGATGAGCAACCTGCGCGTCCTGGGACTCTACGCAAACCGGGTAAGCGACCTGACTCCGTTGAGCGGCCTGGAAAGCCTCGAGATTGCCTACCTCAGTGGGAACCGCATCAGTGACGTCAGCCCGCTCGCCGGTCTGGATCAGCTGCGGCATCTGTGGCTGTACCTGAACTGTCAGGACGTGGAATACGATGCTGATGGCGACGTGGTGTCCAGGGCTGACTGCCTTGCCGACATCAGCACGCTTGACGGAATGAGCCAGCTCGAAAGCCTGATCTTCCACATGAACGACGTTGCCGACATCAGTGCCATCAGTCGGGAATCGATGCCCGCCCTGGAAGTCGTCTTCGCTACTGGCAACCTGATCACTGACGTCTCGACGCTTGCCGGCCTGCCCGTGCTGCGCAGTGCTTTCATCGACAGCAACTTCATTGATTCCATCGAGCCATTCGTTCTCAACACGGACTTTCCCGCTGGCGCACCATGGTCGTTCGCGCGCGGGACGGTAAGCATGCCTCCGGCAGAC
>CALDPK010000173.1 GCA_937911855.1 uncultured Trueperaceae bacterium | reverse complement strand
GTGACGGGCATCTCCAAGCTTGGCGCACCTGATCTGGGAATGACTTACACCCTGGATGGTGACCTGACCGCTGACGCCACCGAAGGTACCGCCACCCGGACCGTAACCTTCACCCTGATCGGCGAGTAAATCGCTAACGGAGCGGGATGAACCATCATGGCGACTCCCGCTCCACCCATCACCTGCCAGACCCCAGAAGGAGGAACCGTGCTCACTTTGCGTCAGACAGTACCTATCTTGCTACCACTGCTTTGCCTGCTGCTGAGCGGCACCACCGAGGCTCAAGTGAGCGTAACTGGTGCCCTCACCAGAACATTCGACGTGCAGCCCGGATCGATTATTGAGGACACGCTGGAACTGCGTAACCCCAGCCCTCTCGACGCACAAGTCCGCATCTATCAGACTGACTACACGTTCCATGCCACCGGTGAAAGTGCTTACCCGGAACCAGGCAGCCTGCCACGCTCCAACGCCTTGTGGCTTGAACTGGGAGCGCAAACAGTCACCGTTCCGGCCGGCGGAACCACCACTGTCCCCTACCGCGCGCTCGTACCGGAGTCAGCGAACCTGGGTTCCCACTGGAGCCTGATCATGGTTGAGGAAGTCAAGCCGCAGCCTGCCGCTGGCGGAACCCTCACCCTGCAGACAGTCATGCGCTACGGCGTGCAGATCATCACCAACCTCGGTTCAGCTGACAGTGAACTGGTGTTCACCAGCGCCGACCTCAGCCCCACCGAAACAGGTTCTCTGCTCACAGTTGACGTGATCAACACCGGTGAACTCAGCCTGCTGGCAGACCATTACGTAGAGCTTTACGACGCAAACGGCAGCCTGCTTATCCGCACTGACGGTGAACGATCACGCACGCACCCCGGCACCGGCGTGAGGCAGGAATTCGAGCTGGGTGAGCTGACGCCCGGCACGTACCAGGCGTTAGTCGTAGCCGATGGTGGCGGCGCCAACCTGTTCGGCGCCCAGTTCACCCTCCGGATCGAATAAGAACAATGCCGCGCCTGCCCACCCTCCTGCTTCACAGCCTCGGCGTAGCCATGCTGCTGGTGGTTGGCAACGCGCAGGCACTGACCCTCCTGGCTCCCGCCAGTTCGCAGGCGACACCCCGTGAAATCACCACCCTCGTAGCGCAACTTCAGAGCAGCAGCGATGAGGCAGCCGAAGTCAATGTCACCGCTGAACTGCCTGCCGGCTGGCGACTCGTACTGCCAACCACAGACCTTGTGCTCAACCCGGGCAGTGCGCAGGCAGTGCTGCTGCCAGTGCAGATACCAGCTGACGCTGCCGCCGGGGAACACACCATAGTGATCACCGCCACCAGCGCCGGCCAGTCACAGAGCGTCCGGACTACCGTGACGGTAGATACCGTCCGGGAACTCACCGCACACGTCAGCCAGGCACCAACCAGCGTCCTGCCCGAACAGTTTGAGGTGCTGTTTCACCTCACCAACCTGGGCAACGCCACCGAGCAGCTGACCCTCACGGCCAGCAGCAACCACCGACTGGCGGTAACGGCTGACCCGGCCGAGGTGACCCTCGCCCCAGGTGCAAGCACCCCGGTCAGCATCACCGTTGCAGCTCCACGTGCACTGGAGCGGCCCGTGCAGCACGCACTGACACTCC
>CALDPK010000172.1 GCA_937911855.1 uncultured Trueperaceae bacterium | reverse complement strand
ATGCGCTGGTAGGAATCGGTTTGTTTTTGACCCAATTGGCGAAATTCGGCAAGTCCTGCAGCAGGTTGAGGGCAACTTTTCCCAGTTATTATATCTCCAAGAACAAAATCGAGCTTACACCGGATATAGATGTTGACAAGGTGCTCAAGGAGATACAGAAAAAATATGAAAAGCAGCCGATCAATACCATCGACGGTGTGCGCATAGAATTTCCTTACGGCTGGGCGTTGGTGCGCGCCTCCAATACCTCCGCGCACCTGACCATGCGCTTCGAAGCAGAGACCAAAGAACAGATTCACGGCCTGAAGGCCCTGCTGACCCGCGACCGACGGCGGCACCCCGGCGAAGAGGGCCTCAGGGCTTTTGACGAGGCAGCGCGGCGCATGCTCACCGCCGGCCCCGGCCTCGAGCAGCGCCTGGTCAGTCACCTGCTGGATGACCTTCAGGTGTTCACGGCTGGCGGCCTCTGGCATCACGCCCCCGAAGGGTTCATGAAGCTCGGTCTGCGTGGCAACGACGTTCGACGCCACCCGTCCGTCGATGACCACGCCCACGCCGGTGTCATCACACGAAGTATCTATGCCCAGAATCACTTTCATCGCCGGCTGAGCGTAGCACCCTGCTGCAGTCTGGGTCGTCGCCGCATTGGCAGAAGCCTAGAATGAGCAGGTGAATTACCGCGACTGGTTCGACATCCGGCAGCTGGAACTGCCCGCCGGCACGCTCTACAGCAAACCCGGCGTGCGCGGTTTCCCGGACCTGCCGCCAGCAAGCGACATATTGCAGCGCCTGGACCTGACGGGCAGCGGCACGCTGCTCGACCTGACTGGCACGGCCGGCCTGGCCGCGCTCAGCGCCGTGAGCCAGGGCAGGGGTTCCGTGGCGGTGATCGAGCCCTCCGCAGCAGCCCTCAACTGCGCTGCCCGCACCCACCGGCCGCACGGGACCAGCGTGACAGCGGGCATGCTGGCAGAAGAAGCAGGCGCGCCCGTCGACGCGGTCGTCCTGCTGCCACCTGCCGACCGCGGTAACGCCCGCGTGGAACTGGAGATCAGGTCCGCGGCTGCCGCACTTGCCCCGGCGGGCCGGTTGCTGCTCGTTAATCACAAGGACAGGGGAGCGAAGCGTTACGAGAAACTCGCTGCCACGCTGTTCGGGCACAGCGACGTAATCAGGCGCGACGGAGGCTGGCGCGTCCTTGACTGCCTTCAGCCACTTGACGGGCCGGCCGCGACCGAACCGGCTGTGCGCTTCGAAGCCGGTGGCTTCGACCTGACGGCCATCAAAGGCACCTTCGCTGCCGGAAAACTGGACCCGGGTACAGCCCAGCTCCTGGACGCTTACGGCGACCCGGAGCGGCTGAATGGACAGCGCGTGCTGGACCTGGGCTGCGGTTACGGAATGCTGGCTCTGACGGCCGCGCAGGCCGGCGCTGCCGTAACCGCCGTGGACGACGACCTGGGTGCCGTGCGCAGTACCGTCCACAACGCTGAAACACTGGGTCTTGCTGACCGCATAACTGCGCACCATTCGGACCTGGATCAGGCGCTGCCTGAGGCCGGGCGGTTCGACACCATCCTGATGAACCCGCCATTCCACGTAGGCAAAGGCGTCCGGCTCGACCTGCCGCGCGCGTTCATCGCCACGGCCTGGCAGCGGCTTGCGCCCGGCGGAGAGCTGTGGCTGGTTGCCAACCGCGCCCTGCCGTACGAACCGCTCCTGACCGCGTTCAGCAGCTGGCAGGAGGTCCGCTCCGAAGCGGGCTTCAAGGTACTCAGGGCTGTCCGCTGACCTCGTAACCACCTGCGCCCGGCAGTTCCAGCACGCGGCCGTAACCGGCAAGTGCTGCTGACACAGCCTCCACTTCGCCCGCGGCGCAGATGGCCGCGACCGCCGGCCCGGCGCCCGACAGGAACGCAGCATGTGCGCCGGCCCCTGAGGCGGCGTCCAGCGTTTCCCTGAAACCGGGCAGCAGCGGCTCGCGGTACGGCTGGTGCACCACGTCACGGGTTGCGGTCTTCAGCAGGCTGGCGTCCGCCTGGGTCACCGCCAGCGCCCACAGTGCCGTACGGGCAGCGGTGCTGATCAGATCCTCGCGCGAGAACTGCTCTGGTACCACCTTGCGCGCCTGCACGGTCGGCAGTTCGGCGTCAGGCAGCGCGAACAGGAAGCGCCACTCGTCCGGCAGCGGCACTGAGCGGCTGACCCACGAACCGTCCTGCCAGGCTGACACCGTGAACCCGCCGAACACTGCCGGCGCAACATTGTCGGGGTGACCCTCGAGGCGCGCGCACAGCTGGAACACGCCCTCGCGGCCAAGGCGGCCACCGGAAAGCGCGTCCGCACTCGCTGCGCCCGCCACCAGAGCCGCCGATGACGAACCGAGCCCCCTTGCGAGCGGAACCGGGTTCCTGACCTTCAGGGCGACTTTCGGCACATCCAGGCCGAGTTCCCTGTAGACCGCCGCGAAACCCTGGTGACTCAGGTTGTACGGAGTGTCCGGCAGGCTGCCCTCGCCCTCGTAATCGAAGCGGTCTTCTTCGGCCAGAGTCGCCGTGACCGTGAGCCACAGGCCGACCGCCAGGCCCAGGGAGTCGTAACCCGGGCCGAGGTTGGCGCTGGTGGCAGGAACTCTCACATGGCAGGACGTATTGGAAGACATGCATAGGAATCTATCACCCGCGAACGCGGCCCGGCGAGCCGGCAACGGCGGCTGCTAAGATTGACGCATGACCCGCAGCGAGCTTGCCCGCACCATCCACGACGTGTCCAACCTGAAAGGCGAGTTTGTACTCCGTTCGGGTGCCACCGCTTCCGAGTACTTCGACAAGTACCTGTTCGAGAGCGACCCGGTGCTGCTCAGGAACATCGCCGCGCAGCTGCTGCCGCTCATCCCTGAGGATGCCGAGGCACTGGCCGGCCTGGAACTTGGCGGCGTGCCCATCGCCACGGTGCTTTCGCAGCTGTCGGGCCTGCCGCTGCTCAGCGTGCGCAAGAAAGCGAAAGACTACGGCACACGGCGCCTGGCAGAAGGCGGCGAGGTGGCGGGTCGCAGGCTCGTGGTGATCGAGGACGTGGTCACGTCCGGCGGCCAGGTGGTCATCTCGACGGGAGACCTGCGCGCGCTCGGTGCGACCATCGACACGGCGCTGTGCGTCATCGACCGTGAAGCAGGCGGCCGGGAGGCGCTCGGGGCGGCTGGCGTGGAACTTAAAGCGCTGTTCACCATGAGCGAACTCAAGCAGGCAGCCGGCAGGGAGGACTGAGAACAGTGGCAGAGGAAACCATCTTCAGCAAGATCGTGAGGCGGGAAGTGCCGGCAGACATCGTCTACCAGGACGACCTGGTCACGGCCTTCCGGGACATCAACCCCCAGGCGAAAGTGCACATCCTGATAATCCCCAACCGACGGATCGAGATGGCGTCGGCCGTCGAACCCGGCGATGAAGAGGTGCTCGGCCACCTGTTCCTGACCGCCCGGCGCGTGGCAGAGCAGGAAGGCCTGGACAGGGGTTTCAGGCTGATAGTCAACAGCGGCGAGCATGCGCACATGGAAGTGCCGCACCTGCACGTGCACCTGCTGGGCGGCGAACCGCTGGGACCGCTGCTGGCGAAGTAACCTGCAGTTCCGCACGGACGTCCCGTTTTCTGCTACAATCATCAAGTTTGCTTCCGGAGCACCCCTGTGCAGGACCGGTGGCGCTGGAGGAAATAAAACCATGGCCAGAGTATGTGCAATCACCGGCCGCAAGACGCGGCATTCGACAACCAGCATCCGCAAGGGTTCGCCCAAGAAGAAGGGCGGCGTGGGCCTCAAGAAAGTCGGCGTGCACAAGCGCACCGTCAAGCCCAACCTTCACAAGCGCACCGTCTGGGTTGACGGCAAGCCCCAGCGCATGTGGCTGAGCGCCAAAGCTCTCCGCAGCCTGGACCCGACCCTGCTTGTGAACCCGCAGAAGCTCAACCGGGGCTGAACCAGCCCTGGATCAACACGGGGACCTGTAAGCCCCGGCGGCCCGGGCTCCGTCAGGGAGAGTGACCATGGAGTCCTACCCGGCGGTTCATATTCACAACGTAAGCGTCCGTTTCGGAATCGTCGAGGCACTGAGTAACGTCAGCCTTGACCTGCAACCGGGACGGACGCTCGCAATTATCGGTCCCAACGGTGGCGGCAAGAGCACCCTCATCAAGGTCGCCCTTGGCCTCGTCAGGCCGGACACCGGCCACGCAGCGATCTTCGGCCATGACGCAGGCGTCAGGCCCGACCTGATCGGCTACGTGCCGCAGCTTAAGACGTTCGACCGGAGCTTCCCGGCCAGCGCCGTGGAACTGGTCGTGTCAGGCCTGCGCCGTTCCTGGCCCGTACGGATCTCAGCGACCGAACGCGAACTGGCAGAAGAAGCACTGAAACTCGTGGGTGCCCACCACCTGCTGGACCGCAGGCTTGCACAGCTTTCGGGCGGGGAAGTGCAGCGCGTCTACCTGGCCCGCGCAATGGTCCGGCGGCCACAGCTCGTGCTGCTGGATGAGCCCGCCACCGGCGTGGACTTCCTGGCCGAGCACGACCTGTACCACCTGCTTGAGACGTACCAGGAGCGCAGCGGCTCGGCCGTGGTCATGATCACGCACGACCTGACCGCCGCCCGCTATCACGCTGACATGGTGGCAGTCGTCAACCGCACGCTGAGGGCCTGCGGCGACCCGGCGGACGTCATGACCGACTCGGTACTGCGCGACGCCTACGGCCACCAGGGTCACGGCCACCGGGTGCTGGTCGTGTGATCGAGGAGCTGACGACACTTTTCAGCTTCGCCTTCATGCAGCGCGCGCTGCTGGCGGGCCTCGTCATCGCCGTCATGGCGGGGATGGTGGGGACGTTCGTGGTGCAGCGCGGCCTGTCGTTCCTCGGCGACGGTCTGGCACACGCGTCGTTCGGCGGCATAGCGCTGGGCGCCCTGGTCGCGGCCTTCAGTGGCGACGGCGGCATCCTTCAGTACCCGCTGACGCTGGCCGTGCCGTTCACGCTGCTGGTAGCGATAGGCATCGCGTTCGTGCGCGACAGGACCCGCCTGGGTTCGGACACCGTCATCGGCGTGTTCTTCGCCGTGACCGTCGCGCTGGCCGTCCTGTTCGTGTCGGTGATCCCACCTGAACGCAGCAGCGTCGACGTGTTCAGCCTGCTGTTCGGCTCGATCCTGGCCGTCTCGCAGGCTGACCTGTGGGTGATTCTCAGCGTGTTCGCGATCAGCGTCACAGCCCTGTGCCTGCTGTGGCCCAGGCTCGCCTACGCCACTTTTGACAGTGAGCTGGCCCAGACTGACGGCGTGCGGGTGCGCCTGCTCGAGTACGTGCTCTTCGCACTGGCAGCGCTCATCGTCGTGGTCAGCGCGCAGGTTGTGGGGGTAGTGCTGATGGCTGCCTACCTGGTAATCCCGGCGGCAGCGGCAAGGCTCGTGTCCCGCTCGCTGGCCGGCATGACCGTCCGCGCGGTCATCATCGGCCTGATCAGTACGCTGGGTGGATTGCTGCTGTCATTCTGGCTGGACGTGCCATCGGGCAGCGTCATCATCCTTGCCCAGGCGCTCATCTTCGTGGTCGCCGCCGTCATGCGTCGCCGCTGACGAAGACTCGAGGATCGCCGCCAGGCGGGCTTTCAGTTCATCGACGCCGGCACCGGTCTGCGCGGAGACGGCAAGCGCCCCGTAGCGCTGGCCCAGCTGAGCCAGGTCATTCCCGTCAGCCAGGTCGGACTTGTTGAGTACGATCAGCCGCGGTGGCTCCAGGTCGAGGTCATCCAGGATCCTGTTCACAGAGTCAACCCGTTCGGGCGCGCCGGGTGCAGCAGCGTCTACGACGTGCAACAGCAGGTCGGAATCATGCAGTTCCTCGAGCGTGGCGCGGAAGGCGCTGACGAGCTCGTCGGGCAGGTCGCGGATGAAACCGACCGTGTCGGTCAGCAGCACCTTGGCGCCCCACTGGGCCAGGTCAGGCAGCCACGCCTCGCGGGTGGTGGGTCTGAGCGTGGCGAACAGTTTCGACTGCGACAGGACGTCAGCCCTGGTCAGCCGGTTGAACAGCGAGCTCTTGCCGGCGTTGGTGTAGCCGACGAGTGCCACCACCGGGACGGTGGAGATGGTGCGCTGCTTGCGGGTCTCGGTACGGCGCCGGCTTATCTCGTCGACGTTCTTCTCGAGTGCCGTGATCCGGTCGCGGATGCGGCGGCGGTCGACCTCGAGCTTCGTCTCACCGGGACCACGGGTGCCGATGCCGCCACCCAGCCTGCTCATGGTCGTGCCGCGCCCGGCCAGGCGGGGCAGCTGGTACTGCAGCTGCGCCAGTTCAACCTGCACCTTGGCTTCGTAACCGCGGGCGTTCTGCGCAAAGATGTCCAGGATCAGCTGCGTCCGGTCCAGCACCTTCAGGTTGGTGGCCTTCTCGATCTCGCGTCCCTGGGCGGGCGTGAGTTCCCGGTCGAAGATGAGCATGTCGGCATCCTCGTGGTACGCCTTGGACACGAGCTCCTGCAGCTTGCCGCCGCCGATCAGGGTGCGCGGGTCAGGCCGGGAGCGGGACTGCACGCTGCTGTACGCCACGACCGCTCCGGCCGAGCGGGCCAGTTCCGCCAGCTCGTCGATTCGCGCCACCGCTTCGTCGTGATCCTCGTTCGTCTGCAGGCCGATCAGCACGGCGCGCTCGGCGCTGGTGCTCACGACCTCGCGGGCCTGTCTGGAGCGGGCCAGCTCTTCCTCGAGCGCGGTTATGCGCTGCAGGAAGTTCTCCTGTTCGAGCTCCTGGATTGAGACGGGCTCGTCGACGATCCAGTCTTCCTCGCTGCTGGTGGGCGGCGAGACCGTGGCCAGCTGGCAGGGGCCGGTAACTGCGTTGTCAGCCGTGATGTGCACGTCGACGGAGATCATGGCGTCCAGCCGGTGCAGGAACAGCATGGACAGGTCGTTGCCGCTCAGGCCACCGGATTTGAGGTGCGTGTGCACCAGCCGCAGGCCGTACAGCCGGCTTTCGGCCTCGCCGGACAGCTCCGGCAGGGGCGTGTCGGCAGCGTCTCCCACCGATACGGTCACGACCCGGCCGCGCCGGTCGATGAGCAGGCTGATCTGGCGTCCCAGGTCAGCTGTCAGCGTCACGAGTGCGCGGCCCAGGTCGGCCGTGACCGCAGCCTGCGGCGGAACTTTGCGCCGGTAAAGGTTGCTGAGACGCTTTATCTCATTCTGCTTGAGTCCTGAAAGTTTGCCGTGAACCTTTTCGATACCGCATTTTAGCAGGGTAGCTCCATGTTTTAGGTGTTCCGGACGGGATTGTGACGCGCTGCTATGCTGGCCGGGATGCTCTGCAGACTGGCCGCGCTCCTGATCCTGTGCCTGGGCTGTGCTTTCGGGCAGCAGGTGGCGGAAACCGAGCTGTACGGCGTCAGGCACTTCAGCGTCAATGACCTGGCCCGCGGACTCGATACCGCTGCCACCCGCATCGGCAACTCCGTGACCGTGCGGACCGGTTTCGGGATGATCACGGTCTGGGCCGGCGAACGCGACTGGCTGTGGCTGCCGGCAGGCGAAACCGAGCCTCGTGAGCTCAGGCTCAGTGTTCCAGTAACCGACGCGGGCGGTGAACTGTGGGCTCCCCGTGAACTCCTTGAGGAGATCGGCGCCAGCATCAGTGGCGTGGTGCTCGTGCTCCCCGACCGTACGCGCCTGCTGCTGTCAGGTGAGACACCTGGTGTACCGGCACCGCTCCCTGCCTTGCCGCCGCCCAGCGCGACCGCCCGCAGCCAGATCATCGACCTGGCCAACGGCGTGAAGGCCCTGCACCTGACTGCGGGTGAACAGAGCGTTCTGCTCGTAGATCTGGGCCTGCTCGGCCTGGCCTACCCCGGGCTGCGCAGTGACCTGGACGAGTTCAACGCCGGGCTTGATGGCCAGAGGCCGCTGTACTTCGTGCTCAGCGCCAGTGAACCGGCTGAGGCTGACCTGTCGTTCGGCATCCGGCAGTCAGGCGTGAACAGCAGGCTCGACCCCACGGGGGGTGTGGTGATAGTGCAGGGGGACGCCGCCGTCGCCCCCGGCAGCCCCGTGAGCGGGGTGCTGCTCCTGCCCGCAGCGACCAACCTGCGCGGCACCGTGCAGGTAGAGTGGCAGCAGCTTACAGCAGACATGATTTTCAGAAGGTGAGGTCATTCAGAACATGGCAATCGTAATCACAGCGGCCGGACGCAGCCCGCTCGGAGCCCTCCAGGGATCACTCGCAGCCGTGTCCGCCCCCGACCTGGCAGCCCAGGTGGTCAGGGAACTCGCCGGCCGGATCAACGTGACCGGAAACGACGTTGAACACGCGTTCATCGGCAACGTGCTCTCCGCCGGTCAGGGCCAGGCGCCCGCCCGGCAGGTGGTCATCAAGGCCGGACTGGGCGACTCCACCCCGGCCGTGACGCTGAACAAGATGTGCGGCAGCGGGCTCGAGGCCGTCATCCAGGCCAGCCGGCTCATCGGCTCAGGCGAAGCCGGCATGGTCCTGGCTGGCGGTACCGAATCGATGAGCAACGCCCCCTACCTGCTGCCCGGAGCGCGCGCAGGACTCAGGCTGGGCGACGGCAAGATCGTCGATTCACTCATCCACGACGGCCTCTGGGACGTGTACAACCAGAAACACATGGGTTCATGCGCTGAACTGTGTGCCGGCAAGTACGGCTTCACCCGCGAGCAGCAGGACGAGTTCGCAGTACGCAGTTACGAGCGCGCCCAGGCTGCCGCTGCCGCAGGCGATTTCGCCGACGAGACTGTGACCATCCAGGTGCCCGGCCGGCGCGGTCAGGTCACCGAGGTCAGCAAGGACGAAGGCCCCGACCAGGTGAACTTCGAGAAACTGCCCACCCTGCGGCCGGCATTCGAGCAGGACGGCAGCATCACCGCAGCCAACGCCTCGACGATCAATGACGGCGCGGCAGCCCTGTTCCTGGCTGACGAGACGGTCGCCCGCGAGCGCGGCCTGGAACCTTTGGGCGTCATCAAAGGCTGGTCGTCACACGCGCACGAACCCGAGTGGTTCACCACTGCGCCCGTCACCGCCATGCACAGGCTGCTGGAACGGCTCGGCTGGAGTGCCGCTGATGTCGACCTGTTCGAGATAAATGAAGCGTTCAGCGTCGTGCCCATGGCAGCGATGAAGGAACTGGACCTGCCTGCCGACAAGGTCAATGTCCGCGGCGGCGCCGTGGCACTCGGTCATCCGATCGGTGCTTCGGGTGCCCGCATCCTCGTCACGCTGCTGAGCGCGCTCCGCGCCCGCGGCGGCGGCCGGGGAATGGCGTCCATCTGCATCGGCGGCGGCGAAGCACTGGCTCTGGCCGTGGAAGTCTGAACCGCTCAGTCGTAGTCGGCTGAATCAGGCATGCGGCCGTGCTGAACGGCCTCGGCAACCATGCGCGGCAGTCCCCAGGCGATTATGTCGAAGGCGACTGCCGCGAAATCGTATTCAACCTTGTCCATGCGCACGTTGACCAGCCCGTCATCGATGGTCAGCACCGCGTAGTCCGCTCCCGGCTCACCGTTGAGCGCCAGGCCGACGGAACCGGGGTTCAGCACGTAACCTTCGCCGACCTGCCGGTAGAACGGCACGTGGGTGGCGCCGGCGATCATGATGTTGCAGCGGTTGCGTTCCAGCAGGTTCATGAGCGATACGGGGTCCTGGTTCAGGTTCAGCCGTTCACCGGGCGTTTCGGGGCTGCCGTGGAAGTAGCGGAGCCGGCCAGCCGCAGTCGTCAGGCGGCGCTGGACGGGCAGGCTGCGCAGGAACTCCACGTGCCGGGGCTCGATCACCTCGCGCGTCCATTCCAGGATCTGGTCGGCCACGCCGGCCCGGGGCTTGCGGGCCCGGGCGAAGTCGAAGGCGATCCGTTCGTCAGCCGCGCCGAGCGTGCAGACGATGCCTTCTTCCCGGATCA
Source organism: uncultured Trueperaceae bacterium (assembly GCA_937911855.1). Classification (GTDB taxonomy): domain Bacteria; phylum Deinococcota; class Deinococci; order Deinococcales; family Trueperaceae; genus CALDPK01. The sequence continues at coordinate 15,929 of CALDPK010000172.1, read as the reverse complement.
TGTCGATGGTTTCGTTCGGCGAGGGGCCGTAACCCACCAGGTCGCCCAGGCAGATGATGTTGTCGACCCCGCGCTGCCGCATGGCCGCGACAGCCGCCTCGAGCGCGAGCACGTTTGCATGCACGTCACTTATGACTCCGAGTATCACAGCGTCATCCTAGCACCGCGTCTCATGGAGCCAGGAGTAAATTCTCATCCAGCAGCCAGCCCAGCACGAGTTCAGTGAACTCAGCGGGGCATTCCTCGTGAACCGAGTGGCCGCACTCGTCGAGCAGGGCGAAAGTCGCGTCGGGAAGCTCGTTTGCCAGCAGCTGCGAGTCCGCCGGTGGTACGACCGTGTCGGCTGCCCCGCTCACGACGAGCGCCGGTGTCTGTACCGTCAGCAGGTCGTCCAGGAAGCCGACTTCGTGGCTGGCCTTGGAGACCTCCCACAGCCCGCGGTCCCAGTGGTGCGGCCGGAAGTTGAGGGCGAACGCCTCGAGCGCGCGGTCGTCCAGCCGGGACGGGTTACCCCAGTTGGCGGCGACGAAGCCGCCACCCGGATCGCCGGCCAGCTGCCGCATCAGCAGCGGCCCCAGGCGGCTCATGTGCGGCGTGCCCAGAACTGGCCGCAGGATGGCCGGACTGCCGCCCACCCGGTAGACGGCCGGAGCTACCAGCACCAGGCCGCTCACGCGTTCCGGCGCGCGCAGCGCAACTTCGAGTGCCACCGGCCCGCCCGAGTTGTGGCCGACGAGGACCGCCTGCTCGATGCCCAGCTCATCCATGAGACCGAGCGTCAGGGTGGCCTGCGCGTCCGGTGAGTAAGGGTTCTCGCCGGTCCAGCTGCCCGACTCCAGCCGCTCGGTAAGGCCGAAGCCCGGCCGGTCGAAACTTATCACCCGGCCGGTTTGCGCCAGGCTCGGCTGCACGTCGCGCCAGGTGCGGGTGTTGAACAGGTAACCGTGCAGGAGGATGACCGGCTGCTCAAGCTGCGGCGCAGCGTCCGAGCTGAGGTCTGCATCGACGTAGTGCAGCTCTACTCCGCCGACCTCTGTGAACGAGCTGTCGGGTCCGGCGAGCGAGGCTTCGCTGACGGTGTCAGGCAACGGCCGGACGGGCACCAGCAGGGGCCCGACCAGCACGATGATCACAAGCGATAAAAGGATTGAAAGGGTGACGCGGATGCGGAAGGGCATGGTTCAACTGATACCACGCCCTTCCGCCTTTCAGGGCGTCATTCGCCCTGGAAAGTTGCCTTGCGTTTCTCCAGGAAAGCAGTAGTGCCTTCCTTCATGTCTTTGGTGGTGCTGATGAAGCCGAACAGGTCCGCTTCTATCTCGAGTCCCTGGTTCAGGTCGGTGGACAGGCCGCGGACGATGGCTTCCTTGGCAACGCCCAGCGAGATGGGCGCGTTCTTCAGCATCGCCTGCGCCAGCTCCATGGCTCCTGCGACTGCGTCTTCTGCCACCCGGTTCACCAGGCCCAGCTGCAGTGCCTCGTCAGCCTCGACGTGCCGGCCGGTGAAGATCAGGTCCATGGCGCGCGACGGCCCGATGAGCCGCGGCAGCCGCTGCGTGCCGCCGTAACCGGGGATGAGTCCCAGGCCGACTTCGGGCAGGCCCATCCTGGCGCCGTTGGCCGCCACCCGCAGGTCGCAGGCCAGCGCGACCTCGAGGCCGCCGCCGAATGCGAAACCGTTGATGGCCGCGATGGTTGGTACCGGCATCGCGGCCAGGCCTGCCAGTACGTCCTGACCGGCAAGCGCAGCGTCACGGCCGGCGAAGGGGTCGGAGCCGAGGTTGCGGAACTCGTTGATGTCGGCGCCCGCGATGAATGAACGGCCTGCCCCGGTGAGGATGACTGCGCGCACTTCATCGGAGGTGGCCGCGATGTCCATGGCGATGCCGAACTCGGCCATCAGGTCGCCGTTAAGCGCGTTCAGGGCGTCGGGGCGGTTGAAGGTGATGATGGCGACGCCGTCCTCGACCTGCACCTCAAGGTTGTCGAACTCGAGTTCGCCGTCCAGCTGGATCTCTTCAAAATCGCTCATGGTTCAGCCTTTCCTGTCGTAATCGTAGAAGCCTGCGCCCGTCTTGCGGCCCAGTTTGTCGGCCCGCACCATCTGGCGCAGGAGCGGGTGGATGCGGAACTTGGGATCCTGATACTCGGCGTGCAGGCTTTCCGCTGCGGCCAGTGCGATGTCCAGCCCGACCAGGTCGCACAGCGCCAGTGGCCCCAAGGGCATGTTGGCACCGAGCTTCATGGCCCGGTCGATGTCCTCGGCCGTGCCAACGCCTTCGGCCAGGGCGTGAACGGCGTCGTTCATGTACGGGATGAGCAGGCGGTTGACGATGAAGCCGGGCGTGTCGTTGCAGGTGATGGGCGTCTTGCCGAGGCCTTCCACGAAGCTCACCGCGCGTTCAATGGTGTCTTCGGCAGTCAGCTGCGCCCGGACCACTTCCACGAGCGGCAGCATCGGGACGGGGTTGAAGAAGTGCATTCCGCAGAAACGTGCCTCGTGCCCGCCCGTGTACGAGGCGATCTCGGTGACCGACAGGCTGGACGTGTTCGTGGCCAGCAGCGCGCCGGCCGGTGCGTTCGCCGCGGCCTGCTCCCCGACGCTGCGTTTGATGTCGAGCCTCTCTGGGACAGCCTCGATGACGACCTCGGCTTCAGAGAGGGCGCCCATGTCGCCCGTAGGCGTCACCCGGCCCAGCTGTTCATCAGCGTCCGCCTGGCTGATCGATTCCTTCTTCACGAAGCGCGCGAGGCTGGAGCTGATGGCGTCCAGGCCCCGCTGGCGGGCAGCCGCGTCGATGTCGAACAGCAGAACCCGGTGGCCGGCTCCGGCGCTTGCCTGGGCGATGCCGGCACCCATCGTGCCTGCGCCCAGCACCGCGATGGTGCTCATGCCTGCAGCTGCAGGGCGGCCTCGAGTGCCACGCTCGTCATGTGCGAGACACCTTCCTGCAGTATCTCGGGGGCGACGAGCTGCGGGTCACCGATGCGGTTGCTGGCGACGAGTGCGCAGCCGGTGCGGACGCGCCGCATTTTGCCCAGCATGAACAGGGCGGAAGCTTCCATCTCGATGGCCAGGACGCCGCGCTCGTTGAGTTCCGCCACGTGTTCGGGCTGGGTTGCGTAGAACGCGTCTTCGGTCTGGATCAGGCCGGTATGGACCTTCCTGCCGCCGCGCGCTGCGGTGTCCACCAGGGCCTGCACGATGCTGTGATCGGCCACGGGTGCGTAAGGCGCGCCGTTCAGGTACTGGCGGGTGGTTCCGTCGTTGGGGACGGCGCCGGTGGCGATGATCAGCTCGCCCGGTTCGACCTCGTCGGCGATGATGCCGGCCGTGCCGACCCTGACGAGCGTCTTCGCGCCCAGGCGGACGAGCTCCTCGACGGTGATCGCCAGGCTGGGCGTGCCCATGCCCGTCGTCTGGACGCTGACCGGCACGCCCTTGTAGGTGCCGGTGAAGCCCAACATGCCGCGGTGGTCGGTGTAGAGCACCGGGTCATCGAAGAACGTCTCGGCGATGAAGCGGGCCCGCTTGGGGTCACCGGGCAGAAGGACGAATGGCGCGATTTCGCCCGGTTCGGCGTGGATATGTATTTGGCTCATGCAGCCAAGATAGCAGAGCGCAATTGCCAGAACTTCAACTCCGTCAGCGGCAGGGTGCGTGATAAAGTCGCGGTGCGATGACTGAACTGGACGATATTCTTGCCGGCCTGACCGACCAGGTTGATGGATCGGTAGCCGCGGCGGTCGGTGGCATGGACGGCCTCATAGTCGAGCAGGCCGGCGGGATGCGCGCGGAACTGTCGGCTTTCGTTGCCGAACTGACGAACGTGCTGACAGCCGGGAACGCGGCGCTTAACGAGCGTCTTGCTGGCGGCAACCTTGCGGAGCTGATCATGAGTTCCGAGCTGTACGTGGCCTACGTCCGCATCCTCTCCGCCGACCTGTACTGCGTTCTCCTGCTGGAAGCCGGCGGCAACATCGGCAAGGCAAGGCTTTACAGCGGTCACGCCGGCCGGCGCATCCTCGAGGCTCTGGCATGAACCTGAGCGGCACCTTGGAGCCTGTCGTCCGGCTGCCGGGAGCTGTCGCCGCGCTGGTGTTCACCCAGGACGGCCTGGTCGTCGACCAGGCAGGCAGCCGTTTCGCTGCCGACCAGCTGGCCGCGGAACTCGCCGGCGTCACCGAGGCAGCAAAATACTGCTTCGCCAACCTGAACCTGGGTGAAGTCAGGCAGTTCTCAGCCGGACTCACTTCGCATGACGTTACGGTGCTGCTCCTGCCCGGGCACCTGCTGGCCCTCGTGTTCGAGCGAGGCAGCGGCAACGTGGGCCTGCCACCGGGCGTGGAATCGGTACTGCAGCCGCTGAGGGCTGCTCTGGGAGGCAGGCAATGAGCCTTAAATCGCATCTGGAAAACATGCTCGCCATCAAGGGCGTGACCGGGGTCGCCATCGTCTCGACCGACGGTTTCATAGTCGAAGGCGCGAGCGAAGAAGACTTCGACCTGAGCTTCATCGGCGGCCTCGTGGCTTCAAGCCTGGCTTCCAGCAAAGTGCTGGCTGACCTGATGGGCGAGGGCGACATAAAGCAGACGATGATCGAGTACGAGAAAGGCCCGGTCCTGATGACACCCCTCGATTCTCACGGCGTCGCGGGTTATGTTGCCGTGCTGACGCTGGACACTGCCACGACGCTCGGTCGCGTGCGTTTCCAGCTGCGCAAGATGCTGCCGGAACTGGCAGGGGAGTTGACTGCATGAACCAGAATCCGAACCCGAACACCAAGGAATTCAAGCTTGAGATCGACAAGGAAACCGCCAAGGGCACCTACTCCAACATGGCCCTGATCTCGCACACCGGCGCGGAGTTCTTCATCGATTTCGTACTGGCCTACCCGCGCCAGCAGCCCACCGTCACATCGCGCATGGTCCTGAGCCCGCAGCACGCCAAGGCGCTGATGCTGAGCCTCCAGGAGAACGTCAGGCGCTTCGAAACCCGCTTCGGCGAGATCAACCTGCCGACCGCCAACAGGGACCCCGCGGAGCAGAACTGAACCACCCGTTGCGCGCCTGAGCGTACCGGTGCCTGTCGTGCGGCATACCAGCAGCGCGTGAGGCACGAGTATGTAATGGAGCAATGCAACCAGATGTTATCGTCTATTTCGACTACCTGTGCCCTTACGCCTGGCGGGGCGCCGAACTTGTCGAGATGGTAAGTGGAGAAACAGGGCTCAGGTTCGAATGGCGCCATTTCAGTCTGGTGCAGAACAACAGCAAGGAACCGGATTTTCAGATCTGGAACGACCGGCTGGACGCCAGTGACCCCAGTGGCACTGGCGGCCTGCTGCCGTTTCTGGCTGGTCAGGCTGCGCGCCGGCAGGGCAGTGCCGCCGGCAGCGCGTTCCGCCTGGGCCTGCAGCGCGCACGGCACATGGAACACCAGTCGTTCAGCCACGAGACGCTTCTGAAGGTCGCAGCGGGCTCCGGCCTGGACGTAGACCGGTTCTGCTCCGACCTGGACGACCCGGAACTGCGCACCGAACTGGCACAGGAGCATTACCAGGCCGAACAGCTGAACATCTTCGGCACCCCCACCTTCCGCTTCTGCAACACCGGCGATACGGCCTACCTGCGCCTGAAGGAACTGCCGCGTGACCGCACCGAAGCAGTTGAACTGTTCATGAAGTACCGCAGCCTGCTTACCGATTTCCCGTACGTGGAGACGGTCAAGCGGCCGCGCAACGGCGGTAACTGACCCGGCCGGTTGTGCGGCATTTCCCGGAGCCGGCTGACGCACTCCAGTAGACTGTTCATGTGCGCGCCACCCTGAATGTCGGGCATGGCTCCGATGTGGGCAAAGTCCGCAAGCTGAACGAGGATTTCCATCGCGTCTGGCAGTACCCGCTGCGCGATGACACCCTGCTGCTTTTCGGCGTCGCCGACGGCATGGGTGGTGCAGCGGCAGGCGAGTACGCCAGCCGCCAGGCAGTCCACGCGCTTGACGAGGTGTTCGCGCGCTACGTTGATGACGTCGCCAGCGGCCGGTCAGTGATCGGCCTGGACAAGGTCGTCGAGCGCTGCGTGAAGCTCGCCAACCACCGGCTCTTCAGATCCGCCTCTGAACCCGCCCGCGCGGGCATGGGCACGACCCTCACCTTCATCGCAATGCACGGCCGGCGCGCCCACCTGGGTCACGTGGGTGACTCGCGGGCCTGGCTGATCCGCGAAGGAAAGATCCGCCAGCTGACCCATGACCACACCTGGGTGCAGGAGCAGATGGACATGGGCTTCCTGCGTGCTGACGAGGCAGACGATCACGAATGGCGCCACCTGCTCACGCGGGCCCTGGGCACGACGTCCGAAGTCGAACCGGAAGTGCAGGCGCTGGACGTGTACAGTGGCGACGTCCTGGCCGTCACCACCGACGGTCTGCATGACATGCTGGCTCCCGAGGAGATACTGGACGAGATCCGCTCGGCGCGTTCTGCGCAGTCTAGCGTCGAGTACCTGATAACCCGCGCGCGTGAACGCGGCGGGCCCGACAACATAACCCTGGTAATCGTGGAGGTTCCCTGAATCATGCAGTGGCTGCCCTGGACCATTTTGCCGCTCGCAGTAATCGCTTTCATCGTGATGCTGCGCATGCCGGCCATCGCCCGAGTCACCTTCCTGGTGCTGGGCACCCTGCTTTTCGGGGGACTGCTGGCCATCAGCGGACCTGAACGCGCCCTGGCGCCCCTGATCCTGCTCGTCTTCGCCGCGGCGCTGCTGCTGCGCAGCGAACCGGTACCTGCCACCCGCAGCGTGTCCAGCCGCGTGGCACCCCGCCGCAGCAAGCGGCCCTCAGTCACAACCACCGCCAGGAAACCCAGGACCGTCCGCAGCTCACGCGGCACCCGCTCCCCGCAGCAGATCGCCACGGCCTCCGGTTTCGAGGAGATCGACGTGCCGGGTTACGAGGTGCTGGAACGCGTCGGCTCAGGCGGCATGGCCAGCGTCTACCGGGCACGGCGCCGCTCCGACGGGCAGATCGTTGCGCTGAAGCTCCCGATGGAACAGTACGTGGCCGACGCCAAGTTCATCCGCCGCTTCCACCGCGAGGCCGAAGTCGCCCAGCGACTGGATCACGTGAACATCGTGCGCACCTTCGAGCACGGCAGCCACGGCGTGAAACACTTCATGGCCATGGAGTTCGTCGATGGCCGCTCGCTCGAAAGCTACATCGACGGACGCGAACTGGACGTGGAACTGTCCGCGGCGGTCATGAAGTACGTCGCCAGCGCCCTCGAGCACATTCACGCAGCCGGCATCATCCACCGCGACATCAAGCCGGCGAACATAATGCTGCTCAAAGGCGGCATCCGCGAAGGCCCCGGCCCGCGCCTGGCTCCAGATGCCGTGAAGCTGATGGACTTCGGCATCGCCGGCGGCAAGGTGCTGTCCAGGCTGACGATGACCGGCGCGCGCGTAGGCACGCCCGTGTACATGTCGCCCGAGCAGGCCCGTGGCCTGAGGATCGACCACCGCAGTGACATCTACAGCCTGGGCCTCGTGTTCTACGAGATGCTGACCGGCGAGACCGCCTTCAAGGGCGGTTACGAAGCCATCGTCCACCAGCAGATATTCCAGACGCCCGCGCCGCCGCGTCAGCTGAACCTGAAGATCGGCCGGGAACTGGACGACCTGGTCATGCGCATGCTCAGCAAGGAACCGGGTGACCGGCCCAGCCTGGCGGAAGTCATCGAGTTCCTTGATTCCCGCCAGTTCGAGGATGAGGACATCCCCGAGCTCGACAACCGCCTCATCGTGACCGTCGGCTCCAAGCAGGGGGTCGTGCGCATCCTGGATACGGCCGGTAACCTGCACGCCAGCATGGGTGACATCGGGCTTGGTCCGCGCGAGTTCAGTTCAGCCCCGGTGGCCATCACGACGGACCGGGCTGGCCACATCTACGCGGTCGTGTTCGAGTTGCGGGCCGGTCAGTCCGACCACAAGATGATCAGGAAACTCGACTCCAGCGGTGACCTGTTGTTCGCCTTCGGGCGTTACGGGATGAAACCCGGTGAGTTCCTGCAGCCCGTATCACTGGCCGTCGGCCCGGACAACTGCCTGTACGTGCTGGACAGCGAGACGTTCATGGTCCAGCGCTTCGATCCGGACGGACAGTTCCAGCTGGGTTTCGGCGGCCGCGGCGAGGGACGCGGCAGTTTCGAGGAACCCCGCCACATCACGGTGGGTCCGGACAATTCGATTTACGTGCTGGACAGCGGCAACCGCCAGGTGCAGAAGTTCACGCGTGACGGTAAGTACCTGACCCGCTGGGCGTTCCGCAGCAGCGCCGACTCGAGTGAGCTGCGCGAACTGGACGGGCTGGCCGCCGACAGGGAAGGCTTCGTGTACATCGCTGATGCAACCAGCGGCAAGATCCGCAAGATCTCGCCTGATTCCCGTGTGGTGAAGTCATTCAGCTTCGAGACACGGCAGGGCGAGAACGTCGACGGTCAGCTGGACCTGGGCGTGGATGGCGACGGCTTCCTGTACGCCGGCCGGCGCGGCGGTCACCTGATCCGCAAGTTCGCGCCGGACGGTTCGCTGTTCACGACCATCGAGACGTACGCACCGCTGGTGCAGATGATCGTGGATTCCGCCGAAGGCTAGAGGCCGGGTATCAGCCTGACCAGGCTGAACACCAGGTTGGTCAGGAGTGCCGTCAGGCGCGGCAGGATGCCGCTCAGGTTGAGCAGCAGGAACAAGACGATGAAGCCGAGCGTGCCGAAGTTGGCCACCTGCTGCACGAAGCGGCGCAGGCCGGTTACCCCCAGGTTCATGGCGGCGTGGCCACCGTCAAGCGGGTAGACGGGGAAGATGTTGATGGCGGCGTGCAGGATGGCCGTACTTCCGGCGAGGTAGAAACCTGCAGCGGCTGCGCCACCGCCGTTCACTTCAAGCAGCCTGCCGATCAGCAGGGACACGAACGATACGAGCAGGTAGGCAACCGGTCCGCTGTACCAGACGATCGCTTCCTGACGCCGCTTGTAGTTGCGGCTGTTCACGGGGATCTGCCGGGGCCAGCCGAAACCCAAGATGAGCAGCAGGATGACGCCGAAACCGTCCAGGTGCCGGGCGGGTTCGAACGCCCCGAACCCGGCCAGCCGCGGGCTGTGGTCACCCAGGCGGGCAGCGACCCACGTCTGGAAGATGTTGTGGAAGATGAGCGCGGCGAGCATTACGATGACGCCGATCACAACTACGGTGAGGTTGTTGAAATTATTGAGCAGCATTAAAGTTCTCCGGATTCGGCCGCGGCCGGCTCGGCGCTGCCCGCCTGTTCTGTGAGTGTGCGGGCGAGTTCAAGCTCCTGCTCGAATGATTCGACTTTGCCTGCCTGCCTGGCCCTGGCTACCTGCGCCAGGATCTGACCGACGGCCGGTCCGGCCTGGACGCCCAACTCTAACACGTCACTTCCGCGCAGCCTTCTGCGCTTGGGCAGCGCCCTGAACGCATCGGTGAGCTCCCGGTGGCGTTCGGAGAAGCAGCGGACCAGCTCCCGTTCCGCGTCGCTCATCCGGCCCAGGATCTCCTCGGTCAGAAGCTCGGATTCATCCCGCACGTGGTGCAGTCGCTCAAGGGACTGCCGGTAACTGGCCGGCCAGCTGAACCGGCGCATGTGCTCCCCGGCGCGCTGCGCGGGTGTCTCGAGCAAAAGGGCAAACAGGGCAGCCTCGCTGCGGACGCTGCCGTTCAGCTTCTTTTCGTCGAGCGCCTCCAGCAGCTCCGGGGCATGTTCCAGCCCGAACATCGCCTCCAGCGCCCCCGTGTGCTCGAGCTGGGCGAAGACCGGTTCCAGGCGGGGTTCATCCAGCGCCAGCTCGAGTTCGTTGCGCAGCCGCGCGGGGGCGATGCGGTCGAGGATCTCCCGGTCCATCACCTGCCGGGCGCGGTCCAGGCTGTCCCGGTCAAACTCGAAGCCAAGTCGGGCGGCCAGCCGGGCTCCGCGCAGCACCCGGGTCGGATCCTCCATGAAACTCAGTGGGTGCAGCAGCCTGAGCTGCCGCCGTTCCAGGTCTTCGGTACCACCCAAGGGGTCCAGCAGCCGGGCGGGCTGCGGACTGACCTGCACTGCGATTGCGTTGATGGTGTAGTCGCGCCGCTGCAGGTCCCTGCGGATGGACCCGGGCTGCACCATGGGCAGCGCTCCGGGCTGATCGGGCCGGGGCTCACTTCGGGCAGCGCGCCCGGGTGGGCGTAGGTCTCGAACCTGGTGCCCGCTATGTCGACGAGCATGCCTTTCTCGGTGCGCAAGGTGGTGGTGCCGAACGCCTCGTGAGTGATGATCTCGCCACCGAACTGCTTCTGCAAGGCCTGGGCGAGCATGGTTGCCGGCACGCCGTCTACCGCGACGTCAAGGTCGCTGAGTGAGCGGCCCAGCAGTGCGTCCCGCACGATGCCGCCCACCAGGTAGAGACGAGCGTGGCCGGGCAGCAGGCCGATCGCGGTTTCGATGAGCTGCCGGGCCATGGTCGGCATGCGGTCGATCACTCGTTCGGCCAGATCCTGGCGGGGGCTGGTGTGCCGCGCTGCCAGCAGGTCGGAGCGGGTGACTATGCCCAGGATGGTGCCATCCCCGCCCAGCACGGGCAGACGCCCGATGGCGTGCTGGATCAGGTTGGACTCCAGCTGCGCGAGCGTGTCGCCGGGACTGGCCGTGAAGACAGTGCGGTTCATGAAACCGGTCACTGCGGCGTCGTGCATGTCGAACTTCAGTGCGTGGTCAAGGTCGCGCCTGGAGACGACACCTTTAAGCTTGCCGTCTTCATCGACCACCGGGGCGCCGTTATGGCCGTGGCGCCTGAGAATCTGGGTCGCCTGGTCAACGGTGCTGTCCTCCGGGATGGTGGTGACGGGAGTGCTCATCAGGTCTGCGGCCGTCAGCATGTCCGAGCGGTGCCGGTAAAGGCTTTCCAGGGCTTTCTCGAGCGCTTCTGCCGGCTCGAGTTCGACCCGTGCGAACGCGGCGCCGGGGTGGCCGCCCGTGCCGAAGGCTGCCTGGAACGCCTGCGCGGCGTCGTAACCACGGGCGACCCGCGCGAACACTTCAGTGTCGCCGTCGAAGCCGGTGGCCACGACGGCGGCGTCGCTGCCGTGCAGGGCGAGCAGCTGGCTCACGAGCGCTGAGGTCCCGGCCACGTAAGCATCCAGCTTCAGGCTGGCGACCATTATGCGCCTTTCACCGTCCAGGATCACGTTGCTTTCCTCCAGCAGATGCTGGAGTAACTGGCGCTGTTCTTCACCGAGCGGATCGCTGGCGTACTCGACTACGAAATCAAGGTTGGCGCCGCTGCGCAGCAGGAGGCCGGCAGCATCGTGATCTGCGCCCGTGGTGGCGCTGTAGGTGAAGTTGCCGGTGTCTTCGTGGATACCGAGCAGGCCCAGGGTGGCGATGCTCGCCGGGATCGGGGTGTTGCTGGCGCGCAGGTGCCGGGTGAGGATGGTGGCTGTCGCGCCGACCGGTTCCTGCAGTCCCTGGCTGGCGGGCAGACTGCCGGGTGAGCTTGTGTGGTGATCGTAAAGGGTGATCGGCACTTTGCCGACAAGTTCATCGAACGGCCTGATCCTCTCGGCGTCGTTCGTATCGACGATTATGAGTTCGGTTATCTGCTCGATGTCTATGTCGTTGGCTTCGAGCAGGTTGAGTTCGTCGCGGTAGAGGCGGATGGCGTCGCGCAGGCGGGGACTGAGCGCCCCGGTGACTACGGCTACGGAGCCCGGATGGGCGAGCCTGGCCAGGGCCAGGCTCGCGAGTGCATCGAAATCCGGCTGTTCATGGGTGACTACAAGTTTCACTGTCAGACAGTCTTGCACTAAGGCCGGTTGCCGACCAAGTGCTGGCCGTCAGTCTGCAGCCACCGGTTCAGGCTGGCTTGCCAGCTGCCTGATGCGGTCCATGGCGGCGCTGGCGTGAACCAGTCCGTTCTCGATGAACACGTCGCTCGTGCGCACACCTGTGCCTGCCGAGCCGATCACGAACAGCCCCGGTACGTTGCTCTCGAAAGTCTCCGGATCAAGTTCTGCAGCCAGGCTGTCCGGGTCGCAGTTCACGCCGCAGCTCAGCAGCAGTTCCGGGTTGGCGTAATAGCCGGTCAGCACGAAGGCCTGGTCGCTTCTGATGACCAGCGGGGTGTCTCCGCTGCGGGCATGTACTTCGGTTTCCGTGAACCGTTCTACGATCGTGTTCATGTGGGCTTTTATCGAGCCTTCTTTAATGCGGTTCTCCAGGTTCGGGCGGACCCAGTACTTCAGGCTGTGCCGGAAATCCGGGCCGCGGTGCAGGACGGTTACGCGGGCGCCGGCCCGGAACAGGTCGAGCGCTGCGTCAGCCGCACTTGATCCGGCACCGACTATCGTCACGTCCTGGTCGTAGAACGGGTGTGCTTCCCGGTAGTAATGCGTCACGTTGGGCAGATCTTCCCCCGATACGCCCAGCAGTTTCGGATGGTCGAAGTAGCCGGTGGCGATCATCACGAACCTGGCGCGGGTTTCGGACTCAGTGCCTTGCCGGTCACGGCTTCTGACGGTGAAACCCCCGTTCCGCCGGCTTACGCCGGTGACTTCCGTGTACTGCCGGACGTCAAGCCTTTCGTTCTGAACGACTTTGCGGTAGTAATCCAGGGCTTCCTTCCGCGTGGGCTTGTCGGCCATCGTGACGAGCGGATGGTTGCCAATCTCGAGCCGTTCCGAGGTCGTGAAAAACTGCATGTAGACGGGGTAGCCGCTGATGGCGTTGACGATGGGCCCCTTCTCCAGAACCACGGCTTCGAAGCCGGCGCGCCTGGCCAGGATGGCGGCCTGCAGGCCGACGGGTCCGGCGCCAACTATGACGATGTCAGTCTGGGACGGGGAATTGCTCATGGAACTGAGGGTAGCAGGCACCGGGCGGAAGCGGCGGAAGGACCACTACAACTGCCGGGCACGTCTGGGCAATCTGCCTGGGTCAGGTCAGCATGTCGCGGTTCGGGCACCAGTCCCTGATGGCGCAGCCCGGACAGTCCGGCCGGCGCGACGTGCAGACCCGGCGGCCGTGCAGGATCAGTGCGTGATGAGCGAAGACCCAGTCTTCCTGCGCGAAGGTCTTCTGCAGGTCCAGCTCCACCTTGTCCGGGTCGGCCTGCCGGCTGAATCCCAGCCGCCGGGCGAGCCTGCCCACGTGCGTGTCCACCGCGATGGCCGGCACATTGAAGAGCACGCCCAGGACGACGTTCGCGGTCTTGCGTCCCACACCGGGCAGTGCCATGAGCTCCTCGCGGGTGGATGGAACCTGGCCGTCATGCTGTTCCACCAGGGCTTTGGCGGTAGCGACGATGTTGCGGGCTTTGGTCCGGAACAGGCCGATCGAGTTGATGAGCGGCATGACGTCTTCAGGATCCGCCTGGCTGAGCGCGAAGGCGTCGGGATAGGCGCCGAACAGAGTGGGGGAGGCCTTGTTGACGCTGACATCCGTTGCCTGAGCAGACAGGATCACGGCAATGAGCAGTTCGAACGGGCTGTTGTAATCGAGTTCGGTCCGGGCCTCTCCGTAAAGCTCGCGCAGGACGCCCAGGATCAGGGCGGCGCGTTCACGGCGGGCGGTCAGCGTCTCGCGGGAGAAAGACTTGAGCGGCTTGGGCTGGCGTTGCGACATTGCCCTGATTGTTGCACCAACCTAAGTGGTGAATGTATCAAGGGTTTGCGGACCACCGGGCTATAATCACCGTCAGTGACTCGTCTGGAACTTATGGGGTGCATGAATGCCGGTATTTGAGTACAAGGCCCGGGACCGCAACGGCAAGGCCTTTACGTCCACGATGGAGGCCGCGACGCAGCGCGACGTGGCTGCTTCCCTTCGCGAGAAGGGTTATTTCGTCAGTGAGATCCGGACTCCCAAGACAGGCCTGCAGTCGGACATCAAGCTGCCGAAATGGCTTGATATCGGTAGCCGGCCGGGTCTGCGTGACGTAACCCTGTTCAGCCGGCAGTTCGCCACCGTCATCAACGCGGGCTTGCCCGTCGTGCAGTCTCTGTCCATCCTGCAGAAGCAGGCGGACAAGCAGGGCATGAAGGATGCGCTGAAGAAGGTGCGCGAGGACGTCGAGACTGGCCTGCCGCTTTCCAATGCCCTGGCGAAGTTTCCGGCGATCTTCAACCGGCTGTACGTGTACCTGGTGCGCGCCGGTGAGGCTTCCGGTAACCTCGATGGCATCCTCGAGCGCGTCGCCAGTTACCAGGAGAAGCAGGCAGAGTTGCGTGGCAAGATCAAATCGGCACTCACCTACCCCGTGGTCGTGCTGGTGATCGCCCTGGGCGTGACGTACTTCCTGCTCACCGGCATAGTGCCGCAGTTCGCGACGATTCTCGATCAGCTGGGCGGCGACCTGCCGGTCATCACCCAGGTGCTCGTTGCAATATCCGACTTCCTGCTCAACCAGTGGTGGCTGCTGTTCGGCATCATCGGCCTGCTGATCGCGGGCTTCCTGGCCATCCCGATCGTCAACCTGCTGACCCCGCTCTTTGCCGCTGGCCTGATGGTTCATCTCCACAAGCTGATCTCGCGCCGCGATCCGGCTTTCGTGCCTGGCGCTCGACATGGTGCCGTGAGGGCGACACGCAGATGAGCTGTTGACGGGGCAGGCGCGCGCCTCCCTTGCGGTCGCCAGTCAAGGTATGGGAGAAGCAAAGCTCCTCCCACGAAAGCCGGACCATGACGCAATCCAGAAACATCAGCGCCGCGCTGTTTGGTGGCGAGCCTGAAAAGGCGCCGTTGGCGGTGCTGAAGCAGGTTTACGGATATGACCAGTTCCGCGGCAAGCAGGCGGGTCAGCATGTCGACCCCGCCCTTGGTGCAGGAATAGGCGCCCCGGCCCGTATTGGCGATCTGCCCGTTGACGGAGCTCATGGTGATGATGCGGCCCCAGCCGCGCTCCTTCATGGCTGGCAAGACCGCTTTGGTCGTATGGAATGCGCTGTTGCAAATAATGTCCATGATGGCATTCCACTTGTCTTCGGGGAATTCGTCCACCGGAGCGACATGCTGGATACCTGCATTGTTAATCAATATATCAACTGGGCCGAGTTTCCCGGCACAATCGGCAGCCATCTGGCGGATTTCTTCGGGCTTTGTCATATCGGCATTGCTATAGGCAGCCTTGGCACCGCTCAGGCTTTCAAGCTCCTGACGCAATGTTTCAATTTCGGCCTGATCGCCAAAACCGTTAATCATTACGGCAGCGCCTTCCGCAGCCAGGGCTTTGGCATAGCCTCCGCCAATTCCGGAAGTCGAGCCTGTAATCAATGCCGTCTTACCCTTCAGAAACATCTATTTTCTCCTTTGCGCGACCTTAAAACTCTCGGTAACGACTGCAATGTAATTTTGTGAATCATTGCCCGAAATTCGCTGGCCATTTGTAAAACAATGTTTGCACGCTTGCGCTTTTCCCCATTTCAGGCGATTTAACTTGCCATAGGAGATGAAGCCATGCGTTTAGATGATCTGGATCCCAGCAAGAATGTTCGCGACCATGGTCAAGGTGGTGGCAGAGGTTTTGGCGGTAACGGCGGAGGCGGCGGCCTTGGCATGTTGCTCAGCTTTCTTCCGATGCTACTGGGCCGTAAATTGGGGTGCGGCACAATATTGCTAATCGGCGGTGCTGCGCTGGCATTCATGTATTTTGGCGGCGGCGGGATGTTGACCGGCGATATGGCCAGTCAAGGCAGCTTGCCTGCTGGCGGGTCTGATCGTGCCGTGGCCTATGACACAGCGGAGGAACGCTTTGCCGGTCAGGTGCTGACTTCTACGGAACAGACATGGGCAAAGCTGTTTCAAACGGGCGGTTCACAATATACACCCACGACGATCAACTTTTATCAGGGCGGTGTAAGCTCCAATGGCTGCGGCT
>CALDPK010000171.1 GCA_937911855.1 uncultured Trueperaceae bacterium | reverse complement strand
CCGCACACCAGTGGGATCCATCGAATAATATTGGAACCATTTCGCACATTGCGCAGTTCCAGTCATGGCGCGCGTGGCGAACAGGTGATCTAGATTCCGGTTATAGAAAAGGGTGACATTAGCGGTAGTCTGATTCTCCGTCCGGAGCGGGCGCAACCAGTCATGGTCCGGGTTGGTACTCAGCGCGTCCGATGGGACCAAATTCCCCCAGTGCACATACGTGCGAAGTAGGTTGCCATCGACACCTGATTGGGCCGGTTCGAGGTTGAATCGGTGAAAATGCGTTTAATACGTATACATATCTGGCTGGACTGCCAGCCTCTCCCCATGCCATAATCGACATAAGATGTATTATGTCTAATGCCCGATATGGATGCGAGGACGCCCGGAGATCATGATGAACTGCTGCTCACGAATCATCTGCTGTTTGCCAAGATGGCTGACTCTGCGGCTCGCAAGGTCCGTCAATGACTGACTCGAGCTTGGTCAGATGGACGCCCGCCCAGGAGATTCAACTGGCCCGGGAGTTCATCAAGGCGAACGCCGGTGAGCGCCGGCGCCAGGCAGCCAAAGCAGTTGCTGAGCGTGACCACGAGGCGTTATGGCTTGTGACTCGAGCGTACCTGACAGCTCACCAGCGGTCAGCGAACACGATCTCGTCTTACCGCAAGGGCGTGATGGTGCTGCTGGACGCATGGCAGGGCGTGGATCTGCTCCGGCCCACCAGAGCTGATGCCGAATCGTTCGTACTGAGCCTGGTCGACCCAGAGCGCGAGGCCGACCCTGATGACGCGCAAATGGCCGGGCGGCGCCTCACTGGTCAGCAGCCACCGAAACGGCAGCTCTCACCTGCTTCAGTTCGTCAGCGCGTCGCTGCAGCCCGGGCGTTCTACGAAGCGCTCCGCTGGACCGAACTCACCGCGGCGGACCCGTTCGCCGACGTGGCCATGCCCAAACTCACCCAGAAAGCCGAACAACGCGCCCGCCAGAAAGCCTACACACTCGACGAGCTTGAATGGATGGCACGGGTGACCCAGGACTGGGATGACCGGTTGATCCTGCTGCTCGGTGCACACGCCGGCCTGCGGGTCAGTGAGATGCTGGCGCTCACCTGGGGTGACGTGGACTTACGTCACGGCCAACTAACTGTCCGCCTGGGCAAAGGCGGCCAGACCGGCCAGGTCACCATGAGTGATGAGCTGAAGCGCAACCTGGCCGCCAGGGTCCAGGACGTCGAGGCTGGCGCAGCCAACCAGCGTGTACTGGGAGTATCCTCCCGAGCCGGCGTGTACAACCGAGTCGAGAAACTCTGGAACCGCTCCTTCGAGATGCAAGGGTACGACCTGTCAGCCACTCCCCCATTCACCAAAGGCGTGCACGGCCTCCGGCACTTCGCTGGCGTGCACTACGCCAGCCAGACCAGCGACCTCCGCAAAGTACGCGATCACCTGCGGCACTCAAGCATGAGCACCTCAGAGATCTACATGGCAGCTGCGCAGGATACTAATGAGGTGCGGGATTGGAGCATCGGGTTGGATGAAGACTGAATTCTTACCCGGCGAAGAGCAGCTCGTTCAACTGTGTCATCGGCTGTGCACCTCTGAATAGTGGGCAACAGCAATCAGTCGAGTTAGGGTCCTTGGGGCTCGTTCGAGCAGTTCATCCAAGCTGTTGCATCCTCCCCACATCAGATGCGCACTCTCTAGGCACAAGGAGTGCTACCAGGAACTTGCGAGCCATGTAGTGATGGCACCAACATCTGTGGAGGCACCCGGTGCCGTCATGTATTTTCTGATTGGCAACATCGGATTCGTTCACCGCCGGCAGTTCCTCGCAAGCCGACAAATGCACTCTCATGTGGGAAACCGCGAGTTATCATTCAGCTCAACCTAACCCCTCGCACCCAAGGGCGGAGGCCTCGGAGGATTCTTGAAATACCCAGTGTGCCTCACCATATTTCTGTGCCTCGCGGTTCTTCTCGCTGCGTGCAGCACTCCCCCGCCCCTCCTGGAATACCAGGGTGTCAGCACTACGATGGACGCCACTCACATCGTGACCTTGTCCTTACGGGAACCCACAGCCGCTGGTGTTACGTCCGGCACTTACTACTCAGGCGTCGCCCGGGGCATACTGCGCGGAACGGTAGCAGACACCATCCTCAACGCAGAACTGAAACCAAGTCCGGACTGCACGTACACTTTTACCGGTGTCCTTACCGAAACGGCTCTCACGGGTTCGTTTGAACCGTCCGATTGCCCGGGTGGGCAGCCCGGCGATTGGAATCTCAACCGCCTGTGACGCGACTCCGGCTGATCATCCTGGCAGTAGTTCTCTCTCTGCTGCTTGTAGCCTGTAACAATCCCCAACATCAACCCCCGAGCCTGCAATCCACCAGCGATTGGGATGCAGCGCATTGGGACACCGCCACATGGGAGTGACTTTGAAACGATTCTGTTTGGCCCTCGTAGCTGCACTTGCGCTCAGCCCAGCGCTCGCTCAGACTGCTCCTGAAGTGTTCGTGTTCCAACCCGGCACTCCCATCAAAGCCGATGAGATGAACGCCAACTTCCAGTTGTTGCGTGACCACATCAACAACGCACTCGGGATAGCCAACCTCACTACTGAAGACATTGAAGGGCTCACCCTGTTCATCGAGCAGATCATGCAGCTCGTGGAGAACGGCGACCTGGATGGCGAAAGCATCACCTTCACCTGGGATGGCACTCGCCTGGGCGTCAAAGGTGAAAGCGAAGGGCAGTTCACTTTCGTTGACCTGCGTGGCCCAGTCGGCCCGCAAGGCGAACCTGGTCCCGGCCTCGAGCATGAGTGGCAAGGCACCAACCTCGGTATTCGCAACGAAGGTGAAACTGATTACGCGTGGGTTGACCTGGCTGGACCCGCTGGCCCGCAAGGACTCATGGGGGCGCAAGGTGTTCAAGGCCCTCAAGGTGACCTCGGACCCATCGGCCCGGAAGGCCCCCAAGGTCCCATCGGTGAAACCGGCCCGCAAGGTCCTGAAGGCCCGATCGGACTGACAGGTGAGCAAGGACCCCAAGGTGAACGCGGTTTGACTGGGCCCGAAGGGCCACAAGGCCCTATCGGTGAAACTGGCCTCGAAGGCCCAACAGGACCCATGGGACTTCAAGGTGAACGCGGCGTACCCGGCCCTCAAGGCGAACGAGGAGAGAAAGGCGACACTGGTGAGACCGGCCCGGATGGTCCCACTGGACCCATGGGACTTCAAGGTGAACCAGGCATCCCCGGTCCTCAAGGAGACCCAGGAGAGAAAGGGGACGCTGGTGAAGCCGGCCCGGTAGGCCGGCAAGGCGTCAGGGGCGATCCCGGTGAGCGAGGCGCCCAAGGTCCTCGCGGTGAACAAGGCGAACCCGGCCAGAGTGCCCACCAAATCGCCCTGGACAATGGTTTCGAAGACTCCGAAGAAGCCTGGCTCGCAAGCCTCATCGGCCCGCAAGGCCCCACCGGACCCCAAGGGCCAACCGGCTCAACCGGTCAAGCCGGACCTCAAGGCCCGACAGGTTTACCCGGCGCTGACGGTCGGACGCTCCTCAACGGCACCTCCGCCCCGACCAATGACATGGGCTCAGACGGTGACTTCTACATCAACACCAGCACATGGGAAATGCACGGACCGAAAACCGCCGGCGCATGGCCCGCAGCAATCAACCTCACCCAACCTGAACTGCAGAACAGCCCAGACATCACCGTGTCAGGTGACCGGTTGATGCTCGCCACCGACCAAAGGCTTCCCACGTACTGCTGGGGAGGATATATCCTCGCAAGACGCCCAAGCTCGCAAGGCTGGGACTGTGTTCAACCCATGACTGATTACTTCGGGTACATAGACAAGGAGGCAGAGATCCCTATGGGCAAGCCAAACAACGAGTGCACGCTTGGGGAGGTTCACCTCAACGCCGCTGGCTTCGCCTATGGTCTACCCGCAGACGGACGCCTTCTCCCCGTCTCAAGTAACAGCGCACTGTTCTCTCTCCTGGGCAACCAATATGGCGGAAACGGCGTGACCACGTTCGCGCTCCCAGACTTACGAGACGTGGCTCCAAGAAGCGCCAACGGACCAGCCCTCAACTACTACATCTGTCATCAAGGCATCTTCCCCAGCCGAGACTGACAACTTAAGACCACCCAATTCAACGCCGGGCAAAGGAACTGCAAGCCACGGGCTGATAACCCAGTCGAAGCACCACAAATTAGTACCCGATGGTATTTAGCACCCCCAGCTTCCGCTCGGGGTGCATTCATTTCACGTCACTGAAGCACGGCACTACTGCCTCTTACAAGAATCCCACCCCTGAAGGAGACGAATGCACCGATAGAATCACCGGTCTCGCAAATCGAAGCCATCCCAATTGCCGTAAGCAATGCGAACAATGATCCTGCCGCCGGAGCAACTGAGGATTGGAATATCGGAATGGATGACAGTTGGAGCAGTGCTGTGAGTATGGTGACCAGGGTGTACCTGCAGGTTATTCCGGCCTGCATCCATTTCCGCAACACAGGCGTCACCGGGGGGTTCTCGCTGCCATCCTGGCAGCTACGATTATCAGGATTTCGGCTACAATCCACGGCATGTGCAGGAACATTCAGCAGCTCCGCGGTGCAGAACCGGCCGCTACTGATCAGGAGATCCGCGATGCCGCGCTGCAGTTCGTGCGGAAAGTGAGCGGTTACCGCCAGCCTTCGAAGGCCAACGAGGCGGTGTTCAACACCGCGGTCGACGAAGTCACCGCCGCCCTACACGATCTGCTCGCTGGCCTCGTCGTTGCACCCAACGCCAGGAAGGCCTTGCCACGCCAGCGTCTCATTGCAGACGGAGGCGCGGCAAGCCCAATCGCCTTTGCCGAGAAAAACAAGTCCGGCTGATGGTAAGGCTCAGCTGACTCGCAGGAACTCCCGCACCGCAGCCAGCCATTCTTCCTTCTGCTCTTTCTGTGGTGAATGGCCTGATTCCTCGAAGATCACGAGCTTGCTGTCCGGCAGAAGCTCATGAAGCTCCTCGCTGGCTGAAACGGGCGTGATCCAGTCATGCCTGCCCACCGTTATTAGCGTCGGTATGTTGAGCGTGCGCAGCGCTTCGCGCACGTCGTACGCCGGCTTGTTGACGGCGAAGGCGAAATTCTTCGTCTCGTAGTTGAAGGGGATCTTCGCGATGCGTTCGGCAGTGGCGACGGGGTCGTGGTTCACGTCGTACAGCGGTGCGATGGTAGCGAAGCACTCGCGGTAGTGGTCATTGTCGCGCATGGTGCCGGCGAAAACATGCTCGAGGACTTCGTCTGTGATCTGCGGGAACTCTTTCGCACGTTCGCGGGCGTTGGCTTTGGCAAACTCGCTGTAGTCGCGGGCGGCAGTATCGCGGAGGACGATGCAGCTGACGCGTGATGGGTGTCTGATCGCGTATTCCAGAGCGATGTAGCCGCCGTAAGAACCGCCGGCGATCACGAATTTCTCGACGCCCAGCTGTTCGCGCAGTGCTTCCAGATCTGCCACCCACTGCTCATGGGTGTAGGGCGGCACCGCGTCTGATTTGCCGCTGCCGCGCGCGTCGTAGGTGACGACCCGGAAGGAATCGGCCAGGTCGCCGAATGCAGCTTTGGGTTCAGCGTGAGTGCTTAGGCCCGGTGCGCCGTGTAGCGCTATCAGCGTCTCGGAATGCTCGCTGCCCTGGATGTCGACCCAGAGTTTTATGCCGTTTACCTCGCGGAAGCTTGCTTCAGGCATACGCACCGTGGTCTTTGAGGAACTGCCGGATGGTCTTGATCCACAGTTCGTTCTCTTCCTTCTGGGGTGAGTGGCCGGAGTGTTCGAATATGGCGAGTTCACTGACGGGCAGCAGGGCGTGCATCTCCTCGCTGGCTTCGAGAGGGCAGATCCAGTCGTGGCGGCCGACGGTGATGAGGGTGGGGATGTTCAGTGCCTTCAGCTGTTCGCGCACGTCGTAAGCGGGCTTGTTCACGCTGAAGGCGTAGTTGTGGGCGTGCACGTTCACGTTGGCGGTGCGCATGCGGGCTTCCCAGGCTTCTGCGTTGAAATCAACGTCGTAGAGAGGAGCGATGATCTTGAACGTCTCGATGTACTCTTCGTTGCTCTCGTATGTGCCGTGGAACATCTGGTCGAGTACTTCGTCGGTTATCTCGGGGAACTCTGCGGCGCGCTTCTTGGCGTTCTCGCGGGCCAGGAAGCTGTAGTCACGCGCGCAGGTGTCGCGGAGGATGATGTGCGTCACACGTTCCGGATGGCGGATCGAGTATTCGAGCGCGATGTAACCGCCGTAGGAACCGCCTGAGATGATGAACTTCTCGATGCCGAAGTGCTGGCGGATGCCTTCCAGGTCTGCTGCCCACTGCTCGTGGGTGTACGGTCCCTTGTATTCGGATACGCCGCTGCCGCGCGCGTCGTAGCTGATGACCGGGTGCGTGTCAGTCAGCGCGCGGAATGCGGCTGACGGTTCTTCGTGACTGGAGAAGCCCGGTGCGCCGTGGTGGGCGATTATGGGCAGGGCGCCTGAGTCCAGGTCGCCCTGTACGTTGACGAACAGGTCTGCTTCGTTGATGTTGATTCTCATGCTTATGCTCCTTAGTTGCTGCGGGGGTCCATGACGTCGCGAATACCGTCGCCAAGCAGGTTGAAGGCGACTACCGCGATCAGGATGGCGAGACCGCTGAAGTTGGCGATGAAGGGGGCGGTGCGGAGGTATTCCCTGCCTTCGGCGAGGATTCCGCCCCAGGACGGGGTGGGTGGCTGGACGCCGAGACCCAGGAATGACAGGCCGGCTTCGGTGAGCAGCACGGTCGCCATGGTCAGTGAGCCGAGGACGACAGTGGGTCCGAGGGCGTTGGGCAGGACGTGCCGGAAGACGATGCGGAGGTTGAAGGCGCCCATTGACCGGGCCGCTTCGACGAGTTCGGTGCCGCGTACCTGCATCACCGAGCTGCGCATGATCCTGGCGAAGCCGGGTGCGGATACAAGTGCCATGGCCAGGACCAGGTTCACGACGCTGGGTCCGAGTGCTGCGATCAGTGCCAGGGCGAGCAGGATGGACGGGAAGGCGTAGAGGATGTCGGTGAAGCGCATGATCACCTCATCAAGCCAGCCGCCGAAGTAACCGGCGAGCAGGCCAAGCACGCTCCCTAGCATCAGTCCCAGCAGCACGGCGCTTGAGCCGATGGCCAGGCTGACGCGGGTGCCGGTGATGATGCGTGAGAACAGGTCGCGACCGAAGTTGTCACGGCCGAGCAGCGTGGTCTCCCCTGGCGGCTCAAGGCGCTGGGTGAGTTTGGAGAAGTCGATCTGGTATGGGTCTTCCTGCACCAGCAATGGTGCGAACAGGGCGACGAGTACCAGCAACAGGGTGAGTGTGAGGCCCAGCATGGCGTTGAAGCTGCTGGCGAACCGCCTCAGTGCCTTGGGCATACGGTTCTTGCGGGTTTGACTGATGGTCGAAATGCTCACTGCAGGCTCCTACGCATAGGTGATCCTGGGGTCAAGCAGACCGTAAAGCAGGTCGACCACCACGTTCAGGACCACGAAGATGACGGCGACTGTGAGGACGGTGCCCTGGACGACCGGGAAGTCGCGTGCCCAGATGGCATCCACGGCCAGGCGGCCCAGGCCGGGCCAGGCGAACACCGTCTCGGTGAGCACGGCGCCTCCCAACAGACCGGAGAACTGCAGGCCCAGGATGGTGAGCAGCGGGATGCTTGCGTTACGCAGGCCGTGTTTGTAGATGACTGCCCGCTGACCCAGTCCCTTGGCCCGGGCCGTGCGGATGTAATCCTGGTTCAGCACTTCGAGCATGGTGGCCCGCGTCATCTTCGCCAGCAGCGCCGAGAACGAGAGGCCCAGCGTCACGGCAGGCAGGGCAAGGTGCCTGAGGCTCTCGAGCAACGGCTGGGCGTTGCCGGTGAAGAGAGTTCCGATGCTGGCGAACAGCGCAGGCCCCCTTCCCGAGGCGGGCAGGACGCCGAAGTGGAGCGCGAAGATGAGGATGAACAGCATCCCGATGTAAAAGACCGGCGCGGATATGCCGAGCAGCGAAATAGTTGTGACGAAGTAATCGATGATCGTGTTGCGGTTCACCGCAGCGACTATGCCCAGGGTCACCCCGAGCACTATGGCGAACAGCATCGCCAGGAACGTCAGTTCCGCCGTGGCTGTCAGCCGCTGGCCGATCAGGGTCATCACCGGCTGGCGCTGAGCGATGGAATCGCCCAGGTCAAGCTGCAGCAGGTTGCCGACGAAGATGCCGTACTGGACGAGCAGGGGCTCGTTGAGGCCCATCTCTTCCCGTAACAGTTCGACTGATTCGCGCGTGGCGGAGTCACCCAGCATCATGACTGCCGGGTCACCCGGGGTGAGCTGCAGGATCAGAAATACGATTGTGCCGACGCCGATGAGCACTGGAATCAGTGCCAGGACGCGCCGGACCAGAAAAGCTGCCATTAAATACTGTTGTCCTCTTCCTTGATGATTGGGATGCGGCCGGGGCACTGCTGCCCCGGCCGTGCTCAGTTCAGCGGTCGAGCCAGATGTTGTTGTAGGGCGTGACGATCTGCATGCGTGACTGCGGATCGATGAACACGTCCTGAACGTCGGCGCGGGAGGCGAGGTTGAAGTTCATGTGGTAGCCGGCGATGTGCGGGACGATGTCCAGGAACACTTCGCGCATGACTTCCTGGTAGATCGCGATGCGCTCGTCGACGTCGCTCAGTGTCATTGCGTGATCGAGTGCTGCGTCGATCTCCGGCACGTCAACGCGGGCGGTGTTGAAGGTGACGGAGTCATCTGCCCAGGCGTCGTGGTCGGAGTGGAACATGTCGTAGATGTAGTTGTGCGGGTCGGTGCCGGAGCTCCAGCCGACGAGCCACATCGGGGCGATGGCACCCCAGTACAGCGGCTGCATGGAACCGAGTTCCAGCGCCTGCACTTCGACGTTGATGTTCACCTGGGCAAGCGCGGCCTGCACGAGTTCGGCCAGCTGACGGCGGTTGGAGTCAGGCGGCGTGTACAGGGTGGTCGAGAAGCCGTTGGGGTAACCGGCTTCAGCCAGCAGTTCCTTCGCGAGCTCCGGGTCGTACTGCGGGAAATCCGCGATCAGGGACTCGTCGTAAGCCAGGTTGCCTGGGGCGAACGGCGTGTAGGCACGGACTGCGCCGACGCCGCCGAAGATTGCGTCCACCAGCTGGTCCATGGGGATGGCGTGCTGCAGGGCCTTGCGGACACGCAGGTCCGAGGTGGGGCCTTCGCTGAGGTTCAGGCCGATGTAGTAGTAGCTGAGGGTCGGAACAGTGCCGATGTTGATGTTGGAGTTCGACTCGAGGCGGATGACGTCGTCAGCGTTGAGGCTCATGGCCACGTCGATGCCGCCGACTTCGAGTTCCACGGCTGCAACGGAGCGCTCGGGGATCGCGCGGAATTCGACGCGGTCGAGGTGCGGGCGGGTCAGCCAGTAGTCCTCGTTGCGCTCGACGATGAGCTTGTCGTTGCGCTGCCAGGATACGAAGCGGAACGGGCCGGTGCCGACCGGGTTGATGCCGTAACCGTCGACGCCGAGTTCTTCATGCGCGCTGCTGGAGGGGATGCCGAAGTGGGTGATCTGGTCCAGGAACGCGGCGTTGGCGCTGTCGAGCGTGAGGCTTACCGTGTAGTCATCGACAGCTTCGATGTCTTCGATCATGGAGAAGCGGCCCAGCCACTGGCTCTGGTTGGCGGGAATCGCTGCCTGTTCGAAGGCGTACACCACGTCGCTGGCGGTGAAGTCCTCGCCGTTGTGGAAGACCACGTCGTCGCGCAGCTGGAACGTATAGGTGCGGTTCTCGTTGCTGAGTTCCCAGGCGGTTGCCAGCATGGGGATGATGTTGAGGTTCTCGTCGTAGGTGACGAGTGCGTCGTGGATCTGCATGTACATCAGGCTGGACGGTACGTCGTTGCGGATGATCGGGTTCAGGCTGGTGGGTTCTGCCACCGTGCCGACCCGCAGGACACCGCCATCTTTCTGTGCCAGGCCTGCGGAGCTCAGCAGCAGCGCTCCAACTACGAATGCGGTTCTCAGTTTCATTGTTCTCCTTCTTCAGCTGGGTTCCCGTACCGGGTTGGTCTGCCGCGGCCAGGTGGGGGTTCGGGTCGTCGCGAGAGGCGTGCCTGCGGGCTACGACATCGCTGCCCCCGTTCCGGTGTCCTCTAGTTCCTTGAGGGTCGAGCGGGCTGTGCTTATGGCGCTGCGCAGCTGATCAGTTGCTCGGTTCAGCTGCCTGGTGAGTCCGGCTTTGATGAAGCCGAACTCCGGGCTGTGTTCCATTGAGGTCAAGTGGAGGCCGTCGGCGAGGCCGGGGAACTGTGTGCTGCGGTTGTTGCGCATGATCGGTGACAGTTCTGCGGGGTCGTTCACGTAACGGCCACCGCGGCTGTAAACCAGCGGCAGCGTGTGGCGGCTCAGGCTGATGTTCAGGCGGTTGAGCAAAAGGTCCGTCTCGG
>CALDPK010000170.1 GCA_937911855.1 uncultured Trueperaceae bacterium | reverse complement strand
TACTGTTCCTGGACGAACCAATGGCCGGCGTCGACGCCACCACCGAGCGGGTCATCATCGCCCTGCTGCGGCAGCTGCGCGATGAAGGCAAGACGGTGATCGTCGTTCACCACGACCTGCAGACCGTGACCAGCTATTTCGACTGGCTGCTGATACTGAACGTGCGGGTGATCGCCCAAGGCCCTGTCGATGAGGTGTACAACGCAGCCAATCTGCGCAAGGCTTACGGCGGCCAGATTGCCCTGCTGCAGGGCGACCGCCTGTTCCGGCAGGAATCCAGCGACGCGGGTGACAGCAGCGCACAATGAATAGCCTGCTCGCCGCGCTGAGTGACTACACCCTGCAGACCGTGGCCGCCGGAGCCATGCTGCTGGGCATCCTCAGCGGCACGCTCGGCAGCTTCGCGGTGCTGCGGCGCCAGAGCCTGCTCGGCGACACCCTGTCCCACGCAGCGCTGCCCGGCATAGCCCTCGGTTTCATAATCGCCGGCGGTCGCAACCTGCCGTCCATGCTGCTCGGGGCACTCTTAAGCGGCCTCGCAGCCACCCTGCTCATGACCCTGCTGCAGCGGCACAGCCGCCTGAAGCTGGACGCCATCCTCGGAACCTTGCTGAGCGTCTTCTTCGCCGTGGGGGTCGTCCTGCTCACGTGGATCCAGAACAACTTCGGCGCCTCGCAGGCGGGCCTCGACAGCTTCCTGTTCGGTCAGGCAGCAGCGATGCTGCGCGGAGACGTGATCCTGATGGGGTCGGTGACGGCTGCCGTGCTGGTGCTGGTCCTCGTCATGTGGAAAGAATTCAAGGCCGTGACGTTCGACCCCCTCTTCGCGCGGACGCTGGGGCTACGGGTGACACTGCTCGAGAGTCTCCTGACGATGCTGGTTGCAGTTGCGGTCGTCATGGGCCTGCAGATGGTCGGAGTGGTGCTCATGTCCGCCATGATCATCGCGCCCGCAGCTGCCGCCCGGCAGTGGGTGGACCGGCTTGAACCCATGCTCGTCCTGGCAGCAGTGTTCGGCGCCGCAGCCGGCCTAAGCGGCGCGCTGCTGAGTGCAGTGCAGCGCGGCCTGGCAACGGGACCGTTGATCGTCCTGGCTGCAAGCGCGCTGGTACTTGTCTCCATCCTGTTCGCACCAAAGCGTGGCGTGGTGTGGGAGAACATCATGCGGGCCAGGCAGGCACGCAGCCTGCGAAGCCGGCAGCTGCTCACGACCATGCTGCGCATCGCCGGAGAACACGCCGACCCGGACTACCCCGTCGAGCAGGGGATGCTCAACGCCTACTTCGGCCTTGGAGCCGGTCGGGCTCTAAGGAAGCTTGAAGAGAGCGGACTGGTGATGTCCGTCCGGCACATGCCACTGGAAGGCATTCACTGGCAACTGACTCCGGCCGGCCATCAGGCGGCTAGACGCATCCTGGACTCGTTGGACACGAGGAACCGCTGATGCTGGACGCATTCTTCGCCAACATCCCATTGCAGATCATGGCCACGGGCGCACTGGTCGGGATAGCCGCGTCGATGCTCGGCAGTTTCCTTGTACTGCGCGGCAACAGCATGCTCACCGACGCGATCAGCCACTCGGTCGTATTCGGCATCGTGATGATCTGGTTGCTCACCGGCCAACAATCCGGCCCGGTTCAGATCGCCGGCGCTGCACTCGCAGGCCTTCTCACCGTGTGGCTCACTGAACTGCTTGCCGGCACAGGCAGAGTGAAACAGGACGCAGCCATCGGACTCGTCTTCCCGGTACTGTTCTCACTGGGTGTGCTGCTGATGAACCTGTATGCCCGGGACGTGCATATCGACCAGCACACCGTGCTGCTGGGCGAGATCGGTTTCGTCTGGCTCAACACCGTGAACATCGCTGGTTACCCGGTGCCTGAAGCGCTGCTGTCCCTGGGCATCATGGCCATCATCAACGGCCTGTTCATCACCCTTTTCTTCAAGGAATTGAAACTCGCCACGTTCGATCCCGGACTGGCCCGTGCGCTGGGCTTCGCACCCGGTGTCCTGTTCTACGTGCTGCTGGGCCTGACCAGCGCAACTGCGGTGACTGCGTTCGACGCGGTCGGGGCCATCATGTTCGTCGCGTTTGCGATTGTCCCACCGAGTACGGCCCGGTTACTTACGGATAACCTGGCGAAAATGATCATCATCGGTTGCCTGGTCGCTGTGTTCGCAAGTGGAATTGGTTACTGGCTCGCCGTTTACTTGAACGTTAATATTGGAGCAATGATGGCCTCCACCGCAGGCGTCATGCTGCTCCTGGCCTTTCTTTTCGCCCCTGGCACCGGGTTCGTCTGGCGCCTCGCGAAACGAAATGCCTAAGGGTACAGTTAAGTTATTTGTCATGCTGTAGGTGGTACCATGCACCAGTGCAGATAGGCCGAGGCTTAGCTGCAGGCAGGGAAGGTGGCGAAACATGCCGGGCAACATACAGAAAACAATAGGTTTCAGAGCAGTACTGGCTTCAGTAGGCCTTGCACTCCTATTGGCAGCGTGCGGTACCGGAGCAGATTCTGATGCTTCCTTGGAAACCCCGCCTGCACACCGGAATCCGGTCGTCGAAGAAGTCGTCGCTGGCCAGCCGCTGGCTCCGGCTGTTATTGGCATCGTAAAACTCGCTGCAGGTCAAACTATTGAAGATGCGGCTAAAGCCTATGATGGCAGGCCAATACGCGATCGCAAGGGCAGTAGCCATGGTCTCTCAATTGCATCCACTGACGGAACTTCAATCGAATTCCTCGCCTTTGACTCGATGCCGGCGCTGCCCCAAATGGTGGACTCAGAATCAGAGTTTGACATTGTCTTTGAAGAGAACCTAGATCGATTTGCCACGAGCGCTGGTCTCGTAGAGGTTTACGGTACGGGGCTGGAAACTCAGGGCCGCTCCACCATATGGGCAGAGGGCACTGGTACGTTGTGGGCCGAGGGGCGGAGCACTATCTGGGCCGAAGGCCGGAGCACAATCTGGGCTGAAGGACGAAGCTCGCTTTGGGCTGAAGGCAGAAGCAGCCTTTGGGCCGAAGGAGGAGACTTCATCTGGCTGCCTGAGAACACCCCCGTCTGGAAGCGGCTCAATCTGCGCGACGCTCACTCCGAAGCCAAGGAGCTTGGTCGTAACGTTGTGGTCGCTGTCATCGACACGGGTATAGACATGAATCATCCTGCCTTGGCTGATGCAATCTCACCTTTGGGCTGGAACTTTGTGGACAACAATGATGACCCTTCCGAAGTAGAAATTGAAGGCAGCAACTGGTCCTTTGGACACGGCACTATCGTGGCTGACATAGTCCGTCAGATTGCACCGGGAGCAACGATCCTGCCGATCCGTGCACTCGAAGCTGACGGCAGTGGCGACGTATTCAACGTTGTTCGTGCGGTTTATTACGCCGTGGATGAAGGCGAAGCTGACATCATCAACATGTCCCTCGGCGGACCGGAAGAGAGTCCCGCGCTGACTGAAGCCATTCGCTACGCGAATGCCCAAGGTGTCTTCGTTACCATCTCAGCGGGCAACGATAATAAAGCCTCGCTGAACTACCCCAGTGCGATTGCTGGCGACCATGATCTCAACTACGTGATCAGTGTTACCAGCGTGGACAGCGATGATGTCAAGTCCCACTTCTCCAATTGGGGAGTTGGCGCCGAAATAGCAGCGTTTGGTGAAGGTATTGTCGGCCCTTACCCTGATTACGGTCTCGCACAGTGGTCAGGTACTTCGATGGCAGCTCCGCAGGTGGCCGGTGCCCTGGCCCTGGCAATGGGT
>CALDPK010000169.1 GCA_937911855.1 uncultured Trueperaceae bacterium | reverse complement strand
GAAGTGGAAGCTCGACTGGCGCTCTTTGCAGAGCGTCATCCCGGCATCCTGCTGGAGCGAAAATCGCGCGGCCTCGCGCTGCACTTCCGCGGCGCGTCGGTGACGATTCCGCACAAGCAGAACCTGCTGCGCTTCGTCGCCGTCGAGAACAAGGCGCGAGAACTCGGGAACGACCTGGATCATATCCGTGATCCATATGTGCGTATGAGCCTCGCGCTGCAGCAGGCGTTCGGGCTGCGGCGTGCGGGAACTGGTGGTGACCACCTCGCCGGCCACGTAACGCGCCTCGCGCCCAACCTCCTCCACGATGCCGAAGCCTAAGTTGGCCAGTCCTGGGTCGACGCCGATGACGCGTAGCGGCGTGAGGTCGGTGTCGTCATCCGTGGGGGCGGCAGGCCTGGCTGGTCTCTTCAGGGGCACACCCGAGTATCGCAGGTGGCGCGGGTGCATGCGGCCCGCTCGGGCTACCCCCCGGCGGGCCGCCGCTAGATGCGAAGGGCTCAGTACTCGGCCAGGTAACGGTCGAGCTCCCACTGGTGCACTGCCACCCGGTACTCGTCGTACTCCTGCGTCTTGGCTTCAACGTACTTGCGGAACAGGTGGTCGCCCAGTGCCTCCCGCATCACCGAGTCGCGCTGCAGCAGACCCATGGCTTCGCGCAGCGTGGCGGGCAGCTGCCGGATGCGGTGCCGGGCGCGTTCGCGGGCCGTCATGTGGTAGATGTTCCGCTGGATGGCGGGCGGCGGGGTGAGCTTCTGCTGGATGCCTTCGAGGCCGGCAGCCAGGATGACGGTCAGGGCCAGGTACGGGTTGCAGGTCGGGTCGGGAATGCGCAGCTCCATGCGGGTGCCCACGCCACGGCGGGCGGGGATGCGGATCATGGCGCTGCGGTTGGATGCCGACCAGGCGATGTTGGTCGGCGCCTCGAACCCGGGAGTGAGGCGCTTGTAACTGTTGACCGTCGGGTTGGTGATGGCGGCCATGCCCGAAGCGTGCTGCAGGACGCCAGCGATGAAGTGGTGGGCAGTCTCGCTCAGTCCGTACTCGCCGTCCGGGTCATAGAAAGTGTTCTCGCCGTCCCTGAACAGCGAAACGTGGGTGTGCATGCCGGAGCCTGCCTGGCCGTGGACCGGCTTTGGCATGAAGGTGGCGTGCAGGCCGTGGTTCATGGCGATGCGTTTGACCACCGAACGGAAGGTGACGATGCTGTCGGCGGTGCTGAGCGCGTCGCCGTACCTGAAGTCCACCTCGTGCTGGCCCGGTCCCACTTCGTGGTGCGCCGCTTCGATCTCGAAACCCATCTCGACGAGCGTGTCGACTATGTCGCGGCGGGCTTCCTCGCCCCGGTCCACCGGCGCGAGGTCGAAGTAACCGGCCGAATCGGACGTATCGGTGGTCAGTCTGCCGTGAGCATCAGGCTGGAACAGGTAGAACTCCGGTTCGGGACCGACGAACATGTCGTCGAAACCCAGCTCGCGCATGCGGTCAACCTGGCGCTGCAGCACGCGCCGGGGGTCACCGCTGAACGGTGTGCCGTCGTGATGGTCTATGTCGCAGATCACCCGGGCTACCCGACCACGAGCGTCATCCTCGATGATGCTGGGCAGAACGAGCAGCGTGCCCAGGTCGGGTTTCAGGAGCATGTCTGATTCCTCGATGCGGGTGAACCCCTGCACGGACGAACCGTCGAACATGATCTCTCCGCTCAATGCCTTCGTGAACTGCGACTCGGGGACTTCGATGTTCTTCGACTGACCCATGATGTCGCTGAACTGAAGGCGCAGGAACTTCACATTTGCGGATTCGAGTGTCTGGAGCAGCTCTTGGACCTGTGGCATTTGCAATCTGTAGCCCTTCATTCGGCCTGTGAGCCGGAATCAGCCGTACGCTCTGCACGACTTGCCTGTTATACACCCGCAAAGGGCAGGGCATGCGGACATTTCGACCCGAAGCGGCTCAACATTGTGTGAATTGACACTGTAAGGAGGCCAACATATGATGAGAACGCAGCACAAATCATCCAGGGCGCATCAAGCAGTCTTGGACGTTTCATATCAGGAGGGTCGATGAAGAAAATCGCTATCGCAACTCTGGGCGCCATCGCAATTTCAGGCGCACTCGCACAGAACGCTCCCGCAGTGTCAAACGTAGGTCTGCTGTTCGACTACACGGGCGCCCTGGCGGAATTCGGCCCGAACATGGAGAACGGGGCCCACCTGGCGGCTGACGCCCTGAATGCTGCTGCAGAAGCTGCCTTCGGCGGTCCGCTGATCAACCTCATCGTTGAGGACGCAGCCACCGAAGCTTCGGTCGGTGTTGACCGCGCACGCAAACTCGTCGATACCGATGGCGTCGTTGCCATCGTCGGCGCGCTCGGCAGTGCCGTCACCGTCTCCGTTGCTGAAGCAGTGACCATTCCTTCCGAAGTGGTCCTCATCAGCCCGGCCAGCACCAGCCCGCTCATCTCGATCCTCGAGGACAACGATTACGTGTTCCGTGCCGTGGCCTCTGACGCCACCCAGGGTGTCGTCGGTGCGCAGCTTGCACGCGGCGAGATCTTCGAGGACAACGTCTTCGAAACCGCCAGCATCATCTACCTGAACAACCCGTACGGGCAGGGGCTCGCTGACACGTTCGAAGCAGCCTTCACCGCCCGTGGCGGCACCGTCCTGGCCAAGGTCGCACACCCCGACCAGGCCCAGCCGACCTACGCTGCTGAACTCGAGGCGCTCCTCGCCGGCGACCCCGACGTTATCCTCGCAGTCAGCTACCCGGGCCAGGCCACCGTCTACATGGCCGAAGCCCGTGACCTGTTCAACTTCACCAGCTGGCAGTACGTTGACGGCACCCAGTCCATCGAGATCATCAACGCCGTCGGCGCAGACGTGATCGAAGGCCAGTACGGCACCGGCCCCGGCGCTGACCCCGAGTGGAGCGGCGCAGTCGCCTTCCAGAACGCCTACGAAGAGCGCTTCGGCGACCTGCCCAACCTGCCCTTCATCGACACCTCCTACGACGCAGTCGCAACCATCGGCCTGGCTGCAGCCTGGGCGCATGCCAACGGCATGGAGATCAACGCCGAAAGCATCCGTGACGGCCTCCGCGCTGTCAACACGCCCGGCGGCCTCAACGTCACCATCGGTGAGTTCGACACGGCATTCGAAGCACTGCTGGCCGGCGAAGACATCGACTACACCGGCGCAGCCGGCACCGTCGATTACGACGCCGCAGGCGACGTAGTCACCCCCGTACAGGTATGGCAGTACGTCGGCGGCGACATCGTCGAGGCCGCAGTCATCCCGGCCGACGAGATTCCTGCCCAGTAACTCCCTGAACCGCTGTCTGTACAGACAGTAAAGCGGGGGCGCCGGATCAGATCCGGCGCCCCCGCTTCACTTCCCATCAGCCTGTCTGCGTCTGTCAGCGCCTGCGCATCAGGAAGCGGACCAGCAGCAGCAGGGCTGCCGTGCGGAGCTTCGGCTGCCGGGCGATTATCACTCCACCCGCCAGTGCGAGGAGTCCCGCCCCGCCGATGCCCCACCAGGCTCCACCGGGAAGGCGGGACATCGCTTTCATGGCAGTCTGGGAAAGGCCCCTGTTGTTGCGCCGGGCAAGCTGTCCCTGAAGTTCGGAACGTTCAGCCAGCAGCTGCAGGCGCAGCTTCGCCCGTTCTACTTCTTCTTGCTGCGTGAGCTTCCGATCCACAGAAGAACACCCCCCAGTATCACCAGCAGCACGCCGCAGGCGGCGGCAGCGCCGGCATCACCCCAGAGTGGCCGGAGGGCAAGGAACAGCGCGACTCCGAACACCAGGGCAGCCACCCCGATGACTGCGGCCCCCGAGACGGCCAGGGTCAGGTTGATCCCGGTCTTCACGAGGCCTGACCCTGCGCTCCGCGCCTGTGCCTCGACGAGCTCCAGGGCAGCTATGAAGTAGTCGGTGAATTGCTTAAGCACCGGCGCGCCGGCTCACTTGCGGGAGAGCAGCCAGCCGATTACGAAGCCCGCTCCGAAGGAAATGAGGACGGACTGCGTGGGATGCCTGCCGATGTGATCCTCGGCGGCATGCAGCATGTCTTCGCCCTGATCAGCCACGCTGCCAGCCATGTTGCGCACGTTGGCGCCGACCGACGACAGGTTTCCGCCCATCGACTCCGCCGTGCTGCGCAGGTTGCCCATCAGCTTGTCCGCCTCTTCCTGAAGCTTCACCCGGGCTGATTCGATGAAGTCACCGCTGTCGCCCGCTGCTTCCTGAAGGTCGGCCTTGAGGCCATCGATATCCTTGCGAAGTGCGTCGATGTCTTTTTTCATGGTGTCTGCCATGTTCTCCACCTGCTTTCCGTAAGCGGTTCCGAATAATCTGGTCTGTCAAAACCGCAACTGAGGCAAAGGTAGCACTGCCGTTCACACCATGACTGTCAGGCAGAACGGCATTGCGGCTCAGCGTCTGTCGGCGTCGGGCCGCGCCGCAGGCGATACGTACTTCTCCTCGGCCAGCACACCCGAAGGCCTGTAAAGCAGTATGAAGATCAGCATCAGCGCAACCAGCAGGAAGCGGAAGTAAGGGGCGCGCGCCGGCAGGGCAGGCGATATCGCAGCCAGCGCAGGACGCAGCTCGTCGATCAGGAAAGCCGTACCGGTCCATACGCCCCAGATGACGAACGCACCCAGGATGGCACCGCGGTTGTTGCCGCTGCCGCCAAGCATGAGCATCACCCAGATAAGGAAGGTCGCGTACAGCGGATTGAAATGGCTGTAATCGATTGCCACCATGTAATGCGCATACAGCGCGCCACCCACACCCATCACGAACGCACCGAGTACGAACGCCTGCATGCGGTGCAGGGCGATGTTCTTGCCGACCATGGCCGCCGACGCCTCGTCCTCGCGTACCGCCCGCAGGAGCCTGCCCCACGGTGAGCGCAGGATCCGCTGCAGGGCCAGGTAGACCAGGAACAGGATGACGCCGACGACCATCATGTACACCCACACGTAATCGCGGGCAGCCAGCGGCTCGAATATCGCCTGCAGCGGTCCCGGCAGCCAGGCGCAGACCGGGTCTTCGACCAGGCACTTGAGCGGCTGGGGGATGCCGCGCAGCGGCTGCGGGCCGTTGGCCAGCCAGCGCTCGTTCTGGAACACCAGCCTGGTCAGTTCCGCGATGCCGATGGTGGCCATCGCCAGGTAGTCCTCCCGGAGGCGCAGCGTGGGGATACCCACCAGCCAGGCGATCACGGCCGACACGACGCCGGCTGCGAGCACGCCGATGATGAACGGAGCACCCAGCCCGAACAGCTGCTGGCTGAACGAGGCGAACGCCCCTTCCGGCGGCAGGGTAGTGACCAGCGCGGAAGTGAACGCCCCTATCGAGAAGAACGCAGCGATGCCGATGTTGAACAGGCCGGTGTAACCCCACTGCACGTTCAGACCCAGGGTGAGCACTGCGTAGATGGACGCCATCGTGGCAAAGGACACGACGTAGGAGATGATGCCCGGTTCGAGCAGCGATACGAGCAGCCAGGCGATCGCGCCACCAGCCACCACGCCGGCCAGAGCTCGCAGCCAGCCGTTCCTGACTGGCAGCACCACGCCGGCAAGGAGCGCCAGCGGGATGGCCAGCAGGACAATGCGGGCCAGATCGTTGTCCACCTCAGCCACCCGCCTTTCCGAACAGGCCCTGCGGCCTGAACAGCAGAACCAGAATCATCACCACGAAAGCAACACCGGGGCCGTAGGCCGGGTCGAGGAACGCTGTTGAAACCTGCCAGGCGATCGCGATGACCAGCGCACCGACCATGGCGCCGTACGGGTTGCCGATGGTGCCGAGGATCACGGCTGCGAACAGCGGCAGCAGGAGGAACCAGCCCATCTCGGGGCGCAGCTGCGCGTCCAGTCCGTACATCACGCCGCTGGCGCCGGCCAGGGCGCCACCGATCAGCCAGGTCCACGTGATCACCTGACCGGTGTTGATGCCGGAGATACGGGCCAGGTCGGGGTTGTCGGCCGTGGCGCGCATCGCCTTGCCCATGCGGGTGCGCTCCAGCAGGAACCAGATGACGATGATGAAAAACAGCGCGAGGCCCAGGATGAACAGCTGGTCCGGCCGCACGTTGATGCCTGCGAACAGTTCTATGGCTGGCCGCGGCCTGCCTGAGTAGAAGAACGAGAAATCCGCGCCCCAGCCCAGGTAGATGATGCTGCGAACCAGGAGGGCTGCTCCCAGCGACGCCATCGCCAGCACGACGGTGCCAGCCCGCCTGGCCCGCAGGTGCCGGTAGATCGTCCGGTCCAGCACGACTGCGATCACGCCGGTGAGCGCCATCGCGGCAACCAGGGCTATCAGGAACTCGTAGCCGAAAGAGAACGGCCCCATGGGCTGCCCCTGCGGCATCAGGGCGATGAACACCATCGCCATGTAGGCTCCGGCGGTCATCAGGTCACCCTGCGCGAAGTTGGACATCTTCATGACGCCCGAAATCAGCGTCAGGCCGACGGCTCCCAGGGCGATGATGCCGCCCAGCATGACGCCGCGCACCAGCAGCGCCAGCAGGCGCTGGTTGGTCACGTCAGTCACCTGG
This sequence comes from uncultured Trueperaceae bacterium, assembly GCA_937911855.1. Lineage (GTDB taxonomy): Bacteria > Deinococcota > Deinococci > Deinococcales > Trueperaceae > CALDPK01. Next base: position 6,866 of record CALDPK010000169.1, on the reverse strand, counting down.
GCGCTGATCAGGATGAGAGCGATGAGCGCCACCAGCAGGGTGATGCCACCCGCGCGGCTGTTCATGAAGTCACGGAAACGGCGCCCGGCTGACCGGGTCGCCACGGTTGCGGAATCAGGCACTCGGTCCTCCAAGGTAAAGACGCGCGATGTCGGGGTTGGCCAGGAGCTCCTGGCCGCTGCCTTCGACCTGGTTCGTTCCGGTAGCCAGCACGTAGCCACGGTCAGCCAGTTCAAGCGACTTGCGTGCGTTCTGCTCGACCATCAGGATGGCCACGCCGGCGTCGTTGATCGTTCTGACCGTCTCGAAGATGCTGTCCACCATCAGCGGCGCAAGGCCGGCCGACGGCTCGTCGAGCAGCAGCAGCCGCGGATCCAGCATCAGTGCCCGGCCCATGGCAACCATCTGGCGTTCACCGCCCGACATCTTGCCGGCCCGCTGCCGGCGCCGTTCGGCCAGACGCGGGAACATGTCGAAGATGCGCTGCTTGCGCTGCTGCAGCGAACCTTTCAGCAGGTAAGCGCCCATCTCGAGGTTCTCCTCGACCGTCAGGCTGGGGAAGACGTTCTCCACCTGCGGCACGTAACACAGGCCTTCACGGACGACCTTGTCCGGGCTGAGCCCGGCGATGGAGCGGCCTTCGAACGTGATCGAGCCTTTCCACGGCTTCAGCAGTCCGAACACGGTCTTCATTACTGTTGACTTGCCGGCCCCGTTGGGTCCGATGATGCTGACAATCTCGCCGTGGCCGACCTCGATGGACACGTCGCGGAGGACTTCCATGCCGCCGTAACCGCCCGTCACGCCCTCAACCTTCAGCAGTGGCATATTGCCCTCCCAGGTAGGCTTCAAGCACGCGGGGGTCTTCGCGGATGAGTTCGGGTTTACCTTCTGCAAGCTTCGAGCCGGCGTTCATGACGATGACGGGATCGCACAGACCCATGACCAGCGGCATGTCGTGTTCGATGAGCAGGAAGGTGATGCCACGCTCGCGGTTGAGCTGGATGATGCGCTCACGGATCTTCTCCATGAGGGTGGGATTGACCCCGGCTGCCGGTTCGTCCAGCAGTATGAGTTTTGGATCGGACATGAGCGTGCGGGCAAGTTCCAGCAGCTTCTTCTGGCCGCCGGACAGGTTGCCTGCGTACTCGTTCTCGACGTGCGTCAGGTTGGTGAACTCGAGTATCTCGCGGGCTTTCTCGCGAATGGCCCGCTCCTGCAGCCGCACTTCGCCGAAGCGGAACAGCATGGCGGCAGGGTTCTCGCCGATCTGGGCCGGTGGAACCAGCATCAGGTTCTCCAGCAGCGTCAGGCTTTTGTGTTCCCGGGGGATCTGGAAGGTGCGGCTCAGGCCGTGCCGGAATATGCGGTGTGAGGGGAGGCCGGTGATGTCTTTGCCGTCGAAGGTGACGGTGCCGGAATCAGGAACATGGAAGCCGGAGACGAGGCTGAAAACCGTCGTCTTGCCAGCGCCGTTGGGACCGATCAGCCCTGTGATGCTGCCTTCGGGGACGTCGAAACTGCAGTTGTTGACAGCGCGCAGCCCACCGAAATCCTTTACCAGGGATTTGATCTCGAGCAGGGGAGTTGCAGCTCCGCCTGCCTGAGAGTGAGTATGTGAAACCAAGGAAACTCATCCTCCCGCAAATATGGTGCGGCGCAGTGCCGGCTTGGGTGTTGCTGCGGGAGATGATAACAGATGAGAACGGCCGCGCGGCACGGACTCGGCTGCCGGCAGGCGAAACCTGCCGGCAGCATGTGGGTCAGGCTGGCTGTTTGATCGCGTCGAGCATTTCCTGCAGGCTGGTCAGCTTCTCGCGGGGACGGCCGCTGGCTTCACCGCGTGCAAGCTCGAGGCGGTCCAGATGCTCCCAGTCGGGGAAGCTCACCGGTTCAACCGAACGGGAGGCGAGCAGCCTGTCGATGGCAGCCGGCTCGGCAGCACCAGGCTCAAGTTCACGGCGGGCGTCCGCCATGATGCTGGCTGCGGTCTCCATGCCGTCAGCCTTGTTGGAGCCGATGACCCCGCTGGGGCCACGCTTGATCCAGCCCACTGCGTACACACCCGGAACGGCGGAACCGCCGGGTTCCGACAACACCCGGCCCTGATGGTTCGGGATGACCGCCGCCTTTGCATCGAACGGCACGTGGGGCAGGGCAGTGCCGCGGTAACCGACGGAGCGGAACAGCAGGCCGGCGTCGATCTCCTCGAACTCGCCCGTGCCGACGGCGCTCATGCCCAGGCCCGGCGCACCTGCCAGTTCGTTGCGCTCGAGGCGCACGCGTTCCAGGCGCCCGTTGCCTTCCAGCTGAACAGGGGAGCGCAGGAAGCGCAGGTGCACCCGCCGGGGTTTGCCTGCCCGCGGCAGCGAGCGGAACTCCTCGAGTACCTGCAGGTTGCGCTGCACGTTGCGGTCCGATTCGGCTTCCATGCGGCTGTAAAGGTCGAGCTCGAGTTCTGACGGTTCAACGATGACGTCTGCATTGTCCAGCTCGCCCAGTTCGCGGAGTTCCTTGGTGGTGAACCGGGCCTGCGCCGGGCCGCGCCGGCCCAGCAGGATGACGTCCTTTACGCGGCTTTCAGCAAGCTGCTCGAGGGCGTGCGTGGCAATGTCGGTGGCACGCAGTTCATCGGCGCTCCTGGCAAGGATGCGGGTGACGTCGATGGCGACGTTGCCCAGGCCCACGACGACGGCTGTTTCGGAGCCCAGGTCTGGTTCCAGGTGCACGTAGTCGGGGTGGCCGTTGTACCAGGCGACGAATTCGGTGGCTGACAGGCTGCCCGGCAGGTCTTCACCCGGGATGCCCAGGCTGCGGTCCAGCGGCGCGCCCACAGCGAACACCACCGCGTGGTAGTGCCTGAGCAGGTCGCTCAGCTGCAGGTCCCGGCCGTACTCCACATTGCCCAGGAAGCGCACGCGTTCGTGCCGGCCGGTGCGGGCCAGCATCTGCGCGACTGATTTGATGCGGTGATGGTCGGGGGCCACGCCGTAGCGGACCAGGCCGTACGGTGTGGGCAGGCGGTCAAATATGTCGATTGTGGCCAGCTCGTCGGCCTTGAGCAGTGATTCTGCCGTATAGAATCCCGCTGGTCCGGCGCCGACGATGGCCACGCGAAATGCGTTCAGATCACTCACAGCTCCATCATGTCAGCTTGCCGCCGCCGCGCGTGTCATGCATGGGTGACGCATTCCGGGGCGTAGTAGACTTCCGGGATGGAGACTGCCGTACCCGTCAAGACGCTGCCGTGGCCCGTAACCGTCCAGAAATTCGGCGGCACGAGCGTAGGCGATGTGGAGCGGCTGCGCAAAGTCGCCAGCCGCATCGCCCGCGTAGTCGAGAGCGGTTCCAAAGCCGTGGTCACTGTCTCGGCCATGGGCCGCAGCACCGACAGGCTCATCAGCCTTGCCCGCGAAGTCACAAGCCGGCCGTCGAAACGCGAGCTGGACGTGCTGATGGCCACGGGGGAGATGCAGAGCATCGCGCTGCTGAGCATGGCGCTGCACGACCTGGGGGTGCGTGCCCGCAGTTTCGACGGCAGTCAGGCCGGCATCCACACCGACAGCCTGCACGGTACGGCCCGCATCCTGGGCGTCGACTCCGCCGGACTGCAGGCTGCGCTTGCCGACATTGACGTGGCCGTGGTCGCGGGTTTCCAGGGTCATGACGCTGCCGGCAACCGCACCACGCTGGGCCGCGGCGGCTCGGACACCACGGCAGTTGCCCTGGCGGCCGCCCTGGGCGTGCAGGAATGCGAGATCTACACGGACACGGACGGCATCTACACGACCGATCCGCACCTGATCCCGTCAGCGCGCAAGCTGGACCGCATCGACTACGACGAGATGATCGAACTGGCTTCGCTCGGCGCCCGCGTTCTGGACACGCGCAGCGTCTGGTACGCCCGCCATTACGGCATCGTCATGCACGTCCGTTCAAGTTTCGATTTCAAGGAAGGAACACTGGTAATGGATCTTGGAAACGGGGAAGCCCAGGCCATCCGCGCGCACCCGGTCACGGGCGTCGCGCTCGACACCAATCAGTACCGGATCAGCGTGAAAGGCGTGCAGGACAGGCCGGGCGTTGCAGCCCGACTGTTCGGTGCTTTGGGTGACGCGGGCGTCAGCGCGGACATGATCATCCAGGGCGTACCCGGCGCAGGGGACAGCCGTCAGCAGATGGCCTTCACCGTGAAGAAGGACCTGGTCGAGGACGCGCTCGCTGCGATCCGGCCGATCCTGGCTGAGACCGGCGGCAGCGTAGCCGCTGACGGGGACATCGCCAAACTGTCGGTGGTCGGGATAGCGATCGGTTCAACCCCGGGCATCGCCGCCCGCATGTTCCAGGCGGTTTCGGATGCCGGGGCCAACATCGAGATGATCGCCACCAGCGAAGTGCGGATATCCGTGGTGGTGGGCCTGGATCATGCGAAAGATGCGCTGCGTTCGGTTCATGCAGCGTTCGGGCTTGAATCCGAACTGCCCTGAGTCAGGCTGACGTCTCTTCCAGTATGCGCGTGAGCGCCTGACGGTCCACCAGACCGATCAGCCGCTGCGCCAGCAGCAGGTCGCCGCGGACGCGCAGCTTGCCGGTGAATACCGCCCGGCCCAGCTTGAGTTCGCCCGCCAGCAGCTTGCGGATGTTCTCCTCGGTGATTATCACCGTCACATCCGGTTTCTCGTGGGTTCCGGTGACAGCAGTGACCTGACCGTCCTGGAACTCGTGATAGACGGGCGTTTCCAGTTGATACTGAATGACGGCCGTGGTGCCCTGTGCAGCCTGGGGGTCGATGACCTCGGGGACGCGGTGCAACAGTTCGGTCGTGTTCATGCCAGCCACCTCATGCAGGCCATTGTAATGGCTGCCCGGCCTGCCGGCGCGCGGTAAGATGGAAGGCGAGCACAAGACATGTACGGAAGGTACTTCACTTGAATTTTGCCCTGCCTCCCGAACTGCTGCAGCTTCAGCAGATGGTCCGGGAATACGCCCGCAAGGAAATCGCTCCGGCCGCGGCCGGACTCGACCGCGAACAGCGCTTCCCCCGTGAAGCCCTCAAGGGACTCGCCGGACTGGGACTCATGGGCGTGATGACGCCCGAGGAGTACGGCGGTGCCGGCCTGGACGCCCTCGCGATGGTTACGGCCCTTGAGGAGATCGCCTCTGCCGACGCGTCCGTGTCAACCATCATGGGCGTCAGCAACGGTTTCCCCCAGAGCAGCCTGCTGACCTACGGAACGGAAGAGCAGCGCCAGGAGTGGCTGCCGCGCCTGGCCGGCGGTGACTGGATCGGCGCATTCTGCCTGAGCGAACCCCACTGCGGATCCGACGCCGCTGCCATCCGAACGCGCGCCGAGAAGACTGACGGCGGCTGGATACTGAACGGCGAGAAAGCCTGGATAACCAGCGGCCGCGACGCCGACCTGTACCTGGTACTGGCCCGCACCGAACCTGAAGCGGGCGTGCGCGGGATCTCCTGCTTCGTTGTTCTGAAAGGCACCGAGGGGCTCAGCCCCGGAGAAGCTGAACGCAAGATGGGGCAGCACGCGGCAGTGACCAGTCCGGTCATGTTCCAGGACTGCTTCGTGCCCGACTCGCACCTGGTGGGTGAACCGGGCCAGGGCTTCGTCATCGCCATGTCGCAGCTGGACTCCGGCCGCATCAACATCGCGGCGCAGGCAGTCGGCATCGCCCGCGCTGCCCTCGACGCTGCCGAACAGTACAGCGAGCAGCGCGAGGCTTTCGGCCAGCCGATCAGGTTCTTCCAGGGAGTCGGCTTCAGCCTGGCGGACATGGTCGTGAAACTCGACGCAGCCCGGCTGCTGACGCAGAAAGCTGCATGGCTCAAGGACAACGGTTACCGTGTGACGCGTGAGGCAGCCGTCGCCAAACTGTTCGCCAGCGAGGCCGCCGGCTTCATCACCGACGCGGCCGTGCAGATCCACGGTGGTTACGGCTACTCGAAGGACTTCCCGGTGGAGCGCTATTACCGCGACGCACGGGTCACCCGCATATACGAAGGGACCAGCGAGATCCAGCGCATGGTCATAAGCAGGCAACTGAGGCGTGAAAGGGGACGGGAATGATCGGATTCAGCCTGTCAGACGAACAGAAACAGATCCAGGCGCTGGCCCGCCAGTTCGCGCGTGAAGTGATCGCGCCGGCGGCAGCGAAGCACGACGCAGAGGAAAGCTACCCGGAGGACGTGGTCGCACAGGCGCACGCGCTGGGACTCCTGAACACCGGCGTTCCCGAGGAGCTCGGCGGACTGGGCCTGGGCATGCTCGACGAGATCATCGTCGGCGAAGAACTCGCCTGGGGCTGCATGGGCATCTATACGATCCTGATGGCCTCGGAACTGGGCATCACCCCCATACTGCTCGCCGGCAGTGACGGGCAGAAGGAGCGTTTCCTGGCGCCGCTGCTGGAGAAACCGTCACTGGCCGCCTTTGCACTGTCCGAGGCCGATAACGGCTCAGATGCCGCGGCGATGGGCACGCGCGCGACCATCGAGGGCGACGAGATCGTGCTGAACGGCAGCAAGATGTGGATCACCAACGGCGGCCTGGCTGACGTGACCGTGGTGTTCGCGACGACCGATCCTTCGGCAGGCACCAAGGCGTCAGTTGCCATCGTGGTCGAGAAGGACACGCCCGGTTTCACGCACGCCAAGCTGCACGGCAAGATGGGGCAACGTGCCTCGTACACCGCCGAACTCACGTTCGACAACGTGCGGGTTCCGCTCGTCAACATGCTCGGCGAGGTGGGTGACGGCTTCCGCATCGCCATGAAGACGCTCGACAAGACCCGCATCCCGGTGGGGGCCGGCTCGGTCGGCATCGCCCGGCGGGCACTCGATGAGTCACTCA
>CALDPK010000168.1 GCA_937911855.1 uncultured Trueperaceae bacterium | reverse complement strand
CGCTGACGCCGGCATTCCCGCCGCCAGACTGCTGCTGCTCCGGGCGGTTCTGCCGGGCAAGATCGATCGCGCGCTCGAAGAAGTCGTTGAAGTCCCGGCCCGATGCGAACACGTCACGGCCGGCGCGCAGGGCGAAGGCAGCCTCGAACTCCGCGGCAGCGGCCTGCAGGCGGCCGGAAGCCCACAGCGCCTCGCCAAGCAGCGAGTGCAGTTCCGCGTCGCCCCTCATTCCCGAAGCCGAGCGGTACTGCAGCAGCTCATCGGCAGCAGCTTCAGGCATGCCCATGTCGAACAGGACTTCCGCCGCGGATTTGTAATAAGCCAGTTCAAGCGGCTGGGCGGCAGCGGCGCGGCGGTAATGGCCCAGCGCCTCCTGTGCTTCACCGCGAAGCTCCAAGGTCCTGCCGGTCAGCCAGGAGTGACGGGCTGCGAGTTCGGCGTGAGGGCTGTTCGCCAGCTGCCTGGCAGCAGTGTCCAGGTTGCTTTCCGCCAGGATCAGGTCGTTGCGCTGCAGTGCGATCTCAGCCAGCAGGAGGGCCGGCTCGGCGCTCGTGACGCGCGCCCGCAGCTGCAGAAGGCGGGTCTCCGCGGAGTTCATGTCACCCAGCCGGATCTCCAGACGTGCCAGGGCCAGGAGCGTGTCGGTGTTGCCGCTGTCCAGCTCCAGTGCGTTCAGGCACGATTCACGGGCTGAAACGTAATCGCCACCCGCCTCGAGCCTCAGGCACTGCTCAAGGAAGCGGTCGCCATCAAAGTTCTGCGCGATGGCACCCGCAGGCAGTAACAACGCGAAAACAAGGCCCAGCAGTACCAGCAGTCCCGTCATTCTGGAATCCGAAACCGGTTTGATTCGGTGCATGTTTACCTCTTTACGCCCCCGTCAGCTTGAAACGCCGGGGTGCAGCATAACCCGTGCATACCAGAAACCGACTGCAGAACGCGGTGCTATTGCTCACTCGCCAAAAAGCCCAACGATGAAGGCTTTTTCATGCAAAGCTTTGGCGCGCAAATGTCTGCCCTGATATTGTGATTCGCATGAGTCTGGCAGTCCTGTTCATGCTTGGTCAGTCGCTGGCCTCCCTGCCGGCACTGGTACCAGGCACCACCATCATGGTGGTTTCCGATGACCTGCGGACCGTACACGCACGCGGAGTCGTCCAGGACGGCGTCCTGCTGTTCGATGCGGCCCTGCCGCCCGGACAGGGGCTGCAGCTGCTCATCTACCCACCCGCAGAAACCGACACGGAGCGGTCCGCTCCGTTATCCGCTGCAACTAACGGGCTGCAGTCATTGCGCGTCACAGTCGACGCCGGCGGCCAGGACCTGCTCGTACCCGGCACAGGCGAGCCCGTCTCGCTGCGCACCTGGCTGCAGGTCAACTACGGCATCGAACTGAGCCTTCCCGATCACTGAAGGAGAAACCGTGACACAGAAGAACGGCTCCGAAACCAGCCCGAACCAGCACATCGTCGTCGTAGAAGACGATTCAGACATCTCCAGGCTCCTGAAACTCGAGCTCGAGGAAGCCGGCTACACCGTCGCCACGTTCGATACGGGCATGCGCGGGCTGGCGGCCGTCAGGGAAGAGAAACCCGATCTGGTGATTCTCGACCTGGGCCTGCCCGACCTGAGCGGAGCGGAGATCGCCCGCCGCATCCGCCAGACAGGTGACACCCCCATCATCATCCTCACCGCAGCCGATGACGTGACCACCAAGGTGGAGATGCTCAACGCCGGCGCTGACGATTACCTCGCCAAACCGTTCCACGCCCAGGAACTCATAGCCCGCGTCGGCGTGCAGCTGCGCAAGCGCAACGGCCAGGCAGCCCGCACCATCGGCGACCTGAGCATCGACGCAGTCAAACGGCAGGTCATGTGGGAGAACACCGAAGTGCGGCTGTCCCCCCGCGAGTTCGACCTGGTCGTGTACCTGAGCAGCCAGCCGGGCCGCGTGTACAGCCGCCAGGAGATCGAAGTGAACGTATGGGGCGAGGAACTGCCCCCAACCTCCAACGTCGTCGACGTGCACATCGCCAACATCCGCAGCAAACTGCGTGACGCCGGCGGGTTCGGCGTGATCAGGACGGTGCGTGGCATCGGTTACGCCGTAAAGGGCTGAGCGCCCGCCATGCCGTTCCGCTGGCGGCTCGTCCTGCTCGTTGGCACAGCCATCGCCGTCCTGAGCATCGCCGCCGTCGTCACCAGTTACCTGGCCGTCCGCGGCAGCCTCATCAATGACCTGCGTGACAGTCTGCGCGAAGACGCCCGGCGCGTCGCGGCCCTGTACGGCGGCGGCGCCCCCGGAACCGCCAACGAGAACCTCACCGGCCCGACCGGCGGGGTCATCATCACCCTGTTCGACGCCACCGGCAACTTCCTGGCCACCTCCGCCCCCCAAGGCCAGGACTTCTCCGGCGCCATCCCCCGCGAGATAATCGCGCAGACCTCAGCTGAAGTGCGCGACTGGCAGGGAGAATGGCAGGGCCGGCCGCTGCTCGCAGCCCTCGCCCCCTTCGGCGTGGGTGTCGCGGCAGTCATCTCCGAGACCACCTTCATAAGCGGTGCCCTCAACCAGATAGCCAGGGTGCTGACCCTGCTGGCAATCGTGCTTGTCGCGGCCAGCGGCTTCGTAGCCTGGGTGGTCGCCGGACAGATAATGCAACCGCTGCGCAGACTGGCCCGCCAGGCGTCCCAACTGGGACCCGACAACCTGCAGCCAGTCGAGTTCCGCGGCGCCAACGACGAACTGGGCCTGCTGGCCAGCGTACTGAACCAGCTGATCGGCCGGGTGCGCGACGCAATGGAAAGCCAGCGGCAGTTCCTGCTGGAAACAAGCCACGAACTCAGGACGCCGCTCACCAGCCTGACCGGCTTCCTGGACCGCGGCCTGCGCCGCGCCACACCCGAGGTCGAGCCGGAACTGCGCGCGGCACGCCGCATCGCCACCACCATGGGCCGGCTGGTCGAGGACCTGCTGCAGCTGACCCGCGGCAGGTCTGTCCGCGAGCTCGTCCTGCACCTCGTCGACCCGTACAGCGATGTGCTCGAGGCGGTTGCTGCCGAGTATCCCGGCGTGCGCACGAAAGGCGAACCAGGCAGCCTGGTGCTGGGCGATCCGGGCCGGCTCCGGCAGCTCGTGCGCAACCTGACCGCCAACGCCAGCCGCGCCGCCGGTGAAGGCAACGTCGAATTGGAGCTGATCACTTCAGACGAGACCGCCCGGCTGATCGTGCGCGACACCGGCCCCGGCATCCCCAAAGAGCAGCAGGAGCGGATCTTCGAGAAGTTTTACCGGGGCGCTGGCGGTGGTGCCGGTCTTGGACTGGCCATCGCCCTGCAGATTGCCGAGCAGCATGGCGGCACGCTGCGGCTCGAGAGCCGGCCCGGCCTGACCGAGTTCATAATCGAACTTCAGCTCATCGACGACTGAGCGGGTTCACAGCTTCGGCAGCGTGACGCCCGTCTGACCCATGTACTTGCCCTTGCGCTCACTGTAAGTAGTCTCGGGGCGCTCGCCCTGGAAGAACAGCAGCTGCACGATCCCCTCGTTGGCGTAAACCTTCGCCGGCAGCGGCGTGGTGTTGGAAAATTCCAATGTCACATGGCCCTCCCACTCCGGTTCCAGCGGCGTCACATTGACGATGATGCCTCAGCGGGCGTAAGTGGATTTTCCCAGACAGATCGTTAACACGTTGCGCGGAATGCGAAAGTACTCCACCGTGCGCGCCAGTGCGAAGGAATTGGGTGGAATGATGCACACATCGCTTTTCACATCTACGAAGCTGCTCTCGTCAAAGTGTTTTGGATCCACAGTGACCGAGTGCACGTTGGTGAAAATCTTGAATTCATCGGCGCAGCGCACATCGTAGCCATAGCTGCTGGTGCCATAGGAAATCAGCCGCTTGCCGTCGGCGCCGTAGCGCACCTGCTCGGCGGCGAACGGCTCGATCATGCTGGTCTTCGCCGCCATGCGGCGAATCCAGTGGTCGGATTTGATAGTCATAGGGATACTGCTTAGTCGTCGGAAATCTCGATGGTGGGCGCGGCGGCGGCCTGCAACCGCTGCTGCCAGATTTTGGCGCCCACTCGACGCGCGATGGCGCGGTAGCGAATGGCTGCGACGCCGCCGGGATCGTGCAACACCGGCG
>CALDPK010000167.1 GCA_937911855.1 uncultured Trueperaceae bacterium | reverse complement strand
GGAAGGATCGTGCCGCCGAGATGCCCATCGCCACTACGGCCACGGCGATGAACTGGGTGCCGATGATCGGGCCCAACAGGGCCACAGCCGGCATGCCACCACGGCTCATCACCCGCTCCACCAGCTCCCAGATGCCGGGAAACGACAATCGCTGCTTCAAAAACGCCGCGACCGCCACCTCGTTTGCCGCATTCAACACGGCAGGCAGCGTGCCGCCTTCCTCACCAGCCCGGCGCTGAGCGATTACGAGCTGGCCCCGGGCCACCCGTTCAAGCCGGTACGCGCTGAACTTACCGAAACCCTGCTGGAGACCTGTGGCCTGCTGCACAGCGGTGAGCGCGTGCAGCCCGTCCGCCTGCCGACTGCTGCCCTGGGCCATGTGCACGATCCGTTCTACGTGGACCTGGTCCGCGACGTCTCGAACGGCAAGAAACGCGAAGACAGCTTCGCGCACGGACTCGGCACCGGCGACAACCCGATCTTCCCGGGCATGCACGACGCGATCCTGAGCGTCTGCGATGCCACCGCCACAGCCGTTTCGCTGGTGGCCAGCGGCCAGGCTGACCGGGCCGTCAACTTCTCGGGCGGCCTGCATCACGCCCATGCGGACCGCGCGTCGGGCTTCTGCGTCTACAACGACCTGGCAGTCGCCATCGAGGAAGCCACCCGCCGCCATAACATCCGCATCGCCTGCATCGACCTGGACGCGCATCACGGTGACGGCACCCAGGAACTGTTCTACAGCCGCGGGGACGTCCTCACCATCAGTCTGCACGAATCCGGGCGTTACCTTTTCCCCGGCACCGGTCACACCTACGAGACCGGTCGCGACGCGGGCCGCGGCTGCTCGGTAAACGCCCCGCTGGAACCGTTCACCGAGGATGACAGTTACCTGGAGGTCTTCGAGGCAGTGGTGCCACCTGCCCTCGAGTGGTTCAGACCTGACCTGATCGTGCTGCAGGGCGGAGCGGACAGCCACCGGCTCGATCCACTGGCGGACCTGTCGCTGTCGCTCACGGGGATGACGCAGGCATGGAAACGCGTCGTGGAGCTGTCGGACCTTTACTGCGGCGGCCGGCTGGTGGCGACCGGTGGTGGGGGTTACGACGCCTACCGCACCGTGCCGCGCGCCTGGGCGCAGCTGTGGGCACTCATGACGGGCCGGGAGCTGCCAGCCGTCCTGCCCGAAAGCTGGCATGAGCAGTGGCGCGCACGCGGGGTGGACGGACTGCCGATCAGCGTTACTGACGGGCCCGCTGACTTCCCCGAGCAGCCCCGCCGCCGCAGCATCAGCAACCAGAACCGGGCGATGCTGGCCCGGCTGGACAGTGCGACTTCACGGCTGAGGCGGGAGATCAGTTTCTGAGGGCTTCTTCGCCACGACCCATACCCGGGGCGCGTCAGGTTCTGCTTCGTCGCCCCAGGGCAGGTCGATGATCTCTATGTCGGCGAAGCCCGCTGCGGTGAGCAGCTCCCTGGTTTCAGCCTGATCGTAGGCGCGTTCGCGGTGCACTTCCAGCCAGCTCTCGCCGTCGATGATGAAGCCGGCTTCCACCGTGGCTATCCTCGTGGCGGGATCCCAGCTGTGCTTCCAGCCGTACCAGTCCTTGCCGAGCCAGCCCTGAATCGTGTCCCCCTCCCACAGCTCCTCAAGACCGAGGCTGGTGTTGATGTCGAACATGAACAGTCCGCCGGGTTCAAGGTGGGCGAGTACGCGCTGCGCAGTGAGCAGGAAATCCCGGGCATCAAGCAGGTTGTTGAGGGAGTCGAAGACGCATTGCACCAGGCCGAAGCTGCCTGGCACGCTGAAGTCCGTGAAGCTCCCTTCAATCCAGGTTGCGTCCGGGAACTTGCTGCGGGCCACCTCCAGCATCGCCGCTGAGGCGTCGACTCCCACCGTCTCGAAGCCCCGCCTGATCATGGGGGCCGTGGAGTTGCCGGTGCCGCAGGCCAGGTCCAGTATCCGCCCACCCTCGAAACCGCGCATCGTGCTTTCGGTGAGGATGAACGAGGCCCAGTCCTCGTATTCGATGTCGGCCATGACGCGGTCGTACACCTGCGCGAAGATGCCGTACGCTTCGGAATGGTTGATGTCTTCCCCGGTCACCCGGGGATGATACCGCCTGCATGCGCGCAGCTGCGTCCTGAAGACTCCTGCCGGACAGTCCAGTGCGTATACTGCGACTTGTGATAGGCGTAGATCTCGGTACAACCAACGTCAGGATTCATGTCAAGGGCAAGGGTGTGCTTTTGCGCGAACCTGCCGTCATTGCTGTGGTCAACGGCACCACGGATGTGAAAGCGGTGGGCAGCGACGCTTACCACATGCTGGGACGCACTCCCGGCAACATCACGGCCGTACGCCCGATGAGCGAGGGTGTCATCGCTGACTACACCCTGACTGAAAAACTCCTCCAGGCCTTCATCCGCAAGGTCATGACGGGTCCGTCCCGTTTCTTCAAGCCCAGCATCATGGTCTGCATCCCCAGCGGCATCACGACCGTCGAGAAACGCGCCGTGATCCAGGCCGTGGCAGAGGTCGGGGCGCGGCGCACCTACCTGATCGAGGAAGTGGTGGCCGGTGCCATCGGTGCCGGCATCGACATAATGCAGCCGGTCGGCTCCATGACGATCGACATCGGCGGCGGCACCACCGACATCGCCATCATCAGCCTTGGAGGCATCGTGGTCTCCGACTCGCTGCGCATCGCCGGCAACGCCTTCGACAACGAGATAATCCGCTACGTGCGTAACCGCTTCAACCTCCTGATCGGTGACCGGACAGCCGAGGAGATAAAGCGCAAGGTCGGAGCAGCAGTACTGCTCGAGGGCGAAGAGGACCTTACGATCGACGTGCGCGGCCGTGACCTGATCGACGGCATGCCCAAGACGGTCACCGTGGCAAGCAGCCAGGTGGTCGAATCCCTCACCAGTTCGCTCGACCGGATCGGCAGTGCAGCCAGGCACGTCCTCGAGCAGTCGCCACCCGAACTGATAAGCGACGTCATCGAGCGCGGGATCGTACTCACCGGCGGCGGTTCGCAGCTGAGGAACCTGGACGTGTTCCTGCAGCGCATCACCGGCGTGCCGGTGATGGTCGCCGACGAGCCGGCCGACTGCGTGGTCATCGGAACCAGCAAGGCTCTCGAGATGAGCTCGCTGCTCATCGACGCGAGCGCTGAACTCAGGCGCAGCTAGCTTTCAGTTTCTTCTGATGATCCGGGCTCTTCACTGGCCGCTGGTTCCGCAGGAATCACCAGCCTGGCGAACCTTGACGTCAGGAACATGCCCAGCGCGTACTGGAGCAGGATGATCACGATCAGCAGCAGCAGGTGAAGCTGTGCCTGGCGGGTGATCATGGCGAGCGACAGGAACCAGGCCGGCGTGGAGAGCAGTACTCCCGCCAGCAGCGTGCTTGACAGCGAGGCGCCGCGGTTGAGTGCCTGGGTGCCGCGGGTGCTCAGGAACAGGACGAGCGGCAGGTGCGGCAGGCTGATCAGCACCAGCACCCAGCCAAGTATTCCGCTGGAGGGCTCCGGCACGTCCGGTACGGCAAGGCGCAGGACCAGTCCCGTCGCCATCGCCGCGACGAACTGACCCATGAAAGCCAGCAAAAAAACGAGGCGCAGGAACGAAGTTGCCTGCGCCAGCGTCAGTTGCGGGCTGTGAAGATACGTCCGCAGCAGCCTCAGGATCAAGGCTCAGTGGGGGCGGTAATCAGCCACGTTGCCCGACAGGAAGCGGGCCAGGGCAATGCTCACTACGGCAAGTACGGTCAGGAAAGCCAGGACCAGGACGGCGTTGGTCAGGATGGTTACGATGGTGTCCATTACAGAATTCTCCTCCAGCTCATTGCCACAGATTGTACCGGAAACCGCCTGAATATGCGAGCAGGGCGCTGCGTCAGGCTGCGACGATGCGGCGGCTGAGCGCCTGACTGGTGCGCCAGCGCAGGCGCAGTGCAAGCAGGGCGGCCGCCACTGTCAGACCTGCGACCAGCCCGATCCACAGCCCGGACGGCCCCATCGAAAACGTGAACGCCAGCAGCAGGCCGCCGCCGAGCCCCACCACCCAGTAGGAGAACAGCGAAACATACATCGGCACGGTCGTGTCCTTGTAGCCGCGCAGCGCACCGCTGGCGGCTACCTGGACACCATCGGCCAGCTGGAACATGGCGGCGAAACCGATGAACGTCACTGCGAAGCCGATCACCTCGGAGTTGGCAGGGTCGCTCAGGTCAAGGAACAGCCCGACCACCTGCTGCGGGAACTGCCAGAACACGGTGGCGGTCACGCACATGATGATGAAAGCCAGCCCGACCCCGGTGAAGGCCGAGCGGGCTGCAGCCTCCCGGTCATCGCGCCCCACGTTCTGACCGACCCGCACGCCCGTGGCCAGTCCGATGCCCAGCGGGATGTTGAACGCCATCGATGACGACGCCATCGCGATCTGATGGGCAGCCAGTTCTGCACCGCCGAAAGTACCCATGGCGAACGCCGCCACCGTGAACAGACCCGATTCGAAACCCAGGGTCACGCCGATGGGCACGCCGACCGTGATCAGTTCGCGCAGCATCACAGGGTGCGGCCGGCCCAGACCCTGCAGCAGCCGGAGGTCGCGGTAGCGCAGGGTGACGTACAGCGCGGCGGCGATGAACTCCGTCAGGTAAACGAACGCACTGGAGATGGCTGCGCCCTGCACGCCCAGTGCAGGGAACGGGCCCCAGCCAGTCAGAAGCACGCTGTTGAGCAGGATCTTGACGCCCAGTCCCAGGAACAGGATGAACATCAGCGGCCTGGTGTCGCCGGTTCCTTCCAGGAAGCCCCGCAGCGCGACCGTGAGGATCATCGGCACGAATCCCCACGAGATTGCCGCCAGGTACGAGGCGGCGATGGCAGCGACTGCCGGATCCTGGCCGGTGGCAAGCAGCAGCGGCTCACTGAAGTTCAGCAGCACCGTGACCGGAATGGACAGGAACAGG
>CALDPK010000166.1 GCA_937911855.1 uncultured Trueperaceae bacterium | reverse complement strand
GCTGGCCTTGCCGTCGACCGAGCGCACCACGCCGGCGCCGGCGGTCGCGATCTTGACGAACGGCACGACCATCAGCCAGCCGAGGGCCAGGTACATGAGCCCGAGGATGGAAAGTCCGGCCAGGCCGGCAATCAGGAACAGTCCAACTGGTGTTGTGATGAGTACCGCGAGGGTGTTCATGAAGGTCCTTTCGTGTGAAAAGACTATATACCTTAGTTCTTAAGGTGTCAAGCATGTGCAGGCCAGAATCGCCAGCAGCCGTGACGAATTGGGTTATCGTGACACTCGATGCAGGCGAGCCAGAACGAAATCCACGGGTTCCTCCTCGAATACACGGGGGCCCACAACCGGGTTCAGTCAAACCGATTCAAGCGCGATCAGATCCGCCTGGAGTTTGAAGGCGCCGCACCGGCCACGGCCAAGCTGCGGGATCTGCGCACCAGCTGCTGCATGATCGACATCGGCAACAGCATCTTCACCCTGAACTTCCGGGACATCATCAGCTTCAACATCCCCAACGACCCTGGCGTCACCATGCCGGTGCTGACCGTCCGCCTGGGCTCCCTCGCCCGGGACATGAACGCCCGCATGGCCCGCGACACCAGGCGCAGCAGCTGGTTCGAGCGGCCCGAGTCGAGCTACACCCAGCCGCGCCGCAAGGCCGACACCGAACAGGGCATCCCGCTCAACCCGCCCGGCGGCAAGCCGGCCGCACCGGCACTGCAGCTCGATGCAGGCGAGCAGGAACCAGCTCCCTACAACCGCATCAAGCGCGAAGAACAGCCGGCCGCAACCAGCCGCAAGTCCGCGCACGAAGCCGCCAAGGAGCGCCAGTCACTCGACGAGATCGACGCGATGCTCAGGCAGATGTGGAAGGAACCCGGGCGCTGAGCGACCGGGATAAAAGCCTGGCCTGAGGCGGCAAAAGTCAAGCCCCCACAAATCCGCTCTCACATCGTGGTGCTACACTTACTGCCAGCGTGAATCCTCGGTTTCTTACCACTTTACTGTTCGTTTTTCTGTCCGCACTGACCGCAACCGCGTTCGGGCAGGACCGCATCAACTCCCTTGCAATCGACGGAAACCTGCACGATGACGCGGGTCCTTATTACTTCAGCGCTCATGGCGATTCCAGCACGCCTTACGCCCAGGCCAGCCCGCTGGCACGCGCGCTAGGCGTACGCGTCAACTGGAACGGCGAGACCCGCACACTGAGCTTCACTGACGGCAGCACCACAGTGACCACGGTCGCAACCAACGACATACGGGCGGGCTTAAGCCCGCGCGCCGGCGGCCTGAAAGTCAACGGAGCCGACCGGACCGCGCCGCAGGCAATACTTGTGGACGGCACCAGCTACGTGGCCATCGAACCCGTGGCACTGGCGTTCGGTTTCAGCGTCGACTGGCACCCCGGTCCGCGACTCCTGACAGTCAACTCCCCAGCCCCGCCGCCTGAACCGGTGGCGCAGGCAGCACAGTCGGAAACACCACCCGGTAGCGCGATCACGGTCAGCGGCCCGCCGCTCAACCCGTTCCGCGTCGGCGCGCACGACGGTTACACGCGGGTGGCGCTCGACCTGGGCTCGGTGGAACGCTACACGCTGGCCGCGAGTGGCAACACGGTGACGGTCTCCTTCGTAGCGGGTTCCGCGCCGGATACGGCCTGGCGCCAGACGGACCGCTACGTGCAGAGCGCCTACTACGCGGTTATCGACGGGCAACCCAGCCTGGTCGTCAACACCCATCACAGCCTGAATCCGGGCGGCGGCGGCTTCCGCTACGCCATGACTGACACTGGCACCTTCTACATGGACTTCGGCCCGGGACTGCAGGGCCGCCCGGTCAGCGAACTGAGCGCCGTGCAGGCGCAGGCCGCGGCCAGCGCGCAGCCGATCCCGGGGACTGACAGCACGCTGAACGTCACCGAACAGGCACCCGGGCCCGGCGGCAACGGCCAGCGCGTCGTGGTGATCGACCCCGGTCACGGCGGCATCGACCCCGGTGCGGTCGGTTACGTGATGGAGCATGAGGTCGTGCTGCAGGTGTCCCTGAAGCTGAAGCAGCTGCTGGAAGCCGAAGGCATCGAGGTCATCCTCACCCGCGACGCCAACTACGACTTAGACCGCAACAAGGCAACCGACCTGCGGCTGCGCTCGAACTTCGCGACACCCGACCGCAACATGTTCATCTCGATCCACGCGAACGCCGCCGGCAACTCGAGCGCCAACGGCATCGAGACCTGGGTGTTCGGCGAGCCGCTCTCGCAGGAGAACTTAGAGCGCGCCATGGTCGAGAACGCCAGCGCCGCCCTGACCGACGAAGCACTCGCCATCGCCAATGACCCTGTGGCCATGATCCTGCGTGAGACGCAGCTGAATTACAGCCGCGCGCTCGCCGCGTCCGTGCAGAACGGCATGGTCAGCTCGACTGGCGCCCGTGACCGCGGCGTCAAGCAGAGCGCGTTCTACGTGATCCGCAACGCCCGCACCCCGTCGATACTCGTGGAGATCGGCTTCGTGAACAACCCGAACGAAGGACCGCGCCTCGGCACGGCCGCCTACCAGGACTCGCTGGCCCGGGGCATCTTCTCCGGCATCATGCAGTTCATGGGCAACGGTGGCACCACCGCCTCACAGTGAGGGGCCGCCCAAAGTCCGTTCGCCGGCAATCTGGTAGCATTCCCGCATGACTGTAGCTGGCGCAGGTGGAGTGGTTTTCGATGAAGAGGGCCGCGTCCTGCTGCTCCGCCGGCTGGGCGGAAGCTGGGTTTTCCCGAAGGGTCACATCGACCCCGGCGAGGACGCACTGCAGACCGCCGTCCGCGAGATAGCGGAGGAAGCCGGCGTGCACGTGGTAGTGAACGACCCGGAAACGCAGTTCCAGACGCATTACGTGAACGACCGCGGCGAGGAACGCACCATCACCTGGTTCATCGCCGACGCGAAAGAGCAGGCGTTCCAGCCGAGCGAGTCGCTCTTCCCCGAGGGCGGCTTCAAGCCCGTCGAGGAAGCACTCGAGCTGCTGACCTGGCCTGAAGACCGCAAGCTGCTCGAGGACGTATTGGCGGCGCGGTCTTGAGGCTCGCGGGTACAGCCGGCAGCGAATCGGCAGCCGACCTCATCAGCTTCTTCAGCGACGGCGGCCGCGACGGCACCCTGGTGCTGACCCGCGGCGAGAACAGCCTGTACAGCCTGTTCGAGAACGGCAAGGTCAAGCTGCAGCGCGAAGTAAGCGAGTTCGGGAACTTAAGCGAGGGCGTCGACACCTTCACCTGGTTCGACCACGACCGCAGCCAGCTGCCCTGGCTTGACGGCAGCTCGCAGAAGACCGCCATCGGACCGCTTAGGGCCATGGGCGGACTTGGCAGCGGCACGCCCGTCCTGAGCGTGGCCACTGACCTGCCGAAGCTGTTCGAACTGCTCAGGAACCGCGGCTTCAACGGCGCTCTCACTCTGCAACACGGCGGTGAGTACGGCATCGCCGTCATCACTGACGGCCTGGTGCGCGCGGCGTTCTTCGAGCGCGACGGTTACGTGTGGCAGCGCATAGACGCCCTGCGCGCCCTGCAACGCCACACCCTGCAGGCGGAACTGCCGCCGCTGATGCTGCAACCGCTCGACCGGGTCTCGGCCCGCAGCCTCACCGGCCTGGCGCTGGATACGCGCGCAGGCAGCAACGCACTCACCGATTACTCCGGCATCACCTCGAGCGATTCCGGTTATGTGTACTTCCTGCAGGGCAAACCGTACCTGCAGGTGCGCAGCAAGGTGCTGGTCGCCGGCGCCCGCTACGCGCAGCCGACGGCTGACTCGCTGCCGGACCTGCGCCTGCCCAGCGGCACGCCCGGCTGGGAAGACAAGCGCTTCGACCTGACGCTCCGTGGCCGCGACGCGCTGATCCCCATGACCGCCCTGGCCATGGATTTCGACGCCCGTTACGGCCAGGCTGGCCGCAAACTGCTGGAGCTGCTCCAGAAAGGCCTGAGTGCCGAGGAAGTTTCTGCTCAGCTGCAGGTGGAACTGGGTACAATACAGAGCGGCCTCGAGGCTCTCGAGAAAGACGGGATGATCCGGGCCCGCAAGTAATCCTTCACGGGGGGATACTGTTTTTTGAACGACTACCAAGATGAGGTCTCACTGCGCGACCTTTACCTGATATTCAAGCGTGGCTTCTGGCTCATCGCTGCCGTCGCGATACTGGCTGCAGCGGGGGCTTTCCTGTTCGCGACCTTCTCCGCTGACACTTACGAGGCCGAGGCGACCGTGCTGGTCACGCCTACACCGGTCCGCACTGGCGACGACGCCGGCGCAGCCATAATCAGCCGCACCAACGTCAACTACGTGACTTACGAGTCACTGGCCTTCAGCCGCCGGGTGCTGGACCGCACCGCCGTCGCTTTCGGCATCCCCGCCGACGACCGCGACCGCTTCGCCGAGCGCCTTGAACTGACCGCCAACGACACCTCCAGC
>CALDPK010000165.1 GCA_937911855.1 uncultured Trueperaceae bacterium | reverse complement strand
TCTCGACGCGGTAGGCACCGATGTGCTGGGTGATGCCGCCCGCTTCCTTGTCAGCCACCTTGGTCTTGCGGATGTAGTCGAGCAGCGAGGTCTTGCCGTGGTCGACGTGACCCATGACGGTCACGACGGGAGCACGCGGCTGCGGACCGCTTGCTGCTGCAGCGCCGCCCTTCTTCTTCTTGCGCTTCTTGCCGGACTTCTCGTCCGCGGGCTGGGCGGGCTGTGCCGGTGCGGCTTCAGCTTCCTGCTCGGGTTCGGCGGCAGGCTGTTCAGCTTCCGCTTCAGCCTCGGCTTCGGGTGCTTCGGCTGCTGCTACGCCACCGTCGGCGACCAGCTGCTTGACTGCCTCGGCGGTTTCTTCGTCCAGGGTGCTGGAGTGCGATTTGTACTCCACCCCCATTTCGTCGAGTATTTCCAGCATTGCCTTGGTTTCCTGACCCAGGTCCTTGGCGAGCTGGTAGATTCTTACTTTCTCAGACATTCATCCCTCCGTCCTGTGCACTGTGTGGAGGCTCCGCGCTGCGCAGTTCCTCCGCGATTCTGGCTGCCTGGTTCCGGAAGAACCGGCGCAGCGACTTTTCTTTTCTGCATGCTGGCTGAGCGCAGATCCACGCGCCACGGCCGGTCGCACCCTTTGCGGTCCTGTCCAGCTGCCACTGGCCGCTGTCATCGCGGCTGAGCCTCTGGAGTTCGCCTTTGGGCAGCGAGCGGCGGCACGACACGCACCGCCTGAGCGGTACGTGCCTTTCGCGTGTCTGGGTGGCGATCAGGATGAGCTGCTCCCCTGGCTGTCGCCTGCTGTTTCTGCGCTGGTTTCTTCAGGCGTTTCTTCGTTCGGCGCTTCGGCGTTGTCGGCCTCTTCGCCGGCACTTTCTTCATCAGCGTTGCCACTGCCGAAGAGCGCGTCGAAGGCGGCGCGTGATCCTTCGCTGACCTGCATGTCTTCGCTGCGGCTGGCGGCGGACTGCATGGCTGCGTCAAGGTCACTGACCGTTTCGGAGGCTGCGAGGTCGATCTTGTAGCCGGTGAGCTTGGCTGCGAGGCGGACGTTCTGGCCGCCCTTGCCGATCGCGAGTGACAGCTGGTCGCTGCCTACTGTGACCTTGGCTTCAAGGTTGTCGTTGTCCAGCTCGATCAGGCCGACCTTCGCAGGTGACAGTGCGTTGCGGATGAACTCACGCGGGTTGCCGTCCCACATGATGATGTCGACGCGTTCGCGCTGCAGCTCGGAGGTGACGGCCTGGATGCGGCTGCCACGGTGACCGATGCAGGCACCGATCGGGTCGACGTTCGGGTTGGTGCTCGTGACGGCAACCTTGGAACGCTGGCCGGCCTCGCGGGCGATGGCCTTGAGTTCGACGGTGCCGTCGTTGACTTCCGGGATCTCCTGCTTCATGAGGTACTCGAGCAGCTCCGGAGCGGCGCGGGACACGAGGATGCTGGGTCCGCGGGCGGACAGCTCGACGTTCACGACGTACACGCGCAGGCGCATGCCGACCATGTAGCGTTCACCGGGGATCTGTTCCTTGGGAGGCAGGATGGCCTCGCCGCGGCCCAGGTCGACGAACACGTTGCGCTTGTTGTCGGTTCTTGAAACGACGGCCGTGAGGACGTCGCCGGCGCGGTCCTTGTACTCCTCGTAAACGATGGAGCGCTCGGCTTCGCGGATTTTCTGGGTGATTACCTGCTTGGTCGTCTGGATGGCGATGCGGGTGAACTTGTCCATGTCGACGGGGAATTCCATCTCCATGCCGAGCTCGACCGTGTCATCCAGTTTGAGAGCATCTTCAAGCGAGATCTCGCGCACTTCGTCCGTCACTTCTTCGACGACGCGGCGGATCAGAAGCACTTCCATCTCCCCGGTGTCCGGGTCGATGCTTACTTCCACTTCGGAGCCGATCTCGATCTTGCTGCTGTATGCCTGCTCGAGGGCTTCCTCGAACTTCTCCAGCAGCTCGTCCTTGTTGAGATTCCGCTCCTGAGCCAGCTGGCTCATTGCATCTATGAACTCTCTATTCACTTTTCCACTCTCCTATTCAGTTGTGAATCCACCCGTGTTGCGTGGGTGGCGTTGTTACCTTGGTTCACTTGGCCATTCGGCCAGCCACGCGCCTTCGATGCTGTCGAGCGGGATCTTCCGCTCTTCACCGTCGACTTCGAAGCTGACTTCGTTTCCGGCGATAGTCCTGATGCGTCCGGTGAAGGTCTCACCGTTGCTCCGCACTTTGGCGAGCAGGTCATGGAACCTTTCGAAGTGCCGCACCGTCTGGAGCGGACGCTCCGCACCGGGCGATTCGACCTCGAGCAGGAAAGCACCTTCGAAGGGATCCAGCCTGTCGAGTTCAAGCGCGAACACTTCCGACGCCATCGAGACGTCGTCCATCGACACGACGGCTTCGTCGAGCCGGTCGATGCGCACCATGACACGGCTTTTGTTGGAACGGCCGGAGCGATTCACCCGTACCTCCAACACTTCGAAGCCCAACGGTTCCAGAACGTTTCTGGCCGCTTCCTGCAAATCCATGATACCTCCATGTCCCGTACCAACAACAAAAAAGGTGGGTCCCAGGCACCCACCCGATACGCGGTCGTCGGGAATTTCCGGGTCCGTGAGTGACGGACCGGCTCTCGCGCCCTCGGGACGCAAACGCGTGACAGTTTAGCACAGCGCGGTCCCTTTCACGTGGCCCCGGCTGACGGGCTGAACTTACGGAACCGTCACCGTGAGCTGCCTGATCACCTGCGAATGCTGGCTCAGGAGCGCACGCCACTCGCCGGGCGCTGCTTCGGCGTCAGCCGGCAGGGTCAACGTGAAGGTGAGCCCGACGCTGTCCGCCTCGAGCCAGATGCTCTCAGACGCCACTTCCCGCCCGCCCGGCGAGAACCATTGCACGGCCAGCCAGCCGTCGCGGACCACGCTCAGCACCTCGACCTGCAACCGGGGCCGGCCGTCCAGCAGATCCAGTTGCGATACCAGCCGGGCCCGTTCCTCGGGTGCCGCAGGTTCGATCAGGGGCGGCAGGTACAGCGGGCGGCAGGCTGCCAGGAACAGCAGGACAGCCGCGACGAGCAGCAGTTGTACCCTCACAGTGCCTCCGGCAGCAGCAGGGCCGAGACAAGCGCGACCGGTGCAGTCTCTGCGCGCAGTATGCGTGCGCCCAGGCGCACTCCAGTGAAGCCAGCCTGCCCGAACGATTCGCGCTCCTCTTCCGAGAAGCCGCCTTCCGGGCCCGACATGACCGTCAGCGCCTGCGGCCGGTTCTCTACCGCTTCGCCCAGGGTGAGCTGCGCGCGCGGATCAGCGTAGAGGACCGTCTGCCCTGTCAGGAGCTGGATCAGTTCCGGCAGGCGGACGGCTTCCGCAACCTCAGGAACCACTGCCCGGCCGCTCTGTTTGGCCGCCTCGCTGCTCACGCGCCGCAGGCGCTCGAGTTTGTTGCCCTTCAGTTCCCGCACGTCAGCGTGGCGGCTTACGAACGGCAGGAACGCGGCTGCCCCGAGTTCAGTGCACTGGCGGATGACGCTGGCCAGCTTGTCGCCTTTCAGCAGCGCTGTTGCGACCGTTATCGCCAGCGCAGCCTCGACCTGCGCCGGCTGCGGCGCTTCCAGCTGCAGGACCACCCGGGCGTCCTGTACCTGGGTCACCTGGCCTTTCGCTTCCATGCCCTGGCCGTCGAAAGCCGTGACAGGCTGACCGGGGCGCACGCGCAGCACCCGCTGCAGGTGCAGGGCGTCGCCGCCGGTGACTGCTATTTCACCGGCACTCAGGCCGGGCAGGTGAACGCGGTGGACGCGCACGCGCTCAGCCGGCCGGTTTCCGGGCGCTGAGACTCACCCAGTCACCGTCATCCAGCCGCGTGATCTCCCCGTAGCCGGCGCTATCCAGAGCAGCGAGTACTTCATCCGCCTGCGCGGTCATTATCCCGCTGAGGAGCAGCCAGCCGCCTTCGGTCAGCTGCTCGCCGTAGGCGGGCATGAGCTGCACGTGCAGCGCTGCGAACAGGTTGGCGATGACCACGTCGAACCGGTGTGCCGCCCTGAAGGCCGGCGAGTCACCCACCCGCCACTCGACCAGGGGTTCGCCCGTGGCGGGATCGACCGCGAACGGGTCCCTGCCGTGGAACTCGGCGAGGGCGGCGTGCAGGAACTCAGCGCGGGACCGGTTGAGGAGCGCGTTCTGTTCCGCCACGCTGACAGTGGCCGGGTCGTTGTCGATGCCGGTGACGCTTCCGGCGCCCAGCAGGTCGGCAGCTATGGCCAGGATGCCGGAGCCGGCACCGACGTCCAGGACAGTCTGGCCGTACAGGTCCATCTCGCTGAGTTTCAAGAGCAGTCCCCGGGTGGTCTCGTGATGCCCTGAGCCGAACGCCATGCCCGGATCAAGCCACAGCGGCTTCTGCCCGGGTTCAAGCGTCACGGCCTGGTGCGTAGGCGCCACCACGAGGGGACCGACCGTCACGGCTCCGACCTCCCGGTAGTACTGCTCCAGGTAGTCAGTTTCATCCGCTTCCGCCCAGGTTCCGTCAAGCGGCAGTTCGACCTGCTCGTCGAACCAGGCCACCAGCCAGGGACCGTCTTCCACTATGCCGCTGCAGCCGTGCTCCCAGAGAAGGGCGGCTTCCGCCCCCTCGAGGCCGTGCTCTGCACGCACGCGGAAGGTGTAAGTCATCAGGCGCTGGCCCGCTGGTCTTCGGTGATTATCTCGAAGCCAAGCCGGGCGCCTTCAGCCAGATAGAAGTCGATGTCGGCGCTCTTCGTCGACGGCCCGAGCGACCTGCGGTCGTACGACTGGTTGGCAGCCATGATCATCGTTTCAGCCATGCAGGCCGGCACCATGCCGTCGCCGAAGTGGACATCGACCACGCCGGCGTCCATCTCGCCAGGAGGCCTGACCACTCCGCCAGGGATGAGGTGAACGCCGGGCACGTTGCGTACCGACTCATCAGCGTCGGCGGGCCGGCCCAGGTCGAATATCCAGGTTCCGGGTTTGACGTGCTCTTCGAACAGGACCGGATCAGGGTCTGAAGTGGCGGTGAATATCAGGTCCGCCTCACGCGCGGCAGCGATGTCGGTGGTCACCGAGATCGACAGGTCCTTGTACTTGCGGCTCAGGGTGTCGGCGCTGCGCTGCAGCCTGTCCAGGTCACGGCCGACCAGGATCAGCCTGCCGACCTGATCGGCGATGGTGCGGGCGACGCCGAAGGCCACCACGCCGTTGGCACCGATCACTGCTGCGGTTGCCGTTTCCAGTGAACCGCCGGCCTCGCGGAACGAATCCAGCAGTCCGGGGACAGCTGCCTTCACCGACGCGGCCGTGTAGGCGCCACCGTTGGTGATCACTATGTCCGGCACGGCTTCCTGAACTTCCAGACCCTTGTTGCCCACAGTCGACCAGAACGCACCGAGTCCCATGGCTTCGGCTCCGAGTTCGCGTGCGAACCTGGCTCCGCGGATCGCCATCTGCGTGGCAAGCTCCTGCTCCGAGCGGATCATGTCCGGCAGCAGCGCGCCGGTGATGATCATGACGCGCAGCTCGCGCCCGTCGGGCAGTTCGATGCCCTTGAACTCACCGTGCAGAAGCGGCCTGATATGCGGCAGTATCTTCCTGAGCCGCGTTTCATTGATGATGCCGCGTTCAAAGAGCCACTGCAGCCAGCGCAGGCTGTTCGGCTGCCAAAGGTCTTCCAGGAAGATCGGGTGGACCATGAAGGCGGTCCTCACGATGCGCGGGTCGCTGCCCAGCACCGCTGGCGGATCGCCAAGGCGGGTTTCGGTTCCGTCCATCATGCGGGCGATGCTGCTCTTGTGCCGCCACAGTGCCAGCGCCAGTATCCCGGCCGAGGCCAGTACGAAAGCCACACCGAGGCCACCAGTCCAGCCGGCGATGAACAGGACGGCGAGCGAAACCAGCGTTGCCAGCGCAACGTACCTGCTCGCGCCCAGCACCGCGGCGAACACGACTGCGGTCATGAGGGCCAGCCAGAACGGCACGACGTTGAACACCACCAGGCCGGTCAGGACGCCAAGCAGCACGCCGTTGCCGCGGCCGCGTGGTGCCTTCGCGAAACCGGCTACGGGCAGGGGGTAAAGGTGGCCGGCGAACACACCGAGTGCAGCGAGCGGATGGCCGCCGGCCAGGGCGATCGCCGCCACGCCTTTGAGCATGTCAACAAGCAAGGCCGCCACCGCGATGCGGGGACCCACGAAACGCATGACGTTCTCGACGCCCATGTTGTACGCCGCGAACGATGCGGGGTCGCGTCCGCTGAGCCTGCGGATCAGAATGCTGCCAAGGGGCAGCGACCCGATCAGGTAGCCCAGCAGCGCTGCAGGGAAGTTCCAGAGAGCCAGATCATTCATCCGGCCAATCATACCGGGGTGATAACCGGGCCGCGCACCTTCAACTGACGCCGGGTTGCCGGTGCGGGCATCCGCAGCCAGTACAATGCAGCGAGTGGAACATAGAGTGCCTCCCCAGAATCTGGATGCCGAACAGGGCGTCCTCGGCAGCATAATGCTCGACAGTGAGGCATTTGCCGCAGTCGAAGGCATCCTTGTCGCCGACCAGTTTTACAAGGAATCTCATCGCAAGATCTTCCGGTCGATGGAACGCCTGTTCCGCCAGGGCGATCCCATCGACATCATCACCCTGGGCGAGGAACTCAGGCGCAGCGGCGAGCTCGAGAGTGTGGGCAACTTCCCGTACCTGATGGGCCTGATGGACATGGTCCCGACCGCCGCCTACGCAGACCATTACGCCAAACTTGTCTCCGAGAAAGCCGTCCTGCGCGAGCTCATCTCGAGCGCCGGCAGCATCATGCAGCAGGCTTATGACCATGCCCTGCCGCTCGAGGACATCCTCGACCAGGCTGAATCGAGCATCTTCCAGGTTTCGACCGTCCGCAAGGGCAACGCCTTCCAGGCGATGAACCAGCTGGTGGGCGAAACCTTCACGTTCATCAACGAGATGCACCAGAACCCCGACCCGGTCTCCGGACTGCGTACGGGCTTCAAGGAACTGGACCAGCTGACCGCCGGACTGCAGCCCTCGAGCCTCAACGTCCTGGCTGCCCGGCCCAGCATGGGCAAGACAGCCGCAGCCCTGACCGTCGCCCAGAACGCGGCGCTCAGGGAAGGCAAGGCTGTCGCAGTCTTCTCGCTGGAGATGTCAGCGGTGCAACTGGTAACGCGCATGCTGTGCAGTGAGGCGCGGGTCGACATGGGCCGCATCCGCAACGGTCAGCTCAGCGACCGCGACTTCCAGCGCATCGCCGACACGGCCGGCCGCATGTCCGAAGCGCAGATATTCATCGACGACAGCAGCTCGCTGTCGGTGACTGAACTGCGCAGCCGCTCCCGCAGGCTGAAGGCCGAGCATGACCTGGGCTTGATCGTTATCGACTACCTGCAGCTGATGTCCGGCGGCAACACCGAGAACCGGCAGCAGGAGATATCGAACATCTCACGAGGCCTGAAATCTCTGGCCCGCGAACTTGACATCCCGGTGCTGGCACTGTCGCAGCTCAGCCGTGCAGTCGAGTCACGGCCCAACAAGCGGCCGATGCTGTCTGACCTCAGAGAATCGGGCGCTGTGGAACAGGACGCGGACCTGGTCATGTTCATCTACCGGGACGAGTATTACGACCCGCATTCCGACCAGCAGGGAATCGCCGAGATAATCATCGGCAAGCAGCGCAACGGCCCGGTGGGCACGGTGAAACTGCAGTTCCACGGTTCGCACGTACGCTTCAACGATCTGGCACCCAGCAATTGAGGAATATCACAGTCTGCTGAATGCGAAATTTCTCCGGGACCGCGCCTGACACCGTGATAGACTTCCCCAGGTAATCGAGGAGGAGACCCCCATGGCCTCTCTGCGCGAGCGCATGTCGCGCCTGTTCAAACCTAAGGTCGATGCCATCGGCCTTGAAGTCGGAACAAGCGCCTTGAAAGTTGTCGAACTGAGGGCAGGAAATCCCCCGTCCCTGGTATCGCTCGCCCTGCGGCCGATGCCACCGGGTCTGATCCAGGATGACCAGGTCGTCGATCCCGCGGGGTTGGCTGCCGAGATCAAGTCCCTGCTTTCCGACGCTGGCATAAGCCAGCGTTCGGTCGTAACGGCCGTGAGCAACCGCCAGGCAATCACCAGGAACATCCTGCTGCCGAAGATGACGATGCAGGAACTTGAGGAAGCAATCAAATGGGAAGCGGAACGCTACATCCCGTTCCCCATCGAAGAGGTCGTCCTGGACTTCTACGTGCTGGACAACCCTTCGGACGTCGAAGACAACGGGCAGATCGAGGTGGTGATCGCCGCCGCCAGGCTTGACCTGGTCAGCCAGCAGGTCGAGTACCTGAAGCGGGCCGGACTCGAACCCGTCGTCATCGACGTCAAGCCGTTCACACTCCTCCGCTCGCTGCACGGCTCCCTGCTCGGTGATCACCTGACCCGCTCCACCCTGTCCGGCACCTCCTACACGGAGAGCAACGAGGTCGGGGTAACCGTCGAGATCGCGGCGTCCAACTCGACGATCACCCTCGTCCGGGGCGAGCGGGTGCTCATGAACCGCAACATCAGCGTCTCAGGCGACGACTTCACCGCCGCCATCCAGCGCACCTTCGGCCTGGATTTCGACACGGCCGAGGAAGTGAAGCTCGAGTACGGCACCGCCGCCATCCCGACAGAAGATGAGGAAGAACTGCTCAACTTCGACATGAAACGCGAACAGTTCAGCCCAAGCCGCGTTTACGAATCACTGCGGCCCGTGCTCGTGGACCTTACAACCGAGATCCGCCGCAGCCTCGAATTCTTCAGGGTGCAGGCGGGCGACGCGAACATCAGCAGGGTGATCCTGACGGGCGGTGGCGCCAAGCTGCGCGGCCTGCCGGCAGCGATCGGCGATTCCCTCGGCTTCCGGGTGGAGCTCGGTGACCCGTGGCTGACCATCACTGCAGACGAGAACAAGTTCGACAAGCAGTACCTGACCAGGTTCGGCCCCGAGTTCGCGGTTCCTCTGGGACTTGCCCTGCGGGGGGTGAACGGCATTGATTAACATCAACCTCCTGCCGCGCAACCTGCGGCG
>CALDPK010000164.1 GCA_937911855.1 uncultured Trueperaceae bacterium | reverse complement strand
GAAATATCTATGAAGAACGGCGCGTTTCGCATGCCCGCGTTGGCAGCAGTGTCGTTGCTCGGTTCTGTCGCGGTCGCTCAGCAGGTCCAGCACGGCGGCCCCGCGCATGAGCGTCTGGAGCTGGTACGCCTCCGACTTGTCCTGAGTGGCGGTCATAGCCGCTTCCGCTGCTGACATTACTGCCGCGAACCTCCCGATCCTGAAAACGTTTCAGTCACTATAGCCAGTAAAGACTCGCGGCGCATCATCGCACTTTTGTCGCATACAGGCAAGGGACTTTCGTTATTTGACATCATCTGTGTCCCATTGCTAGTATCCACGAATATTCCCATAGGTCAACACCTATGACATGGACGGGAGGTAGCTGACGCGCACTGGCGAAGTGCGTCACTGACGTAAGCAGATCCCTCAGAGGCAAAGCAATTCCCCCCACAGGAGGAACCCAGTTGAAACCCGTTCAACCCAGACGCTTCATCACCGCCGCACTGGTCGCAGGCGCAGCGCTCATCTCCGGCGCATTTGCACAGGATTCGATCCGCATCGGACTTCCCGGCGAGGGCGACACGCTCGACCCGGCTTACATGAGTTACGTCAACAGCTTCTCGATCGCCACCAACATCTACAGCGGACTCGTCCGCTACGCGCCCGGCACGATCGACCTGGTACCCGACCTGGCCACCGACTGGGAAGTTTCAGACGACGGGCTCACCTGGACGTTCAACATCCGCGATGACGTCGAGTGGCACAAGGGCTACGGCAAACTGGTCGCCCAGGACATCGTGGACAGCTACAACCGCATCCGTGACCCTGAAACCGGCTCGCGCTTCCAGAGCGACCTGAGCATGGTCGCCGACATCCAGGCTCCGGACGACACGACCGTAGTCTTCACCCTCGACCAGCCCAGCGCCGCCTTCCTGCACACCGTCGCCGTCTTCCGGCAAGGCATGATCGTGAACGTACAGGCTGTCGAAGACTTCGGCGACGAGTACGGACGCAACCCGGTGGGCACCGGAGCTTACGAGTTCGTTGAGTGGGTACCCGGCGTGGAAGTCAGACTGAAAGCCAACCCCGACTACTACGAAGGCGAACCGGAGATCGACAACGCCACCTTCGTCGTCATCTCCGACGAAAGCGTCCGCATGCTGGCCCTGCAGAACGGTGAGATCGACATCGCCATGAACCTGCAGAACCCCGAGATCTACCGCACACTGCAGAACACGCCCGGCATCGAAACCGGCGAGATCACCACCTCCTCCTCGCATGGCATCAACATCAACACCCGCATGGAACCGTTCGATGACGTCCGCGTGCGCCGGGCACTCATGCACGCCCTCGACCTCGAGATCATCGCTGAAGTCATCTGGGGCGGCCTCGCCCAGGCCAGCTACAGCGACCTGGCTCCCGCCTACCTGGGCCACACCGAGGACGTGCCGCGCTACGAGTACGACCCTGAACTCGCCCGCGAGCTGCTGGCCGAGGCTGGCTACGAAGGCGGATTCAGCACTACCCTTTACTGGCTGAACACGCACAGCAACGACCTGCTGGGCACCGTCCGGGCCATGTGGCGCGACATCGGTGTCGAAACTGAAGTGCGCTCAGTCGACTCCGGCACCTGGGTCGCCTCACTCTCCTCCGGCGAAGCTCCGCTCATCCTGAAGCTCTCTACCCGCGCCGACCCGCACATCTGGTACAGCAGCTTCTTCCACTCCGACGCGTTCCCGCCCGGACCCAACGGCATGTACTACGACGGCGTCGACGACCTCATCGACGCAGGCAACCTGGAAACCGATCCCGAAGCACGCGCAGAGATCTACGCCGAGATCTCCAGGCAAGTGATGACCGACCTGCCTTACATCCCGATGTACTGGCCCATGGCCGCGCACCCGTACCATGACTACGTCAAGGGCTGGGGTGGCCGTCAGCAGTACGACGCCTGGCTGTTCCCGGTAAGCATCGAGCGCTGAGGTAAAGCCGTGTGGTTCGGTTACCTGTTACGGAGAGTCCTGTCGGCATTACCGACACTGCTCGGCGTACTGACCTTGGTGTTCCTGTTCGTGCGACTCGTCCCGGGCGACCCGGCCCAGGCCATCCTGGGTGAGTACGCGACCGCAGAAAATGTTGAGGCCATGCGGGAGACGCTTGGCCTCAACGCCCCGCTTCACCAGCAGTACCTGGGCTTCATGGGCGACGCGGTCCAGCTGGATTTCGGACGCTCGTTCCAGACCCGCCAGTCAGTCACCCAGCGCATAGTCGACGCGCTGCCCTACACCGTCCAGCTGGGCGCTGCAGCCCTGTTGATCGCGCTCCTGATCGGCATTCCCGCCGGCGTGCTGGCCGCGACGAAGCGCAACAGCGCTACCGATTACGTCGTGACGGTCGTCGCGCTGCTGGGCATCAGCATGCCCAACTTCTGGCTGGGGATGCTGCTGATAATCTTCTTCTCCGTCAACCTGGGCTGGTTCCCCATAACGGGGGCCGGCACCGCAGGCAATCCGCTGCAGATACTGCACTTCCTGGTCCTCCCGGCCCTCGCGCTCGGCGCCAGCGAAGCCGGTGTGATCATGCGGATGACCCGCTCCGCGATGCTCGAAACCCTGGGTCAGGACTACGTGCGCACCGCCCAGGCCAAAGGCCTGGCGCCCATGCGGGTGCTGATGCGTCACGCGCTGCGCAACTCGCTCATCCCGGTCGTCACGATCGTCGGCCTGAACATGGGCCGGCTGATCGGCGGCACGGTCGTGGTCGAAGCCCTGTTCGTCCGGCCCGGTATCGGCCGGGTGATGGTCGACGCCATGACCGCCCGCGACTACCCGCAGATCCAGGGCACGGTGGCGTTCTTCGCGCTGCTGATCGTGACCATCAACGTCCTGGTCGACCTGAGCTACAGCATCCTTGACCCCAGAATCCGGTACGCCTGATGGCCACAGTGACAGTCCCCGTGCGCAAACGCCGCCCGTTCGCGCCGCTGCGCATCTTCAAAGGCAACGTCGCAGCGCTCGTCGGCGCCATCGTCGTGGCAATCATCATCCTGATGGCGGTGTTCGCACCGGCCATCGCCCCGTTCGACCCCGAAGCAATCAACTTGCGTGCCCGCATGCAGCCCCCCAGCGCAGCGCACTGGTTCGGCACTGATGAACTCGGCCGCGACATTCTGAGCCGCGTCATCCACGGCGCCCGCCCGTCACTCATGGTCGGCCTCGTGTCCGTGGCGATGGCAAGCATCGTCGGTACGCTCCTGGGCCTCATCGCCGGTTACGTCGGCAAGTCAACCGACGCGCTGATCATGCGCTTTATGGACATCATCATGTCCTTCCCACTCCTCCTCCTTGCTCTCGTAATCGTGTCGCTGTTCGGCCAGAGCCTGTTCAACATCATGCTGGCCGTGGCGATTGCCTCAGTACCGCAGTACGCGCGCGTCGTGCGCGGCTCGGTCATGTCCGTCCGCCAGCTCGAGTACGTCGAGGCAGTCGCCAGCCTGGGCGCAAGTCACGGCCGCATCGTGTTCAGACACGTCCTCACCAACATCCTTGCGCCCCTCATCGTCCTCGCGACCGTGCGTGTGGCAGCCGCCATCGTCATCGAAGCCTCGTTAAGCTTCCTCGGTTTCGGCGACCCGACCGCCGCTACCTGGGGCAACATCATCGCGACCGGCCGCCCCTACATGGTGAACGCACCCTGGATAGCTGCGCTCGGCGGCGTGGCGATCAGCATCACCGTTCTGGCACTCAACCTGCTCGGTGACGGCCTGCGCGACGCCATGGACCCCCGCCTCCGAGGCGCCACCGGACCCGCTGCATGACCAAACGCACGCCCTGGGGAATCCAGGTACTGATCTACCTCCTGGCCTTCGGCAGCTTCTACCAGCAGAGCGTGCTGATGCCGGTCCTGCCGCGTTTCGCAGGTGACCTGGGCCTGACGGTCTCGGTCATCGGCCTGGCGCTGGCCGCCCGCTTCATCGTGCCGGCCTTCTTCGCGGCGCAGATCGGCGCCTGGACGGCCCGTTTCGGCCTCAGGCGCAGCCTGTTCTGGGCAGCGGTGCTCACCATCCTGACCACACCCCTGTACATGGTTGCTGACAACCTGTGGCTGCTGATCCTGGCCCAGGTCGTCAGCGGAAGCCTGTACATGGCCACCTGGATCGCCTCCCAGACGTACGCCACCCGCGTTCCCGACCGTGAATGGGTCCTGGGCATATTCGCCACTGTCACGGCAGTCGGCATGACCGTCGGGCCCCTGGTCGGCGGCTTCACCCTGGACTGGGGCGGCTACAACGCTGCCTTCGCCTCCTATGCCGTGGGCGCGCTGCTGATGGCCGTCACCGCCTGGCTGCTCGGTAACCACGAGGCCGGAGCCCCCACGGCCCCGAAGCCGCGCCCCCGCGGTCAGGCGATGGAACTGCTGCGCCGACCCGGCATCCAGGCAGCCTTCCTGTTCTCGTTCATCTGCCTGTTCATGATCGGCCTGCGCGGCAACTTCCTGCCGCTCTACCTCGAGGACCAGCAGTTCAGCGCCAGCGCCATCGGCGTCATCCTGGCAGCAGGCTCCCTGGGTCAGGCAGCGATCCGGCCGTTCACCAGCGTGGTGCTGCGTGCCAGCGGGCTGGTCGTCACCATGATGATCGCGGCAGTCATCGCCATCCTGGGCCTGAGCGTAGTGCCACTGACGGGCCTGCAGTGGGTCATGGCGGCGCTGGTGTTCGTCCACGGGGTCGGCGCGGGTCTGCACCAGTCGCTCGGGCTTGTGCTGCTGGCGGACAACACCTCCGACGACGAACGCGGTTACGCGGTGGGCTTAAGGGCCACCATCAACCAGGTCTCTTCTGCCGGGGCACCAGTCCTGGCCGGCGTGCTAGCTGATTCATTTGGCATGGCACCTGCTTTCTATCTCATCGGCGTAGCCCTCCTGCTGAGCACCTACTGGCTGTGGAAGGTGCTCAGCCGTGCTGACGCTGCCCGCAAGGCAGCGAACCTGCAAGTCACAGCCTGAAAGGATTATCAATGAATATCGAAGAGCTGAAGTCCAGAGTCTGGGCAGAAATAGACGACCTCCAGGCAGAAGCCGTGTCCATCGCGGCAGACATCCATGCCCATCCGGAACTCGGCTGGGAGACCCACCGCTCCGCCGGCCTGCTCATGGATTACATGGAGAAGCACGGCATGAACGTCGAGCGCGGCATCGCCGACATGGACGTTGCTTTCCGCGGTTCGATCAAGGGCCGTGACGATTCAGGTCCCGGCATCGCGCTGCTCGCCGAGTACGACGCACTGCCCGAGATCGGTCACGCCTGCAGCCACAACCTGATAGGCACCATCGCCGCCACGGCGGGCATCGCGCTCAGCCGCGTACTCGGTGATGACGTGCCCGGCAACGTGTACGTGATGGGCTGCCCGTTCGAAGAAGGTGGCGGCGGCAAGATCTTCCTGATCGAACGTGGCGCCTTCGACCCCGCTGACATCTCCATCATGTGGCACGGCAACAACAAGGTCGTCGTCGGCAACCCCAACATCGCTTCCGGGCGTTTCGTTTACAAGTTCCACGGCAAGCCTGCGCATGCCGGCCAGTCGCCGCACGAAGGCGTGAACGCTGCGGACGCTGCGATGCTCACCTTCGCTGGCGTCAACGCCCTGCGGCAGCACGTCACGCCGGATTCGCGCATCAGCGGCTACATCAAGAACGGTGGCGCCGCAGCCAACGTCACGCCCGAATACGCGGAGGTGGACATGATGACCCGGGCCATGTTCGTCGAGGACGTCGACCTGTGCTGGCGCCTGGGCCGGGCC
>CALDPK010000163.1 GCA_937911855.1 uncultured Trueperaceae bacterium | reverse complement strand
ACTGATTCCGATCTGAAGCGAGCTGCTGAACGAATCATGGCACGTGGAGGGCACCGGTCAAAAGCCGTGACCGCAGTGGCCCGTAAACTCTCTGTACTCTTACATCGCCTCTGGGTGACCGGAGAGATCTACGAACCGCTCTACAATCACCGCACGCCACTCGAAGTCCCAACGACGCCATCGACTTCAATGGCACCTGCGGCTTGACGCGAAGCTTCTGATTCTCGGGCTAGTGTGTTTGGCTTGCCCACTCCCAGGAACCGGGCGACTGCGACATCCTCTAGACGAGCTCTCTGCGACGTCGTTCTTGAGATGGCAGCGGCCACCCTGAAGCGAACCCATACAGCACCAGCCGAAAGACCGGCTACTTCGAGTGCGAATAGAAGCAAGGCATCAGGGCAAGCACAGGCACGGCACCCAAAGAATCAAGTCAGGCCATACCGCTTGACAAGACCGGCCTCTACATAGAAGAGGATGGGTTTCATGGGTAAGCGTGTCAGGTACTCGGCTGAGTTCAGGGAGCGGGCTGTAAGGCTTGTCTCTGAGCAGCGTTCTGAGTACGAGTCGGAGTGGGCTGCGATCGGTGCTGTAGCTGAAAAACTGGGTTGCACAGCAGAATCGTTGCGTAAGTGGGTTCGTCATGCTGAGCAGAAGTTGATTCCTGAAGCTCAGGCCAGGGAAGCTGAACGTGAGCGCCTCAAGCAGTTGGAGCGGGAGAACAGGGAGCTCCGGCAGGCGAATGAGATCCTTCGGAAGGCGGCAGCGTTTTTCGCCCAGGCGGAACTCGACCGCCAACGGAAGTGATGGCCGCGTTCATTGATGAGCACCGCGGTGAGTATGGGGTCGAGTCGATCTGCAGGCAGTTGCCGATCGCCCCGAGCGTTTACTACGAGTTTAAGGCCCGTGAGCGGGACGAGGGCCGCAAGCCATTCCGGTTTCACCACGACGCTTACCTGAGCGTGGAGGTCAAACGGGTGTGGGATAGAAGCAAACAGCGTTACGGCGCCCGGAAGGTGTGGAAGCAACTGCACCGGGAAGGCAAGCTCGTGGCGCGCTGCACTGTGGAGCGGCTCATGCGACGAGCTGGCCTGCAGGGTGTGACCAGGGGCGGCAAGAAGGTCACCACCATCCCCGATGACGCTGCTGATCGCCCGCAGGACCTGGTGAACCGTGACTTCACCGCTGAGAAGCCCAACACCCTGTGGGTGTCTGACCTGACGTACGTGCGCACCAGAAGCGGATTCGTTTACGCAGCATTCGTCATCGACGCGTTCGCACGACGCATAGTCGGCTGGCGAGTAGCCAGGGACCTGAGCTCAAACCTCGTGCTGGACGCCCTCAATCAGGCGCTGTACGCCCGGGAAACTACCGGATTAACCCATCACTCGGACCGCGGAAGTCAGTACCTGGCTATCCGTTACAGCGAACGCCTGGCGAGAGCCGGTATTGCCGCTTCAGTCGGCAGTCGCGGTGACAGCTACGACAACGCCCTGGCTGAGACAATCATCGGCCTATACAAGACCGAAGTTATCGAGCACGAGGGCCCCTGGAACGGACCTGCTGACGTTGAGGTCGCCACCCTGGAATGGGTGCACTGGTTCAACCACCACCGACTACTTGAACCGATTGGCGACATGCCGCCAGCTGAGTTCGAACAGGCGTACTATCAGCACAGTCAGGCAGTCGCCTGACTCAAGCAAACAGGACTCCGGGAAACCCGGTGTGATTCAAAACCATGCGAGGAAATATTGATGCCACGACCGGCATCAGCACTTCTGGAATTCGCCTACCGAGTAATTGGCAGCGAGATCAGCTCTAGGTTTGCCGGCTGGGACCATGGAGAATCCCAAATATGGGAAGCTACCGCTCCAGCCGGTGAACCTACTTACCTGAAATCACACCGGCAGAAAACAAAGTTCCAACAGGAACTCCACGCCTACCGCAACTGGTGCCCCC
>CALDPK010000162.1 GCA_937911855.1 uncultured Trueperaceae bacterium | reverse complement strand
CTTCAGGCGAGACCATCGAGCTGCCCATCCGCGCGAACTTCCGCGAGGGCCTGACGGTCCTGGAGTACTTCAGCTCCACGCACGGTGCCCGCAAGGGCGGTGCCGACACGGCACTGCGTACCGCTGACTCCGGTTACCTGACCCGCAAGCTGGTCGACGTGGCACACGAGCTCGTCGTGCGCGAGGACGACTGCGGAACCGTGGACTTCACGACCGTGGACTTCTACACGCGTGAAGGTCAGCTCCGCCCGAAGAGCCACATCGACATGGGCATCTACGGCCTGCGCCTCGCGGTCGACCTCGAACTTGATGACCGCACCTGGCAGGCCGGCAGCTTCGTCATGCGTGAGGACATCGATGCCATCTACGCTGCGCTGCCATCCAACCCGCGTGTGCGTGACATCCACGTGCGTTCGCCACTGACCTGTCAGACCCGCGCCGGCGTGTGCCGCCGCTGCTACGGCCTCGACATGTCCACCATCCGTGAAGTCTCACTCGGCGAAGCTGTCGGCGTCATCGCTGCAGAATCGATCGGTGAACCCGGCACTCAGCTCACCATGCGTACCTTCCACACCGGTGGTATCGCTTCAGGCGCTGACGTGACGCAGGGCCTCCCGCGAGTCATCGAACTCGTGGAAGCCCGCAAGCCCAAGATCAAGGCCGTGATCAGTGAACTGGAAGGCATCGTCTCCATCGAGGATGACGACGACCGCAGCCGTGTCACGGTCACGAGCGAGGACGGGGAGTTCTCCAAGTCCTACCGCATCGACCGCAACCTGAGGCTCATCGTGACCGAAGGTGCGCGTGTGGAACCCGGCGACCAGCTGACCCGCGGCGCCATCAACCCGCACGACCTGCTCGAAGCGCAGGGCGCCGCCAAGGTGCAGCAGTACATCGTGGACGAGATCCAGAGGGTGTACCGCGCCCAGGGTGTGAGCGTGCACGACAAGCACATCGAAGTCATCGTCCGTCAGATGCTGAAGTACGTCGAGATCCAGGAGTCCGGGGACAGCAAGTTCCTGGAAGGCCAGACCATCGAACGCTTCGACGTCGAGGACGTCAACGAGAAGCTCCTGGCCGAGGGCAAGCAGCCCGCCGGCTGGAAGCCGATCCTGCTCGGCATCACCAAGGCCAGCCTCACGACCAAGTCGTGGCTGTCGGCGGCCTCGTTCCAGCACACCACGCACGTGCTCACCGAAGCCGCAGTCAGCGGCAAGGCGGACGAGCTGGTGGGCCTGAAGGAGAACGTCATCCTCGGTCGCCTGATCCCGGCCGGAACCGGTCTGGACGCGATCAAGCACATCAACGTGCTCGACGGCGTGTCCGAGGCCAAGCTCAAGGAAGCTGCCCCGGCCGCACGGCGCAGCAGCGAAGCAACCCAGCCTGCCGAGAAGGGTGCGGAAGCCTGAGCTCTGCTCGGTAAACGCCCTTTCAG
Organism: uncultured Trueperaceae bacterium; assembly: GCA_937911855.1. Lineage (GTDB taxonomy): Bacteria > Deinococcota > Deinococci > Deinococcales > Trueperaceae > CALDPK01. The sequence continues at coordinate 30,257 of CALDPK010000162.1, read as the reverse complement.
CAGATGGCAGAAGGTCCCCCGAAGCAGTACGGTCGGGGGACCTTCTCATTGGTGTGCTGCGGCGGGGAATGCGACAATGCAGGCATGAGCCCTGCAGCTGCCGTCGTGGCTTTCGATCCCGGCCGGAACATCGGCGTTGCCTGGCTGGATTCAGCCGGTCAGCTGCTGGCCTCAAAGGTGGTGGAGCTGGGCGACCTGGCCGGGCTCGACCTGCCCGAAGGGGCCGTGCTGGTGGCTGGCGACGGCACCGGTTCAACCGAGCTGCTCGGCCACCTCAAGTCACTGGGCCTGGCGGCTGAACTCGTGGATGAACAAGGTTCCAGCCTCGAGGGCAGCGAGCTTTACTGGCAGGCGAACCCGCCTGCGGGTTTAATGCGGATCATCCCGGCGGGGATGCGGCCCAGGCCCCGGGGACTCGACGCCTGGGCAGCTTACGCCCTCGGCCGCCGCTGGCTGCTGTCGCAGCATAACCACGCAAAAAACCCGGCCTCGTGAGAGAGGCCGGGCAATGATTTCAGAAAGTGATCCGGATCCGGTCCTTAAAGGACGGTCAGTTGAGGCCTTCGTCTTCGCCGACGCCCATGAGCTTGCGGGCTCCGCTGGCGTCGATGCCCATGACGGCGCTGATCTCACCGGCCAGAAGGCGCAGTGCACGGCGGTAAGCCTGACGGTCCAGGTCGGGGAGGCCCCGCTCCTGGTCCCAGCGGCGCAGTTCGCTGGCCAGCGTGGCGATCTGGTAGGGGTCACCGCTCGTGAGGATGTCACCCACGCGGCGTGAACGGGCAGCCCACTGCTTGGGCAGGGTGATGTGGCCGTCTTCCAGGCGCTCGAGTACGTTCTTGACCTCCTCGGCAGTCAGGGCGGCACGCAGGCCGGCTTCCTGAGGTGCCCTGACAGGCACGAACGCGCGTGAGGTACCGTTGGGGAAGTCCACTGCGTAGTACTGGTGCTCGGCACCCGCGACTTCCTTGACCACGGTGCCGCTGACCACGCCGACGCCGTAGGGCGGCAGGACTACCTGGTCACCATCTTTGAACGTGCTTGCTGAGTTCTTCAAAATACTCGCTCCCTTCGCCCGGAGCCATGGAAGAAAGTACGGAAAGTGATCAGGCCACATGGCCCGGTCGTTCCGGACATTAGATATTCCTGGCTGCTACAGGTGCTGTGTTCTGGTGATTAGTTGAGTTGTCCCCGGTGGCACGAGTTTTCGAGTACACCAGGTCACCCTTCACAATGAAGATTATAGCACAATTTTGTCTTTATCCCGTTCAGCGGACTTCCGTACTCCCATGCCGGTGTTGACGAGCAGGACGCCGATAAGCAGCGTTGCGGCACCTGCTGCAGTCAGCAGTCCGGGGACCTCGTCGAAGAGGATCATGGCCAGCAGGCTGGCCACTACCGGCTCAAGCAGGATGAAGGTGGAAAGCAGCGTCGCGTCCATGAAACGGAGGGTGTAATTGATGGTCGTGTGGCCGATCACCTGGGACACGACCGCAAGGGCGCCTATCCACAGGAATACTTCAAGCGGGTACGGACCGTACGACTGCCCCAGCAGCGCGGGAATCGGCAGCAGGCTCAGTGCCGCTGTTATGTAGGCGATGCCGGAGTAGGCCATCACGCTCAGGCCACTTCGCTGCGCTTCGGCGCCCAGCAGCATGTTCACCCCGACCGTGACGGCCCCTGCAAGGGCCAGGAAGTTACCGAAAGCTGCAGCATTGCCGCCCGGACCGGCGCCGAACTGCCCGTCCAGGCCGATGACGATGCCCCCCGCAACGGCTACCAGTACTCCCAGCAGCGTACGGCTGGCTGGCCGCCGGCCGCGGAAGATCCACAGGGTCAGCACGATCCACAGCGGAGTCGTGGTGACGAGTGAAACGCTGGCCGCGATGCTCGTGAACTCCAGGGATGACGTCCAGGTGGCGAAGTGCAGGCCGAGCATCACGCCGGCCCCGACCGACAGCCAGATGCCGCGGGCGGTAACGCGGCTGCGGCGGAGGGCGGACGGCAGGGCAGGCAGGGTCAGGGCGCTGGCGATCACCAGCCGGTACAGGGCGATGACCGTGCCGGGTGCGTCGGTCAGGCGGATGAAGATGGCCGACAGGCTCACGGCGATCACGATGACCGTAAGCATGACAGGCACCGGGAATGCCGGCCTCTCGATCGGTGCTGGTTTATGCGTGCTCAATCAGGCTTTCCTGCTGCGAACTGACGCCAGGCGGTAAGAAGCCAGCCCGAGATCATGAGCACCCCGCCGATGGGAGTGATCGCTCCGAGCCAGCCGGTATCGGTGAGCACCAGCAGTACCAGGCTGCCCGAGAAGATGAAGACGCCGGTAGTCACGAGCAGTGCGGCAACGCCGGTTCCGGGCAACCGGCTGAGAAGCAGCAGGCCCAGGGCGTGATACATGAGGTAACGAGCCGCGGTCTCGAACGTCTCCAGGCGCTCCGGAACCACCTGGCCTTCCAGGGCGTGGGCGCCGAAGGCACCCAGGGCTACTGCGATGGCGGCAAGAAGGGCGCCTGTGACTGCTGTGATTCGCTGGGACACGGCCCAAGGATAACCCCGGCTCCCGGTTTGGCACGCATTCTGAAGCCGTGCTGACGGTCAGCGGCCGCCGCTGCTTCCGCCGCCGCCGCCACCACCGCCGCCAGATGAAGAACCGCCTGACGAGGCAGAAACTCCGGCCGAAGCAAGTGCGCTGCTCAGTGAGCTGGACATGCTGCTGATGTTCGTCGACAGGCTGGACAGGTCGGATATCGAGGATGAATATGCTCCCATCCACATGGCCCGGCCGGTCAGGTCGCTGGCGTTCAGGCCGCGGGCGTCCGCGAGTTTCTCGATGTTGTCGAGGTAGCGTTTGGCCACTCCCAGCGCTGCCGCATACACGAAGTACTTGTCCCACAGCACGAAGAAATCGTCAGGAGCATCAGCCATGCGCGTGTAGTCGGTCAGCGTGCGCCTGAAACCCTGCCAGCCGTGCACGTCCTCAGCCACGTGGTCTTTCCAGCGGCGGATCCCGAAGCTCATCATGAGTGCCACCAGCGAGACTGCGGCGAGCAGGGCGTAGCCGAGCCGCACCACGTCCTCGCCGATGAACGCACCCGCGCCCATGATCAGCATGACCAGCGCGCTCAGGCCGGCGGTTGCGCCGGCCGCCCGGGCACTTTCCGGTGTGATCAGCGAGTCAGCCCGACGGGCACGCGGATCGGGGGACTGGGCCGCTGCGTCTGCCAGTGAAGCGCGTGAGTATTCCGCCTTGAGCCAGCTGAGCACGTCGCGCCCCCAGCTGGTCATGAAGTTCGTCTGGCGCTGGCCGTGGCGCCTGAGCTCGCGGTTGGTGACCTCGCGCCAGCCACGCCCGTCCGTGTGGCGCGAATACTTGCCGGCTCCCTGCAGGAAGCGGAGGGCGCTCTGCTCGAAGCCCAGCAGCCCGTCCATGGGGGTGTCCATGTCAACGAGCATGCTGAACTCGCGTCCGCTGCCGGTGAACTCGACAAAACCGCGCCGGGCCAGGTCCATCACGGTGGCGGCGAAGCCATTGCTGCCGCTGGGTACTCCCGGTTTGGTCAGCAGGCTGGGCAGCGCTGCCGGTGGCAGGTCACCTGGCGGTTCGAACGGGTACATCATGCCATCAGATGGAAGGTCCCGGTGCGTGCGGCGCGCCGTCACGAGGCGGTTCACGAGCCACGCCACCAGGGCAGCGCCGGGCAGCAGCAGCCAGGGGCTGCGGCGGATCTCATCGCCGAGCGTCATGCGGCGCACTGTGAACGTTGTCGAGCTGATGCGGCCGTTCGCATCGGTCGCCTGGACCGTGACGCGGTTATCGCCCGGCTCCAGGCCGAACACACTGCATTCGAACGGGTTCGTGCCCGTGCACAGTTCGTTTATGGCGCTGCCAACCGAGGCGCGCACGGCGTTGACGCGGGCGTCACCTTCCGTTGCCCGGCCCGTGAACGTCACGGCTTCATCGTCACGGCCCACCAGCTCGGGAACCTGATCAAGACTGACGCGGGGAGCGCCGGGAACCATGATGTTCTCCGCCCGGGCGATCTCCTGCAGAATCGCCTCAAGTCGCGGTTCGCTGCCACGCTGCTCGAAAAGTGCGGGGTCCATCAACCAGCGGATCTCTACGCCGGTGGCGGCCGGGATGTGGCTGAAACGGACGTCAAGGACGGAGCGGTCGTCGCTCAGCGTCACCAGGGGCAGCGTGGGGTTGCGGTAACGGTAGACGACCGCGTCGTACGGGAAATCCATGGGTCCCGGCGCGGAAACCGTCAGGTGATAGTTCATGACTTCCGGACTGCCCGAGTCATGGACGTTCCAGTACCACTCGGCCGTATCCGACCAGTAATCGACCGTGTTGTGCAGTTCGTACTCGAACAGCACGTGACCGGACTGGCGCCGCGAGTTGTAGCGGACGACAACCTCGGTTCCGGGCGTGCCGTCCTCGCAGGCCTGGGTGCGCGCGGTGGCCCGACCGGGTTGGTCAAGCGCGCCCGTGCGGCTGCCGCCGACGAGCTCCTCAGCGCCCCTCAGCCGGATGCAGATGAACGCCTCGGCGAAATCATCATCACCAGTTGCCTTAAGCCGGCGTTCGTCAAGAACGTGGACGATCCCGTCAGGCCGGATGGTGACTGTCTGGTCGATCTGCTCCCAGTAGATCCGCGCATGTGCTGCGGAGAACAGGAGCAGGACGGTTATAAGGAACAGCTTTCTCATTGCGCCTCTTCCGGTGGCGGGACTGCCGTCATGTGGATCGGTCCGCTCGATGATACTGCGCACGCCTGGTCAGTCGTCAGAAGTGAATGCCCGGCCGGTGATCTCGCCGGCGGAACCCAGGGGGCCCAGGTCACGGCCGTTGACCGATACTGATATCCCGGCTGCGTTGCCCACGCGGATGTAGACGGGCAGGTCGAAGCTGTACGTCTGGCCCGGCGAGGCCGTGGTGTACACGTGCGGGGTGCCCTCGCGGGCAGTTCCGGGGTAGATCTCCAGCCAGGACTCGTCACTCACGGTCACCGTAATGTTGCCTTCGCTCGAGGCGGCCGGCTGGTCAGCAGGCTGGTTCACATCGGCGACAGCGGGCGCTTCGGTGGCTTCCTGCAGTACGAAGCTCAGGTTGCGGTCGAACGTCAGGTCGAACGGTGCTTCGAACGGTTCGTAACCGTCGAGTTCCACCCGGATGAGCCGCGATTCACGGGCCGTGACCGGGGCGCCGGCGATCGGAGTCAGTCCCTCGATCGGGAAAGCGTCAACGAGGACGCGGGCACCGGCTGGTTCGGTCGTGACGGTCAGCCGTACGGTGTTCGCGCCGGCGGGTACTTCATCTGCGTCTTCAGTCGCCGGTGCTGCCAGTCCGCCTGCCTGAGGGGCGTCGCTGGCGACGGGGTCGCTGTCGCCGGCCGGGGTGCGGGCAGGCTGGAACAGCGTGCTGTTGAAACCCCAGACTGCCAGTCCGACGACAACCACGATGAGCAGCAGGCTTGGCAACCACGTTCCGAAGCCCCGGAAACGGGGCTGGTCTTTGGGCCTTCCCGCGGATGGCCTGGCTGCAGTACCTGTCTGGGGTCGTACGGCCGGCGGGCGGGGAGCAGCTGCTCCCGTACCGGCTGTACCGGCTGCTGCTGCGGCCGGGCGCTCCGGGCGCCTGCGGCCTGCTGGCGCCGCAACTGCAGCGGCAGGTTCGCCTGCACCGCCTTCGCGGTTCATGTCCGCCGCGTACATCTCGAGTGCCTTGCGGGCGTCCAGCCCGACCGCCTGCGCGAACAGTTTCACGAAGTTGCGCACGTAGACGGGTTCCGGCAGGTCGTGCAGGCGGTCTTCCTCGAGCGCTGCCAGGTAATCTGCGCGCACGGCGGTCTGGCGGCTCAGTTCAGAAAGTTCCAGCCCGCGGGACGTGCGTGCGGCCTTCAGCATCTCGCCCAGGGTGTGCCCCGATGAAGTTCCTTTGATCGGTTCCTGTTCTTCAGTCATCAGCTGTGTTCCCGGACCGGCGCGGCCAGTCCCTGCGCTATGCGGGCGGCCAGGGCGGCGTTCTCGCGCAGCAGTCGCATGTTCACTTCCACGGTGCTTCCGTCTGACAGTTCGGCGATGCGGGCGAGCAGCCACGGGGTGGTGTCCTTGCCCTTGATGCCGGCCGCTTCGGCGTCACTGGCGGCCTGTTCGCGGACTTCGTTCAGCACCTGTGGGTCAAGACCCTGGCTCACCGGGTTGCTTACCAGCATGCCGCCGGTGATCCCAAGTTGCTCCTTCATCTGCCACATGGCTGCGATGTCGGCCGGTTCGTCGGCGCGGGCCGGGACGGGCAGGTCGGTCAGCGGCACGTGGAAGCCGGCCAGCCGGTCCGACCGGTAACCGACCACGTTGACGCCGAGACTCTCCAGGCGCTCCAGCGTGGCCTGCACGTTCAGGATGCTTTTCGGCCCGGCGCAGACCGTGATAAGCGGGTAGCGCGCCAGGGCGACGAGGTCGGTTGATTCATCGAACGGTGCGGGGTGAACGCCGCCGATGCCACCGGTGGCGAATACCCTGATGCCTGCGCCGGCGGCAAGGTGGAGCGTGGCGGCGACGGTGGTTCCGCCGCTGCGCCGCTGGCTGACGATGGCGGCAAGGTTCCAGAGGCTGGCTTTGTCCGCGTTCGCTTCCGCCAGCCGGCGGGTCTCGTCCTCGCTCAGACCGATGATTATCTCACCGTCAATGATTCCAATGGTTGCGGGTTCCGCTCCCGCCGAACGGATCTCATCTTCTAAGCTGCGGGCGAGTTCGAGGTTCTGCGGGCTGGGCAGCCCGTGAGTAATGACTGTCGATTCAAGCGCGACGACCGGGCGCTGTGCTTGCAGCGCTTCTTCGACGCGGGTGGCTACGCGCATGTTCACGGTTTCGATGATAGCGCACCGGCGGATGAGTTTCCGAACCGGTACGGCTGGGAGCGGCCGCGAGTGATATTCTGAACAGGTGGAGACCCCTGACCTTCAGTCGATAGCACCGTACCTGCAGCAGATATCTTTCGGTGCCCTGGCGGGGTTCGCATCCGGCTACGCGCTCAAGAAAGTGGGCAAGGTGCTGGCGATCATCATCGGCCTGCTGTTCGTCGCCCTGCAGCTGCTTGCCTATTACGGGATAGTCGAGATCAACTGGGGTGTGGTGCAGGGGCACGTCGATCCGCTGCTTGAACCGGAATCGCTGGGCGACATGTGGCACAACCTCGTCCAGCTGCTCACCTACAACATCACTTTCGCCGCTGCTTTCGTTCCGGGACTCATCTTCGGCCTGAGGCGCGGCTGACCGACGCGACTTTGCAATATATGAGTGTGATGCACTCAGGCTAGTTGACAATTGACCCCCTGTGATTTAGCATTAAGGCAGTTAGCAGTTGCCTCGTGTGACTGCTAAAATTCTGAAGGAACCCTGTTCACACATGGAGGAAAAGAATGGCTAACAGTGATCTGAAGCTCAGGCCCCTGGGCGACAAGGTGATCGTCGAAATCATCGAGGAACCGCAGACCACGGCAAGCGGTCTCGTTCTGCCCGACACCGCCAAGGAAAAGAGCCAGCGCGGCAAAGTGCTCGCAGCAGGCCCCGGCAAGATCGACGAAAAAGGCAACCGCGAACCGATGGACGTCAAGGAAGGCGACACCGTTCTCTTCGCCAAGTACGGCGGCACCGAGTTCAACGCCGACGGCAGGGATCTCATGATCCTGAGCCTCCGCGACATTCACGCAGTCATCCTCGACTGAACAGCAGACTTAACTAAACTTTAGGAGTAATAAATGGCCAAAGATCTGACATTCAAGGAAGATGCACGTCGCGGACTTGAACGCGGCGTCAACGCAGTAGCAAACGCGGTCAAGGTCACCCTCGGACCCAAGGGCCGCAACGTGGTCCTGGAGAAGAAATTCGGTTCACCGACCATCACCAAGGACGGCGTTACCGTAGCCAAGGACATCGAACTGTCCGACAGCCTCGAGAACATCGGCGCCAAGCTGCTCATCGAAATCGCCAGCAAGACCAACGACATCACCGGTGACGGCACCACCACCGCCACCGTGCTCGGCCAGGCCATCGTCCGCGAAGGCCTCCGCAACGTGGCAGCAGGCGCAAGCCCGCTGGCACTCAAGCGCGGCATCGACAAAGCCGTTGAGAAGGCTGTGGAAAGCATCCGCAGCATGTCCCAGTCGATCGAGGACAGCAAGGCAGTTGCAGAAGTCGCTGCAATCAGCGCCAACGACCCCGAGGTCGGCACCCTGATCGCTGAAGCGATGGACAAGGTCGGCCGCGACGGCGTCATCACCGTCGAAGAGAGCAAGTCGCTCGACACCGAACTTGACGTCGTGGAAGGCATGCAGTTCGACAAGGGTTACATCAGCCCTTACTTCGTCACCGACAACGACGTGATGGAAGCCGTCCTCGAGGACCCCTACATCCTCATCTTCGAGAAGAAGATCAGCGCCCTGAAGGACCTGCTGCCCGTGCTCGAGCAGGTAGTCCAGTCCGGCAAGCCGCTCCTGATCATCGCTGAGGACATCGAGGGCGAAGCCCTTGCGACGCTGGTGCTCAACAAGCTCCGCGGCACCCTCAACATCGCAGCAGTCAAGGCCCCGGGCTTCGGCGACCGCCGCAAGGAAATGCTCAAGGACATCGCAGCCGTCACCGGTGGCGAAGTCATCAGCGAGGAACTCGGCCACAAGCTCGAGAACGTCAGCCTGAGCCAGCTCGGCAGTGCCAAGCGCATCCGCATCAGCAAGGACGAGACCACCGTCATCGAAGGCCAGGGCAACTCGGACGTAATCAGCGCCCGCGTCAAGGCCATCCGCGGTGAGATCGACAACACCGACTCCGACTACGCCCGTGAGAAGCTCCAGGAGCGCCTCGCCAAGCTGGCCGGCGGCGTTGCAGTCATCCGCGTCGGTGCAGCCACCGAAACGGAACTGAAAGAGAAGAAGCACCGCTTCGAAGACGCCCTCTCCACCGCACGCAGTGCAGTCGAGGAAGGCATCGTCGCCGGCGGTGGCGTCACCCTGATCCACGCGATCGCCAGCGTCCGTGAACTGGCCGAAACCCTGGACGGCGACGAGCGCACCGGCGCCCGCATCCTGCAGCGCGCCCTCGAGGAGCCTGCCCGCCAGATCGCCGCGAACGCAGGCGCTGAAGGCAGTGTCGTGGTCAACCAGATCATGGGCAGGTCCGACGGCCGCTACGGTTACGACGCAGCCACCGACCAGTTCGTTGACGACATGTTCGCAGCCGGCATCGTCGACCCGGCCAAGGTCACCCGCACCGCCCTGCAGAACGCAGCCTCAATCGGCGGCCTCATGCTGACCACTGAAGTGGTCATCGCTGACAGGCCCGAGAAGGAATCACCGGCAATGCCTGGTGGCGGCGACATGGGCGGCATGGGCGGAATGGACTTCTAAGACCGTTTCAGCACCATCCATTGACTGGTGGCCGGGGTTTCCCGGCCACCAGTTTTTTCATGGTCCGCAGCCGCCTGCGGGCCGAGTTATGCTGCATTTTCGAGGTGGCAAGTGAGCATTCCTGACAGCCTTCTGGAGCAGATCGCCGCTGAAAACGGCACACCCACTTACGTTTACGACCTGGACTGGATCAGCGGGCGGCTTGCTTCCCTGCGCTCGGTACTGCCTGAGGCCTCGCTGCGGTACGCGGTCAAGGCCAATGCTGCCACGCCCGTGCTTGAACTGCTCGCCGCTACCCCGGGAGCAGGAGCCGAAGCGATCACCACGGGCGAACTGAGCCGCGCCCTGCGCGCGGGCATCCGGGCGGAGGGGATAATCGTGGGTGGCCCGGCGCAACCGGAACGGCTCCGGCAGCTCGCTGTGGAAAGCGGAGTGGGACTGGTCAGCCTGGACAGCGCCTCCCAGTGGGACGACTGGCTTGAGACGTTGAAAGAAACAGACCTGCCCGGCCCCGGTTTCCTGGTGCGGGTCAACCCTGGCCTGGATCCCCGGACCCACCGGCATCTGGCCACGGGTTCCGCGGACTCGAAGTTCGGCATCCTGCCGGCTGCTGCAGGCGAACTGGCCGAACGCGTGAAAAAGAGTGGCCGCTTCCGCGGCTTCCACGTGCACGCCGGCTCGCAGATCGGCGAACTGGCCGTGTTCAGCTCAGTGCTGGACGTACTTGGGCCCCTCTACGACATGCACGGCGGTGACGTCCTGGACATAGGCGGTGGTTACCGGGTTCCCGATTTCCCGCTGGAACGCTACGCTGCACTGGTGACCGAGTTCGCCGGGGCACGCAGCCTGCAGCTCATCGTCGAGCCCGGCCGCTGGCTTACAGCCGGTGCCGGCGTGCTGCTGAGCCGGGTGCTGCACGTCAAGCCCGGTGAGGTGACGCATGTTATAGCTGACGCCGGCATGGCTGATCTGATCCGCCCGGCGCTCTACGACGCGGTCCATGACATCCGTGTCATCGGTGGGGAAGGCAGGCAGCAGGTGACCGTGGACGTCGACGGACCACTTTGTGAGAACAGCGACCGGTTGGGCCGAGCCGTCAGCCTGCCTGAACCCCGCAAGGGTGACCTGCTGGCAGTGGGCGAGGCCGGCGCATATGGGATGGGAATGGCGTCCAATTACGCTTCCAGCCTGAGGCCTGCCGAGGTGGTCGTCTCGGGCGGTCAGGCCCGGCTGCTCAGGCGCCGCGAAGAACCAGGCGACCTGACCGCGCTCGAACTGTAAGCCTTAGAGGAGCAGCGACCTGCCGGTCATCTCGGCCGGCTGCTCCACTCCCAGCATATCCAGCACCGTAGGAGCGACGTCCGCCAGCCTGCCGCCCGAGCGCACGACCGTTCCGGTCGGTGCACCGACCAGAATGCACGGCACCGGGTTCGTCGTGTGGGCCGTATGCGGGCTGACGCCGTCGTCTGCGATCATCTTCTCCGCGTTGCCGTGATCCGCGATGACCATGGTGATCCCGCCCCTTTCCTGCATGGCCCTGACGACCTCCCCGAGCGCAGCGTCGGCGGCTTCGCACGCCCGTACCGCTGCCTCGAGCACGCCGGTGTGACCGACCATGTCGGGGTTGGCGAAGTTCACGAGCACGAAGTCATCGGCACCCGACCTGATCCGCTCGGCCACGGTCCGGGCCAGCTCCGGTGCGCTCATCTCCGGCTGCATGTCGTAGGTGGGCACCTTCGGAGACGCGATCAGGGTGCGTTCCTCACCCGGGAACGCCACTTCCTCGAGGGCGTTGAAGAAGTAGGTGACGTGCGCGTACTTCTCGGTCTCGGCCGCATGGAACTGGGTCAGTCCCGCTTCGCTCAGGACCAGCGCCAGCGGTGAAGTCAGTTCAGGCAGCCTGAAAGCATGGGGCAGCTCCAGATTGGAGTCGTACTCCATCAGGCTCGCGAAGCGGACCGCCGGCGTGCTGCACCGCTGGAAGTTCGACCAGTCCTCGTCATGGGTGAGGGCGTAGGTGAGCTGGCGCGCGCGGTCTGCACGGAAGTTGAAGAAGATAACCGAGTCGCCGTCCTGAATGGGAGCGAGCGCGCTGCCGGCAGCGTCCGTGATGACCGTCGGTTCGATGAACTCGTCCGTCCCGCCGCGTCCGTAAGCGTCCTGAACGGCGTTGGCGGCAGAGGTGGCGGTGCGGTCTGCCTTGCCGCAGACGACGGCGTCGTAAGCACGTTCGGTGCGTTCCCAGCGGTTGTCGCGGTCCATGGCCCAGTAACGGCCCGTCACACTGGCCACGAACGAATCGTTGTCCAGCCCGGCGCAGGTCGCCTGGACTTCCAGCATCGCGGGCAGGCCGCTGTCGGGCGGGCTGTCCCGGCCGTCAGTGAAGGCGTGCACGGCTACCCGCGGGGTGCCCAGCTGATCCGCCATCTTCAGCAGGGCAAGCAGGTGCCTGCTGCTCGAGTGAACGCCGCCGCCTGATACCAGGCCCATCAGATGCAGGGTGGCGCCGGGCTGCAGGGTCATCGCGCGCCTCAGCACTTCGTTGTTCTGGAACTCGCCTGTCCTGATCTGCTCGTCGATGGCGGTCAGGCTCTGCATGACCACGCGGCCGGCCCCGATGTTCAGGTGGCCGACCTCGCTGTTGCCGATCTGACCCTCGGGCAGGCCCACGTCGAGCCCTGAGGCTGCCAGCTGCGTGGCAGGGTACGTGTTCCACAGCCGGTCGAAATTGGGGGTGTGTGCGAGCCTGACGGCGTTGCCCGGCCCCGGCTCAGCCAGGCCGAAGCCGTCCAGAATTACGAGTGCAACGGGACTGCGTGCCTTGATCATCTGCCAATGTTAACTTCCGGGGCCTTATCACTGGCTCAGCCGCGGCCGAGGACCCGCGCTATGCGGGCCGGCAGCTTCAGCCAGTCTGCGTCCGTGAGCTTCGCAGCCGGAGTGCCCGTGCTGAGTACGAGCCAGTTGCCTGCCAGCAATTCCAGCTGCGGCAGCAGGCGCTGGTCGGCCAGTACCTGGGGCAGCAGTTCCAGCATGTGGCGGTCGACCTGCGCGGCAGCGAGCCAGGCGGCCACGGCCCGCTGGTCTTCGGTCAGCCAGCTCACGGGGTGCTCCGGTTCGGAAATCAGCAGCCGGGCCGCGCGCTGCGTGCCGTACTCTGCCGAGTAACGCGCGCAGGTGGTACAGAGGCCTCCCTGCTCGCACAGCGTGGTGCAGATGATGCACGGCCGCCAGCCGAGCTGACGGCGGCGCGTGCGCGTCAACGCGATCCCGCCGGCCGCCTTGAGGGCCTCTGAGGCCACGTCTTCGGACAGGTCAAGTTCACCAAGGCTGCGGGTCAGTGGCTGCAGGTCAGCGCTGTCAGCTTCTGCCGGCAACGGGCTGGCTGGAGCAGGGGGTTCGTCTATTCGGCCCGGGCGGAAGCGGATGTCCTTCACGGTCATCAGGCCGTGCTCGTGGAACACCTTCACGAACCGTTCGCGCTGCAGACCCAGGTGCATGGCGGTCTCGCTGTCAGTCGTCTCGACGTAAAGTACACCGTCCCTGAAACTGCTGGCCTTCGTGAACCGGCTCAGTTCGGAGCCCGCCACCCGTGGCCACATGACCACGATCTGGGCGCGCTGCACTGACCGCTTCATGCCGCCGCGCCGGAACACCTCGGCGAGGACGCGGGATATGGGTTTCTCAGCCGGCATGCCTGAGGGTACCCGCTGTGATCGTGATGTGTGTTGCCTCGAACGGCAGGTCGGGCGGATCGGTGGACGTGGCCAGCACCTGCGGCACGGAGCTTGCCAGGCCGAGCAGGAAGCCGCGCCGGTCCTCGTCGAGTTCGGCACTGAAGTCGTCGATCAGCAGGAGTGGTTCCTCCCTGTGTCGTTCTGCCAGCAGCCGGAATTCCGCGACTTTGAGCGCCAGGGCGACGGTCCGCGCCTCGCCCCGTGATCCGTACGCCTGCACGCTCAGCCCGCCGAGTTCCAGGATCAGGTCGTCCCGGTGCGGTCCCACGACCGTGACACCCCGGGCCTGCTCCTCCGCCTGGCTGGCGGGCAGTGCTTCAAAGAGCGGCGCCCGGTCCTGGCTGGCCAGCTGCAGGGTCAGCTCACGCCGGCCAGGGCTCGCCCCGCCTTCGGTTATGTCGAAGTACGCGCCGGCTGCCAGTTCGCTGATGCGGGTCATCGCCCTGGTCCTCAGCTGCTCCAGTTCGGAGCCAAGAACCACGAACCGGTCACTCCACACCTCAAGGCTGCTGTCGCCGTAACCCGAGCGCAGCAGCGCGTTCCGCTGGGTGAGCACCCGCACGTATTCCGCGTGGATGCGAGCGTAACGCTGTGACATGCGCCCCAGCAGTGAATCCAGCCAGCCGCGCCGCCCAGCCGGCGGGCCGTGCACGAGCTGGGCGTCCTCGGGCGTGATCAACACCGCTGCGGCCACTGCCGCCAGCTGCTCGGTCCTTACCGCGTTGCCGTCGAGGCGGATGAGTTTGCGGCCGGGAGCCAGGCCGACCTCCACGAGGCTCTCGCCGTCAGCGTGGCTGAAACGGGCCGACACGAACGCCTGTTCGTGGCCGACCGTAACGGCGTCGGCGATGCGGCCGAACGGAAGCACCCCGGTCATGCTCAGGTAACAGGCAGAAAGCAGGTTCGACTTGCCAGCACCGTTGGCGCCGGTTATCACGGTCAGGCCGGGATCAAGGTGAAGGCGCGGACTCTGCAGGTTGCGGAAGTTCAGCTGGGTAAGCAGGTGGAGCAGCACGCCGCTGATCAGCCTGCGTCAGGGGTGCCCTTGGGGGTCGGTGTCTGGACTGCCTCGCGGCTGCGGGCTTCCCGGCCACCGGCCAGGGGTGCTGCTTCCAGGTTGCGGGCGAAAGCCTGAAGCAGGGCGCGGAACTGTTCCCGGAACAGCCGCTGCTCGCGCTCCAGCCGCAACAGCTCGTTGCGGGCCTCGCGGATGCGGCTCTCGGTTTCGCTGATGACTTCTGCGCGCTTCTGCTCGGCCTCGTTCACCATGCGTTCGCGGCGCGAATCAGCATCGCCAAGGATCTCACTGCGCTTCTGTTCCGCTTCCTTGACGATAAGGTCAGCTTCCCGCTTCGAGTTCTCGCGGATCTCGTTTGCGATCCGTTCGGCAGCGATCACGACGCGTTTCAGTTCAGCCTCGGAACCCTGCAGGTCATCGATCTGGGTCTGCTGGCGCTTCATGTCGTCTTTCAGCTGCTGGTTCTCACGCAGGACGTTCTCGAGCTCCTCGGCAACCTGCACGAGGAACTCCCGGACCTGGCGCTTGGAATAGCCGCCCATCCCGGTGGGGAACTCCATGTGCTGGATATCAAGGGGGCTGAGTTTCATTGACGCGATTTTACCACTGTTTGGCGCTCACGCTCACAGCGCCGGCAGACAGGCGCTGACAAGCTGCCTGAATGCCGCTCCTGACCGCTCGGCCATCTGCACGACTTCGTCACCGGTCGCGTGGCCAGCGCCATCGGGCACTGCCATGTCGGTAACGCAGGACAGTCCGAGGACGCGCATGCCCAGCTGCCTTGCCATCATCACCTCGAACACGGTCGACATCCCGATGGCATCGGCTCCCAGGTTGCGGAACATCCGGCCTTCGGCCCGGGTGCTGTAGGTGGGGCCGGATATGGCCAGGTAAACGCCCTCGCGAAGCGGCATGTCCAGGCTGCGGGCAGCGGACCGGGCTACCTCCAGGTATTCCGGGTCGTAACAGTCGTACATGACCGGGAAGCGTTCACCGCCGGTTGCGGGGCCCATGAGCGGGTTGTCGCCCATGAAGTTGATGAAATCGAGCTGCAGCATGAGGTCACCGGCGTTCCAGTGCGGGTTCAGTCCGCCACACGCGTTCGAGACCAGCAGGCTCCTGGCACCCAGCGCATGCAGGACCCGCACGGGAAAGGCGCTTTCCGCTGCACTGAACCCGTCGTAGTAATGCATGCGTCCTTTCATCGCCACCACCCTGCGGCCAGCCAGGGTGCCCAGGTGCAGTTCGCCGGCGTGGCCGGGCGCGGTGCTTGGTGCGAAACCGGGCAGGTCCCCGTAGGGGATGACGGCTGCCGTTTCGATGTCATCGGCCAGCGGCCCGAGCCCGGAACCCAGGATGAGGGCGAGTTCGGGTTCGAAGCCGGTAACGCTGCGAACCGAACGCAGTGCCGTCTGCACGCTGTCAGTGATGTTCTGCACGGAAGCTGTCATGCCCTGATTTTAAGGCCATTCAGGGGCTGATTCTCAACTCACGTTCTCACAAGACCCCTGTTAGACTGCGTCATGCGCCTGAAGAAGCTGATCCTCGCCCTCGTTTTACTCATGTCTTTCGGCCTCGGCTCGGCCCAGGTGGACGCTGACGCCCGCCTGGATTCCGTGGTGGTGGAAGGCACGACTACCTTCGCTGATATCGTCCGTGTGGTCCTGGCCTCGCGCGCCGGCACGCGCGTGGGGGACATCGACCTTGAAGCCGAACGCAACCGGGTTTACGCCCTTGGCTCGTTCGCAGCCGTGAGCATCAACCTGGAATCCCGGGCCGGCCGGCCGGTGCTGGCCGTAACGGTACGGGAGAATCCACAGATCGACCGGATCACCTTCGAAGGGGTCACGGTCGTCCAGCCCGAGCAGCTGCGGGCCACGGTCGAGCAGGAGAACATCCTGTCAGCCGGCCGGGTACTCAACACGACCCGTGCCCACGAGGGGATCGCGACCATCCAGGCCGTCTACCGGCAACAGGGCTTCCCGTTCGCCGTGGCCGTCACCCTGGAGCCGTACCCCGTCGTAGCTGAAGACGGCACGGAACGGGTGGTAGTCAACTACATCGTCGAGGAGAACCCGGCCGTCGATACCGTGTCAGTGACCGGCGTGGAAACCCTCGACCAGGAAACCATCGCAGGTTTCTTCCGGCCGCTGACGACAGTCGGCGAGTTCGACATAACCCTGTACCGCACCGCGGTGGCAGCTGTTGAAGAGGCTTACCGGGCCGAAGGTTACCGGCTGAGCGGTGTCGACTTAAGCCGCAGCTCGCTGTCCGGCGGCACCCTTGACGTCATCGTAAGCGAACGCCGCATCACTGCCATCGATACGAGCGCGCTCACCGACGTTGAACCCGCTGAACTCAGCCTGGGCATAGGTGACCTGTTCAACTACGACGTGCTGCTCGAGGACGTGCGGCGGATAGCTGCAGGACGCAACACCGACCTGCGCCTCGAGACGCAGGCCATCGGCGTGGGCGGCGTGCGCGTAGCGCTCGTCGAAGGCCCGCCCGAAACTGCAGGCGTGATCACCGAAGTACAGATAACCGGCAACACCGTCGTCCCGACCGAGGAACTGCTGCCCCTGCTGAACCTGCAGGTGGGAGAGACGTTCACCTCAACGCTCGCCCGCGAGGATTTCGACAGGATCGCCGAGTACTACCTCGATGAGGGCTGGCTGCTCATGACCGAACCCGACTTCAACTGGCTTGACGGCACGTACGTGCAGCGCATCCACGAAGTGCGCGTAGCCGGCCACCAGGTCACCTGGGAAGGCGAACGCGGCAGGACCCAGGACTTCGTGGTCAGCCGCTACCTGCCCGCAGTCGGCCAGGTGCTCAACCAGAACGACCTGCGCCGGTCCCTGGGCCAGATCCAGCAGCTTGGCGTCGTGGAACCGATGAACATCGTCCTGCTGGCAAGCGAAGAGCCTGACGAGGCGATCGTGAACGTCGTGGTGGGTGAAACCGGCACGGGCGTGTTCACACCCAGCGCGCAGTACTCCACCGACTCCGGTTTCTCGCTGTCACTCAGCTACTCGCAGCTGAACCTGTGGGGACGCGCCCACAACATCGGCGTGGAAGTCACCGGCCAGACCTCATCGATAGGCCTGCTGCTCGGCGGGTCCGTGCGTTACAGCATCCCGTGGCTGTACATCGACTTCCTGGACTTCCAGGAGGTGCCCACCAACCTGAGCCTGACCGTGTTCACGCTGCCGACCCCGAACCAACCCATGTCAGCGGGCGCAGCGCTGACCGCCCCGTACCCCGGGACGGATGAGCAGGTGCCAGTCGGCCAGTTCACCACCCGCGAAACCGGCTTCAACTTCTCGGCCGGCCGGCCGGTGTTCACCAACACCGCCCTGGGCCTGAACGCGCGCGTCGCCAGCACCGCCTACATACAGCAGCCGCCGTCAGCAGAATGCCAGTTCGACGCGGACGGTTCGATCGTCAACCCGACCCGCTGCGCCCTGCCGTTCGACGAAGCCAGCCAGTACCTGCCCCAGGGCGGCCTGAACTCGTTCTTCAGCGTCGGCCTGGTATACGACTCGCGTGACAGCGCCGAGTTCCCCAGGCGCGGCCTGTACGCCAACACGCTGATCGGCTTCGGCTTCGGCAACGACTTCGCCCACCCTGACACCGGTGAGCAGACCGGCTACCGTTACCAGCAGTTCGAAGTCGGCATGCGCGCGTACCTGCAGCTCAACCGGGTCCTGACGGGCCTGAACGACAACCACGTGATGGCGTTCCGCGTGAACTTCGGTCACCAGTTCGGCGACATGTACCCGGTTGCCCGACGCTTCACCGTCGGCAAGACGAACAACCTGTCAAGCGCGATCCGCGGTTACCAGTCAGCTGACTTCGGCCTGTCCCGCACGTACGCCACCTCGTCGCTCGAGTACCGTTACGACTTCGGCCTGCAGACCGTGGCCACCCAGACCGTCATCGGCATCCTGTTCGCCGACCTCGGCTGGGCGTCATCCACGACCGGCTTCGCGGAGTACGGGGCGCCGCTGTTCGCCAGTGCCGGCGTCGGCGTGCAGGTGAACCTGGGCTTCGGCGGCGTGCTGCTGCCGGCCCTGCGCTTCGACTACGCGTTCAGCGAGCGCAACCCGACCGGCGAGTTCCGCTTCCGCGTGGGCGGCGTCTACTGACGTTCCGTATAAGTTGCTGACATGACAGTGGCCGCCCCGATCAAGGGGCGGCCACTTCTGTATGCGTGCAGTGATCAGACGTTGAACAGGAAGTGGATGACGTCGCCGTCCTGGACGACGTACTCCTTGCCTTCCGTGCGCAGCCAGCCCTTGCTGCGGGCGTTCGCCAGGTTGCCTGCTTCGACCAGCCGGTCCCAGGCGATGACTTCGGCCCGGATGAAGCCGCGCTCGAAGTCCGTGTGGATGACGCCGGCAGCCTGCGGTGCCTTGGTGCCGCGCCGCACGGTCCAGGCCCGCACTTCCTTCTCGCCCGAGGTCAGGTAGGTGATGAGTCCGAGCGTCTCGTAACCCTTGCGGATCAGCCGCTCCAGGCCGGATTCCTGCAGGCCGAGCTCAGCCAGGAACTCCAGCGTTTCTTCCTCCGGCAGTTCCGAGAGCTCCTGTTCGATGCGGGCCGAGATGACCACCACTTCAGAGCCGCGCTCCGCTGCGTGGGCCCTGACCGCGTTGACCATGTCGTTGTCGGCCTGACTGACCAGGTCATCTTCAGCCACGTTGCACACGTAGATCACCGGCTTGGCAGTCAGCAGTCCGAAGTCATCGGGAACCTCGAAGTCTGCGCTGCGGGCAGGGAGCCCGTTGCCAAGATGTTCAAGAAGCTGGCCGGCCAGTTCATACAGGACGGCGTCGTCCTTGTTGGACTTGGCGCTGCGCCTCAGGCGCTCCTGGCGGCGTTCCAGGGTGGCGATGTCGGACAGTGCCAGTTCCGTATCGATGGTCTCTATGTCCGCGAGCGGATCGATGCGGCCCGATACGTGCACTACGTCCGGATCTTCGAAGCAGCGCACGACGTGCGCGATGACCGCGACTTCGCGGATGTTCGCCAGGAACTGGTTGCCCAGCCCTTCACCTTCGTGTGCGCCCTTCACCAGACCGGCGATGTCGACGAACTCGACGCTGGTCGGTACCACTGGCGGGATGCGCCCGTCCTTCGTGTAAAGGACCTTGAGCGCCTCCAGGCGCTCGTCCGGAACTGCCACGACACCCACGTTGGGACTGATGGTGGCGAAAGGGTAGTTGGCGGCAAGTGCACCAGCTTTGGTAATTGCATTGAAAAGGGTACTTTTGCCGACGTTGGGCAGCCCCACGATTCCGATTCCGAGCATTCAGCAGCTCCTCCGGAGAGGGATCATAACAGTACAGGTGCGTGTTATCCTCTCGCGCATGACGACCAGCGCACACCCGGTCAAGAGAGTCGCCGTCCTGGGAGCAGGCACCGTCGGCGGTGCACTGCTCAGCCGCCTGGCCAGCATGCCTGAATTCCAGGTATCCGCCGTGCTCGTAAGGGACACCTCACTGAAACGGGCTGTCGAGCTGCCCGCCGGCGTACTGACCGGCGATCCGCAGGCAGCACTCGACGGTGCCGACATCGTGGTGGAACTTCTGGGCGGCACCGGCCTGGCGCTCGAGCTGATGCTGCAGGCGCTCGAGGCCGGCAAGCCCGTCGTAACCGGCAACAAGGCTGCCCTGGCGGAGCACTGGTCCGAGTTCGTGCCGTTCATGCGGCGCGGCCTGCTGTTCTTCGAAGCGTCCGTCATGGCTGGCACCCCTGCGATAGCCCCGCTCGTAAGCGTGCTGCGCGGCAGCGAACCGCTCAGGCTCGAGGCGGTGCTCAACGGCACCTGCAGTTACATAATCGGCAGGCTCGAGGACGGTCTTGATTTCGCTTCCGCACTGCGCGAAGCGCAGGAGTCAGGCTACGCCGAAGCCGACCCCACGCTTGACATCGGCGGCATCGACGCGGCCCACAAGCTGAGCATCATGGCCCGCCTGGCTTTCGACCCGGGCCTCGACTGGCAGCAGGTGCTGAGCGCCACCAGCGGAATCAGCGAGCTGACGCCCAACATGGTCAAGGAAGCCATGGAGGACGGCGGCAGGGTCGCGCTGCTGGCCAGCATCACCCCGGGTGACACCAGCTGGCAGGCCAGTGTCCGGCCGGTCTACCTGCCTGCGGGTCACAGCCTGGCTGATCTGAGCGCCGGCCTGAACGGCATGGTGTTCGAAGGTCGCCAGTCCGGGAAGATCTTCATCTCGGGTCCCGGCGCAGGTGGCGACGCCACCGCGAGTGCTGTGCTTGCTGACCTGCTTGAGGCAGCTGCCGGCCGGCCCGGCCCCGCGCCGCTCGAGCGTGCCCGGCCGCTCCCCGCGGACCGCAGCGGGCAACTGCACGGCGAGCTCAGGCAGGCATGAGCACGCTGTTCAGGAGTACGCGCGACAGCTCGGGACGGGGCGTCACCTTCACCGAGGCGCTCTTCCGCGGCCTTGCGCCTGACGGCGGCCTGTACGAACCGGTCCTGATTCCGGCACTGCCGGCAGGCTGGTCAGAGGTGACATCTTTCCCGGAACTCGGGCACCTGGTCCTTGCCAACTGGCTTGGTGACCTGGAACTGGGCGGTGACCGCTTCGAACAGCTGGTTCACAACGCGTTCGATTTCCCCGTGCCGCTGACCCCGCTGTCAGGCGGACGCTGGCTTCTGGAACTGCATCACGGTCCGACGCTGGCGTTCAAGGACTTCGGGGCGCGTTTCATGGCCCGCGTCATGGACGCCCTGCTGGAACGGGCGGGCCGCAGGCTGACCATCGTGGTGGCCACCTCGGGTGATACGGGCAGTGCAGTCGCGGACGGTTTCGCCGGCCTGCCGAACACGGACGTCGTCCTGCTTTACCCGGCAGGCCGGGTGAGTCCCCTGCAGGAGCTGCAGCTGACGGTGAGGCGCCCCGGGGTACGCGCGCTGAGGGTCGAAGGTACGTTCGACGACTGCCAGCGCATGGCGAAGGCGGCACTGGCCGATGAGCAGGTGCAGGCGGCCGGAGTGTCAAGCGCGAATTCGATAAACATCGGCCGGCTCCTCCCGCAGCAGCTTTATTACCTGTGGGCGATAAGGCTGCTGCGGCAGCAGACCGGGGAGGCGGTGCGGCCACTGTTCAGCGTGCCGAGCGGCAACCTGGGCAACCTGACGGCGGGTGTCTATGCCGCGCTTTCCGGGGCACCGGTCAGCGGCTTCCTGGCGGCGCACAACGACAACGACTGGTACCCCAGGTGGCTTGCAGGGCAGGCGGAAACCTGGGATTTCCCGGCCACCCGGCAGACGATCTCCAACGCAATGGACGTGGGTGCCCCCAGCAACTTCGAACGCCTTCACTCACTGGGTGAGCGCGTGAACGGGATGATCAGCGGCTACGGAATAAGCGAGGAAGCGACGCGCGCCCGCATCGCCGGCAGCGCAGCCGAAGACGGCCTGGTCGTCTGCCCGCACACGGCTGTCGGCCTTGAGGCGGTGGACCGGCACAGGGCCACAAACCCTGCTGTACCGACCGTGATCCTGGCCACCGCCCACGCCGCTAAGTTCCCTGAAGTAGTCAGGCAGGTTGTACCTGGTGCCGAGCTGACTGCCGGGCCGCTCGAGCAGCTCAGGAGCTCGCCCACGGCGGTCACGGACATTCCGGCCAGTGATGCAGCGCTCAAGGATTTTCTGCTCAGCTGAGACTCAGTTGCCGGTCTGACCGCGCAGCCAGTCAAGCGCGGCAGCTTCTGCCTGGTCGGGCTCTACCTCGAAGTCGGGTTCAACGCCCACGTTCTGCCAGGTAGGCGCGCCGATCGGTGCAAGCACACCCGCTGCCACCCAGGCCTGCGAACCGTCACGCAGGCAGAACGGCAGCACTGCTTCGACGTTGCCGGCAGTAACCTGACCGAAGGTCATGGCCCGCCCGGACTGACGCAGCGCGCCGGCCAGGCCTTCGCCGGCCGAGTGCACGTCGCTGTCGATCAGGATGGCGAGCGGCAGGTCGGTTTCGGCGGGGCCGATGGCAGGGTAGGGAAGGGGCAGGCTCCAGGTCGTTACGAGCCGCCACAGGAAGCCGCTGGTGAACACGCCCGCCACCTGCATCATGGTCAGCAGGCGACCGCCGGGGTTGCCGCGCAGGTCCAGGATCAGTCCCTGTGCCCCCTGCGCCTCGAGTTCCTGCACCGCGCTGCGCACGTTGCCGGCGACGAAATCCGTGGCCAGGTCCGGGATGCGGATGATGCCCGCGCTGCCGGGTTTCAGGTCGACGAGTCCGTAGCCGATGGTCCCCAGCAACCCTGGCAGTTCAGCCTGGCCGAGCACGGCCACGCAGGCCATGTCGCCGTAGACAGCGCGGATCTCCTCGACCCGTGCGGGCGGGACGAACACGGAATGGTCGTCCTGGATCTCCTGGTACATGTCTTCCATCAGTGACCAGTAGGCCGTGTCGTCGGTGACTTCGCGGACCAGTTCCGAGTAGCGCTCGCCGATCTCGTCCCAGTCACCGGGGATCACGTCCAGGTTCCAGTAGCGCTCGTCGATCAGCTGCCAGGCGGTTTCGAAGCGCCGCTCGAAGTCGCCCTGGGCGAAGGCGAACTGCAGCAAGCTTGTGCAGAAAAGTACAAGCATGGGCAAAAAATAAAGCCGCTGTTTCATGAACCTACAGCCTCCATCTCTTCGGCGAACCGGTCCACATCAGCCGCGTTCAGGCGGAACCCCTGGGCGCCGACCTGGGTGGTGTTGAGGCCGCCGGCCACGTTGCCGATGCGGGCTGCATGCAGGAAGTCGTAGCCGAGCATGACACCGTGCGCGAAGCCGGCGGTGTAGTAATCGCCTGCCCCGGTGGAATCCACCACGCCGTCCACGTCGAACGCGTCCACCAGTTCGGTGAAGTCGGGCGTGATAACTATGGAGCCCATCTCGCCCACCTTGACGATGACGTTGGACACCCCGCCCTGGCGCAGCCACGAAACCGCGGCCGAGATCGAGTTCTCCCCGGTCAGCCGGTACAGCTCGTGTTCGTTCATCAGCATGAAATCGATGTTGCGGATGATGTCCAGCAGCCGGTCCTTCAGGGCAGGGATCGCGCCGCTGCCCATGTCCATGAAGGTCTTCACGCCTGCCTGGCGTGCGTACTCGAGCGTCTTCACCGAGTATTCACGCTGCGGACCAGCGACCAGGCTGTACGCACTCATTACGACTGCGTCCGCTGCCGCGACCGTTTCAGGCTGCAGCATGGCTGCGTCCAGGTAGCGGCTTGCGCCGAGCGCCGAGATCATGGTGCGCTGCGTGTCCGGCGTAACGAGCAGGGTGACGCTCGAGGTCTGGCGTTCCGCGTCCCGCTGCACCAGCTCCATGTTGACGCCGACGGCTTCCATATTGGACAGTGCCAGGTCAGCGAACGGCCCGTGACCCACGCGGGTGGCCACGCGGACTTCGTTGCCAAGGCTCGCAAGCGCCATCGCAACTGTGCCTCCGGCGCCCCCGGGTTTCATGAGGGCCCGGGTGGCAGTCACTTCTCCACCAGGCTCCGGAAGTGCATCAACGAAGTACATCTGGTCGACGGTTGCGTCGCCGACGACTAAGAATTTCGCCATCAATCCTCTCCTGCAAGAATCAGGTGAGACTCAGTTTCAATAGGCAGCATGTTATCCCACCTGTAACCAGTAAATGTTCAGCCGGCACCTTTCAGGGCAGTCAGCAGCAGCCGGAACTGTTCGAGCGACAATTCTTCCGCCCGAACCTTGTCGTTCAACTGCAGCGAACCCAGTGCGTGCAGGACTGTAGCTCCAGAGTAACCCGCCATCATGAGGTTCTTGCGGAGCGTTTTGCGACGGTGGGCGAACGACGAGTGTACAAGGGCGAAAAGCTGCCGATCCGGCTGCACTCCCTCGCGCACGTCAAGCCTGATTATCGAACTGGTTACCGATGGGGGTGGCAGGAAGCAGCCCGGCGGCACGTCACGCACGATCTTCGCAGTGGCGAAATGCCTTATGAGTATCGAGTAGGCGCCGTAGCCGTCCTCGCCCACGCCCGCGCGCATGCGCTCGGCGACTTCGCGCTGCACCATGACCACGATCCGTTTGAGCCGACCACTTTCCAGGGCGCGGCTTACGAGCGGGGTCGCCACGTTGTAGGGGAGGTTGGCCACGAGGCTTGAGCCAGCGGGCAGCAGCGTGTAATCGAAGTCAAGGGCGTCCTGGTGCAGTATCTCTACATTGTCAAGCCCGGCGGTGGTTTCTGAGAGCACGGCAAGCATGCGCGCGTCCAGTTCCACGGCGACTACCCTGCCGGCGTGCGCAGCGAGCTCGCGCGTCAGGACGCCAAGTCCCGGGCCGAACTCGACGGCGGTATCTTCCGGGCCAAGCCCGGCCGCGGCTACGACCGCATTCAGCGCGTTCTGGTCGACAAGGAAGTTCTGGCCGAACGATTTATCGGGGCGCAGGCCGTGCCGGTTGAGCAGGTCCGTGACCACCCTGCGGGACGTAAGTGACAGGCTCAAACTTCGCTGCTGCCCGCCAGGAGGGTCTCGTCGATCCAGGTCTCACTCTCGGCGAGGGACGTGCCGCGCACCACTGCGAGCTCGCTGGCCAGGAGCGCCCGTGCCGTCTCGAGGACGTCGCGTTCAGTACTGGCGAGGCCCCGCTCGGCGTCACGACGGTACAGAGTGCCGATAAGCCGTGCCAGTTCGAACGTGTCGCTGCGGGCCAGGATCTCCTGCTCGGCCCGGTAGCGCGGCGGCCACGGTTCCGGCAGGTCCAGTTCCGCCTGCGCCTGCTCGGCCAGCCGTCCGAACTCATCTGAGCCGAGTGTGCGGCGCAGCCCCACCTGCCGGGCGCTGTCCAGCGGTACGAGCACTTCCATGTCCCCCCGGACAAAAACGACCTGCAGGTACTTGCGTGGTACGCCAGAGACAACGCGTTCGACGATGCCCTGGATGGTGCCGCCCCCCTGAGGCGGATAGACAACCTGGTCTCCGACCTGAAAGTTCACCTTTGCCTCCGTAAAGGAGCCTATCATGCCGCCTCAGGCCCGTGCACGCCGTGACTTCCGGCTGGTCTCACGCGGGCCGGCGTTCGGCAGGGCAGGCAGTTTCAGGTCCACGCCCTGGATGCGCGCTTCCAGCTCGCGGATGGCGTCGCGCAGGTTCGCGGCCTTCTCGAAGTCCAGGTCCTCGGACGCCTGCCACATCTCGTTCTCGAGCAGGGCAAGCTCCTGGCGTGCGTCGTCCTGGACGAGTTCACGCTCCCACGGGGCCAGCTTCACCGGCTCCTCGGCGCCTTCAGGCTGTTCACCGCGGATGACTTCGTGGACGCGTTTGCGGATGGTTTCCGGCGAGATGCCGTGCTCTGCGTTGTAAGCCAGCTGCTTCTCGCGGCGGCGGTTCGTCTCGTCTATGGCGACTTCCATCGCGTCCGAGACGGTATCGGCGTACAGGTAAACCTGACCGTTCACGTTTCGGGCCGCGCGGCCGATCGTCTGGATCAGGCTGCGGGTGCTGCGCAGGAAGCCGGTCTTGTCGGCGTCAAGGATTGCCACCAGAGAGACTTCCGGCAGGTCCAGGCCCTCGCGCAGGAGGTTGATGCCGACCAGCACGTCGAAGTGGCCGAGGCGCAGGTCGCGGATGATCACCTGGCGCTCGACCGCGTCGATGTCGGAGTGCATCCAGCGGACCCTGATGCCCTGCTGCGCCAGGTACTCAGTCAGGTCCTCGGACATCTTCTTGGTCAGGGTGGTGATGAGCACCCGCTCGCCCTTCTTCGCGCGGTCGCGGATGGCGAACACCAGGTCGTCGATCTGACCTTTGCTGGGCTTGACGAAAATCTCCGGATCAACCAGGCCGGTCGGCCGGATGACCTGCTCGACGATCTGGTCGCTCAGGTTGCGCTCCTCATCGGCAGGCGTGGCGGAGACGAAGATGACCTGGCCGACCCGGTCCCTGAACTCCTCGTCCCGCAGTGGCCTGTTGTCCAGTGCGGCGGGCAGCCGGAAGCCGTAATCGACGAGCGTGCGCTTGCGTGCCTGGTCGCCGTTGTACATGCCGCGGATCTGCGGCACCATCACGTGCGACTCGTCCAGGAAGACCAGGAAGTCCTCGGGGAAGTAATCGAGCAGCGTGGCGGGCGGACTGCCGGGCGGCCGCGCTTCCAGGTAACGGGAGTAGTTCTCGATGCCGGTGCAGTAGCCGAGTGTGCGGAGCATCTCCAGGTCGTAGCGGGTGCGTTCCGTGATGCGCTGCTTCTCGAGCAACTTGCCGTTCGCTTCGAAGAAGGCGATGCGTTCTTCCAGGTCGGCTTCTATCTGGCGTACTGCCGGTTCGATCTGCTCGAAGGGCGTGACGTAATGGCGGGCGGGGAAGACCGTAACTGCGTCAAGCTCGCCCTGCTCGTCACCGGTCACCGGGTCGATCATGACCAGCCGGTCGATGGAATCGCCCCACAGTTCTATGCGCAGGGGTGCCTCTTCATAGGCCGTCCAGATCTCGATGGTGTCGCCGCGCACCCGGAAGCGGCCCGGCGCCAGCTCGACGTCATTGCGTTCGTACTGCTGGGTGATCAGCCGGTCAAGGATCTCGTCGCGCGTCCTGGTCTCGCCGGCCTGCAGGATCATGTTGAGCTGCTGGTAGGTCACGGGTGAACCCAGGCCGTAGATGGCCGACACGGACGCGACAACTATCACGTCGCGCCTGGTCAGGAGGCTGCGCGTGGTCGAGTGCCGCAGGCGCTCCAGTTCCTGGTTGATGTTCGCGTCCTTCTCGATGAACAGGTCACGCGAGGGAACATACGCTTCCGGCTGGTAGTAGTCGTAGTAAGAGATGAACATCTCGACAGCTGCGTCGGGGAAGTACTCGCGGAACTCGGACGCCAGCTGTGCAGTGAGAATCTTGTTGGGCGCCATGACGAGCGCCGGCCGCTGGGCCTCCTGGATGATCTGCGCCATCGTGAAGGTCTTGCCGGTACCGGTGGCTCCGAGCAGCGTCTGGTAGCGCAGGCCGTCTTCCAGGCCCTCGACCAGCGAGCGGATCGCCTTCGGTTGGTCTCCAGTCGGCGTGTAGGTCGCCTGTACCGTCAGTGACATCCCGTCATCACACCACACAGTGAGCCTGCCGCCTGTAACCGGGCGCGGCAAGGCCTATGATGACGACCACAAGGAGGAATCATCATGCGCAAGAGCAAAGCCACAGCAGAATGGCAGGGCGACCTGAAGGGCGGCACCGGCAACATGGAGCTCGGCTCCGGTACCCGGATCGGGGCGTTCTCGTTCGCAACACGTTTCGGCAGTGAATCCGGCACCAACCCCGAGGAACTCATAGGTGCCGCGCTGGCCGGCTGCTTCTCGATGGCGCTGGCCAACATGCTCAGCCAGGACGGCCACCAGCCGCAGATGATCCGCACGGATGCGGAAGTGAGCATGGACGCGGGCGACGGCGGACCCGGCATCAGCGGCATCCAGCTGTCAGTACACGGTCAGGTTGACGGCATGGACCAGGCGACGTTCGAAGAGTTCGCCGAACGTGCCAGCCGCGAATGCCCGGTCAGCCGCGCACTCGGCGGCACCAGCATAAGCGTCGACGCCCAGCTGGTCAGCTGAAGGCGCCGGCGAACTGGCGGTCGTGCAGGTCACGGTAAAGCCCGCCTGCTTCGATCAGTTCACTGTGGCTGCCCTGCTGCACCACGCGTCCCTGGTCCAGTACCACGATGCGGTCAGCACCGTGGATGGTGGACAGCCGGTGGGCGATGACGAAGGTGGTCCGTCCCCGCATGAGTACGTCCAGGGCTTCCTGCACCAGCGCTTCTGACTCGCTGTCAAGGGCGCTGGTCGCTTCATCGAGTATCAGTATGCGGGGGTCTTTCAGCAGGGCGCGGGCGATCGCCACGCGCTGGCGCTGACCGCCCGACAGCGTCATTCCGCGTTCGCCGACCATGGTGTCCATTCCCTCGTCCAGTCGGTCTATGAACTCGAGGGCGTTGGCCGCTTCCGCTGCAGCCCGCACCTGAGCGTCACTGGCGTCCGGGGTGCCGTAACGGATGTTGTCGGCTATCGTGCCGCTGAACAGCACGGTCTCCTGGAACACCACGCCCACGTGGCGGCGCAGCTCGTCCGTCGCGATGTCACGCACGTCCCGGCCGTCAACCGTGATGCTTCCGCTCACCGGATCGTGGAAACGGGGGATGAGCATTGCCAGGCTGGTCTTGCCGGCCCCGCTCGGGCCAACCAGCGCAACTACCTCTCCGGGAGCCGCGCTCACGTTCACTTCGGACAGCACGTTACTGCCGCCCGGGTAGGCGAAAGTCACGTCGCTGAAAGTCACGGCGCCGTTGACTGGCGCCAGCGGAACCGGGTTGTCTGGCTCCTTCAGGTCACTGTCTGTATCCAGTAGCTCGAATATGCGCCTGCTGGCGCCCATGGCTTCCTGCAGTTCACTGAACAGACCAGTCAGCGTGCCTACGGCAGCGCCGATGGTGATGGTGAGGATGAGGAACGCGACCAGGTCGCCCGGGAGCAGCGCCCCCTGCAGGACCTGCCGGCCGCCGTACCAGAGGACGAACGCTATGCCGGTCGCTACAAGCATGCCGGTGACCGGCAGGAATATGGCCCTGCCGAGCGCCCGCCTGCGGGCCAGCCGGAACGACTCGCCGATCAGGCTGCCGTAGCGGTCGGCCTCGAACCGCTCCGCGACGAATGACTTGACGACCCGGATGCCGGCGATCGCTTCCTCGGCGCTGGCGTTCGCAGCGGCGATGCTGTCCTGGAACCTGGTGCTGATCCTGCGCAGGAAACCGCCGAACAGCACTGCCGTCACGACGACGAGCGGGACCACGGCCAGCAGGAACAGGGTGAGGTCGCGGTTGATGAACAGCAGCACGACGATCCCGCCGACCAGTGAAACCGCCTGGCTGAGGAACTGCGCGAGTGTCCTCGAGACCGCACCCTGCAGCGTCGCGATGTCGGACGTCAGGCGAGACGTGATCTCACCCGTCCTCCGGGTCTGGAAGAACCCGAGTGACAGGCCCAGGATGTGGCTGAACAGCTTGCCGCGCACGTCGGCGACCACGCCTTCACCGACGAGTGCCAGGAAGTAGCTGCGGAAGAACGCGAAGATCGCCTCGAGGACGAACAGCCCCACCATCAGCAGCAGGATCGTGTTCAGGTTGGTCTGGGCCAGGCTGGCGCCCAGTTCGGCGAACGCCTCGTTGAACAGCTCGCGCGCCAGCAGCGGCAGTGCCAGCGCCAGGACGCTGGCGATGACAGTGGCGAGCATGCCGGCAATGAAGTAACCGCGGTACGGCCGTGTGAAGGCGAAGGCCCTGCGCAGGTTGCTGAAGTCGAGTCGTTCCCTGGGTCCTGCGCTCGGCTTGCTCCTGCGTCTCAAGCCGGCTCCGTGTCGTCCGCGAACAGGCCCCGCTGGCCGGCCGGAGCTTCCAGGCCAAGGTGCCGGTAACCGAGCGCCGTCGCCATGCGGCCACGCGGCGTCCGCTCGAGAAGTCCCAGCTGGATGAGGAACGGCTCGTACACTTCCTCGAGTGCCCCGGCATCCTCGCCCACGGCGACAGCCAGCGTGTTCAGACCGACAGGCCCGCCCTCGAAGTGCTCGATCAGCGTCTTCAGAATGCGTGCATCCATCTCATCGAGACCGTACTCATCCACGTCCAGCATGAGCAGCGCGGCGTTCGCGACGGGCTGATCGATGATGCCGTCGGCGCGGACCTGCGCGAAGTCGCGCACACGCCGCAGCAGCCGGTTCGCGACGCGGGGCGTGCCACGTGAGCGGCGCGCGATCTCCAGCGCGCCATCGCGCGTGCACTCCACGGCCAGGATCTCGGCACTGCGTACCACGATCTCCGCGAGCTGCTCGGGATCGTAGAAGTTGAGGCGCTGCACGATGCCGAAGCGCGCGCGCATCGGCGGTGTCAGCAGACCGAACCGCGTGGTCGCGCCGATCAGGGTGAAGCGCTCCACCGGCATCGAGATCGTCTGCGCCTTGGGCCCGTCGGAGAGGCGGATATCGATGCGGAAATCCTCCATCGCCGGATAGAGGAACTCCTCGATGATCGGCCGCAGACGATGGATCTCGTCGATGAAGAGGATGTCGCGCT
>CALDPK010000161.1 GCA_937911855.1 uncultured Trueperaceae bacterium | reverse complement strand
GATTCCACGGATCTGGAGGCATTCATGGCGGTGTCGAACGCCGGAGCCAGGCTATTGCCGGGCCACATTCCGATTGGAGAGTTACCCATAGACCGTCCGGAGCTGGCAAAACACTATGCCGTGGAGTCCGTGCTGGCCGCCGGCTGGAAAGAAGCTATCCGACTGCGCCTGGCTGAACTGCCGGATCTGCACATCGACATCCTGGGCCAATTGCGGGTCCACTTCGCTGGCAGGACACTCGAACTGTCAGAAAGGCCCATGCTTCTGCTCGTCATGCTGCTCGTCGGCTTCAGCCGAGAAGAGGCGGCAGAGGCAATCTGGCCTGAAGCAGAACCTTCACAGCAGCGAAACAACCTGAACGTGCAGTTGAGCGCACTGAGGAAAGTGCTGGAACCATGGGGAGCGCGGCACTTCCTGGGAGAAGACACACTGCAGCACGTGCAGAGCGATTACCTGCGGTTGATGGCTGCCCTTGACGGAGATCATTACGATTCCCTGCTGCACCTGTACAGGGAACCACTGGCACCGGGAGTTGGCCTGGAGTCGCTTGCCAGTCACCGCACATGGTTACGAACGACAATCCTTGGAGCACTCCAGGCGGCTGCGCAATCACGGGAAGGTGACACGAGCCGTTTCCTGAGGCGGATACTGGAACTGGATCCCCTGAACGAGGAGGCCTTACGCGAACTGCTCGTGCGCCTGTTGAAACGGGGTCGTCAACGAGAAGCGCGCCGCCACTACGAAGATTTCGCGGCTCGCCTGCAGAGTGAGACCGGCCTCGAACCGGATGGAACAACCAAGGCGCTTGTCAGCTGAGTCAGGCAGAATCTGGTTGGCTCCGCTGGGAGTGACCCCACCAAACGGGAGCTGCGCGGTCAGTTCGCTGGCACGAGCCACAGGTAGTCACGCGTGTTCACCAGGTTGATGAACGTCCTGTAGCCCAAGCCGGTGAACGGTGCATCTTCAGTGTCCGCCAGGGCCGTTGTCAGGGTGATCATGACGACGCTCGGGCCATCATCCGCGCCCATCAATACGGTAGCGGGACTCAAGCTGGATCCCCGGTCGGCCAGAGTGTCTGCGTAACTGAGTCCGTTGCGCTGGGCCGTGAAGCTGTGCAGGCGCGCGTCCAGCGCCGCGGCTGCTGCAGATGCCTGCTCGCCACCGGGATAGACCAGCAAGGCGTGGCCGTACTCGTTCGAATCGTCAGCAGTTGCTGCGAACGCGATGAGCGAGTACGCCGGCAGCGGGAGTTCCGCCAGCTGCGCGAGCAAGGTCGCGGCGGCATCTGCATCCAGGTTTCGCCCCAGCATCTGCTGCGGATGGAAAGAGATGAACTCCAGCGGATTGAGGACCGAGACCGCGAGGACTTTCGACATGTCCGAGAGGACTGCGTCGATCGCCTGCACTTCAGGAAGATCGGCGAGCGAGTCCAGTTCACCGGCAGCGCTTGCATCCATCTGCCTGGCGAGCACATCGCTGGCAGAGCCGGCCAGCACGCCGGGTGCGGTGAATACCGGGAAGCTCCTGCCGAGGTCGCCCCCGAATGGGTTACCTGGCTGTCGGCTCCTCACGTCCTGCTGACGGCCCGTGTCGCAGCCTGCCTCCGGGCACAAAAGCGGGCCTTCCGGCCGGTAACCGCGCGCCATGAATGCCCGTGAGACCCGCTGCGGCTCAACGAGCAGTACCAGGGCCTGATCAGGCGGCACGCCGAACTCCACTGTCCCCGTCAGGTCGAAGAAATCAAGGCCCAGCAGTTCCGGGTAATGTGGTCCGCCGACCATCAGGTAAGTGATCACGCTGGATGCAGTGCCGAACGGCAGGGCGCTGAAAAAGGCGCGCTCGCTGCCCGGTTCAAGTGCCGCCCAGGATGCCGGCGGTCGCACGCCCCGCACG
>CALDPK010000160.1 GCA_937911855.1 uncultured Trueperaceae bacterium | reverse complement strand
ATCAACGGCCCGACGATCGGGGCCGAGGCGCACATGCCGTTCGGCGGCGTCAAGGGCAGTGGCAACGGCACGCGTGAATCCGGCATCTGGGTCATCGAGGCCTACACCTACTGGCACGGCGTGAACGACGACATCTCCGGCAAACTGCAACTCGCCCAGATGGACACGGCCTACGTGGACGCGACCGACCCCGTCGACGTCAGCACCCTGTTCTGAGCCAGCATGAGCTACGTTTTTGAGCCCGAGCCGCAGGTGACCATTCCGGTCGCCGGCGGCTCGCTGCTTTTCCCCGTAAGGCGCATCTGGTGCATCGGCCGTAACTACGCCGATCATGCGCTCGAGATGGGTTTCGACCCAACTTCTGAACCTCCGTTCTTCTTCAGCAAACCGGCAGGGACTATCGTACCCGACGGGTCTGAACTGCCTTTCCCGGTGGCCACGCAGGAACTGCATCATGAGGTCGAACTCGTCGTCGCCCTGCACTCAGGCGGGCGTGACCTGGATCCAGAGGCCGCGCTGCAGCACGTGTACGGATACGCAGTGGGGCTCGACATGACGAGGCGTGACCTGCAGGCTGAAGCGAAGAAGCAGGGCCGGCCCTGGGACATGGCCAAGGGCTTCGACCAGTCAGCTCCCATGGGCACGATCCGGCCGGTCAGCGAGATCGGTCATCCGGACAGTGGTGAAGTGACCCTTCTCGTCAATGGCGAACTGCGCCAGCACGGTGACCTGAACCAGCAGCTCTGGCCCGTTCCCAACGCCATCGCCTACCTCAGTACGCTGGTCGAACTCAGGGCGGGCGACCTGATCATGACCGGCACCCCGGCTGGAGTCGGTGCGGTCAGGCCGGGTGACCGACTCGAAGGAAACATCGCCGGTGTCGGCACGGTCACCGTCAACTACCAGGCCTGAAGAGAAGACCCACAGCATCAGCTGACGGTCTCGATCCTGACAGGTGCCGGCAGGTGCTCACCGTGCATCTCGGGCGGGAAACCTGCCCGGGCGATGCTGGCTATGAGCCGCAATGTGCCGTCAGCCCGCATCGTGTCCAGATGGAACAGCCGCTCCAGGTGGCGTTTGTCCAGGTGAGCGCGGTTGCGGTCCAGGTTCATGTATTCGCTCAAAAGCTGGTTGAACAGTTCCCAGTGGGCCTCGTTCCAGCTGTTGCCTGACGCCAGCTGCTTCAGCTCGCGCGGCCGCACGATGGTAGCCCGCACCCGCTGCCCGTCGGGACCGTACTCGGTCAGTACTACCAATGGCGCCTCCCCGTAAGCAGTGATGAACGGCTCTGCCTGCTCCTGCATCGTCATGGTGCTTCCCCTTTCGGCTGCAGCGAGGGTAGGGCCTGGCGATCCGCTGTGTGCGCGGTGCCTGGCTAAAAGCCAGCGGGCAGGCGGCCTGAGCCAAGGTACCCTTGGCAAATGACCAGAATCGGCTCCGAAACATTGTCTGCGGGCGACCTGGACGTGTTCCAGCTCGGCGTGGCGCTCAGGAATGGCGAGCTGACTGCAGTCGAACTCGCCAGTGAATGCCTGCGCCGCGCTGCCGGCAGCACATACGGCGCCTGGCGCACCCTGACCGCCGAGCGCGCGCTTAGTGAAGCGCAGGAGGCGGACCGGCTGCTGGCCGAGGGCACCTGGCTCGGGCCACTGCACGGCATTCCAGTCGGCATCAAGGACAACATCGACATGGCAGGCGAGGTCAGCCTGGCCGGCCTGGATCCGCAGTTCGCGCAGGCAGCGGCACGAACTGACGCGGCGATCGTCACCAGGCTCAGGCAGGCTGGCGCGGTGGTCATCGGCAGGCTGCACATGACCGAGCTCGCTTTCACCGCCCTGGGCGTGTCGGAACAGGGTACGCCGGTCAACCCGCGGCACCCTGCACGTGTGCCCGGGGGCTCATCCTCCGGATCAGCGGTCGCGGTCGCAGCAGGGGAAGTTCCCCTGACGCTCGGCACCGACACGGGTGGCTCCATCCGCATCCCCGCCGCATGGACGGGCATAAGTGGGCTGAAGCCGACCACCGGGCTGCTGGACACGACAGGAATCGTGCCGCTCAGCCGGACCCTGGACAGCGTCGGACCGCTCGCCCGCACCGTCGCCGAAGTCGAGCTCATGTTCCGCGCCCTTATGCCCGGGCTCCCGGAGGGCAACCTGCCCGGGCGCCTGCTCGTACCGGAAACAGTCGTTCTGGACGACCTGGACCCGCAGGTGGCAAGCGACTTTGAGCGTGCGCTTGAACTGCTCACTGCCCTGGGCTGCGTGATCGAGCGCCGGCCGCTGGCGCTGCTGCAGGAGATCCGTGACGGGCGGCAGCATGGCAGTTTCGCCGGCTGGGAGGCGCTGGAAGATCACGGCGAGCTTCTGCGCAGGGGCGGAGCACAGATCAGCGTGGGAGCAGACATCCTGGCCTACGCGGGGCGCGATGCTGCCGGTTACCGCCGTCTGTTGGAGCTGCGGGAAGATGTACGGAAACGTTTCGGATCTCAGATCGCCGGTTGGGACGCCATCCTGAGCCCGACCACCGCCAACCTGCCAC
Organism: uncultured Trueperaceae bacterium; assembly: GCA_937911855.1. Taxonomy (GTDB): domain Bacteria; phylum Deinococcota; class Deinococci; order Deinococcales; family Trueperaceae; genus CALDPK01. The sequence goes on along the minus strand of CALDPK010000160.1, from coordinate 1,650 downwards.
CGCAACTTACCGACCTGCCGGATAAAGAGGCGCGGGAGCGCCACGACTCCCGCGGCCTGCGCAACACGCAGCTGTGGAACTTCCTGGGCCTGCCGACCCTGGCGGTACCGGTGGGTGAGTTGACCTCGCTGAGCATCACTGCTGCTCCAGGACGGGACGCGGATGCCCTGCACCTGGGGAAGATGTTCGAGGCCAACCGGGCATAAAGCCAAGGTCCGCCCGGCCCGCAAACCGTCACCTGCTACGATTGAGGCAACAGAATGCACGCCCGCAGCAACTCAGGAGCGCCAGCAGCATGGGGCGCGACGGGCGCAGGAGGAATGGATCTTGAATCTTGACTTGGACGGAAAACGGGCGCTGGTGCTGGCCTCGAGCAGCGGTCTTGGCCTGGCGGTCGCAACGGAACTCGGCCGTGAAGGTGCGACAGTCTGCCTCAACAGCCGCTCGGACGAGCGCGCCCAGGCAGCCGCGACTACAGTGCGCAACGCAACCGGCGCTGAAACCTTCGGCCTGGCCGGCGATGTCTCGGATGCCGCCGACGGACCGACCCTGGTAAGCCGCGCGGCGGAACTCATGGGTGGCCTCGACATACTCGTCTGCAACGCCGGTGGCCCGCCGCCCGGTAACTTCGCCGCGCTTGATGACGACAAATGGGCGGCCGCGTTTGACCTGACACTCATGAGCGTGGTGCGCAGCATCCGCCAGGCAATCCCGCTGTTCAAAGAGAACGGCGGTTCCATCGTGGTGATGGGTTCAAGCAGCGTCAGGCAGCCCATTCCGGGACTGCTGCTGTCCAACGCGTTCCGGCCGGCCGTGTACGGCGTCGTGAAACACCTTGCGAGCGAGCTGGCTGGCGAGGGGATCCGCGTCAACATGCTGTCACCGGGCCGCGTGCAGACCGAACGCATCGACCAGCTGGACAACGCCAAAGCAGAACGCGAAGGCATCCCCGTCGAGAAGGTGAAAGAACAGTCGATAGCCGCCATCCCCATGGGCCGCCTGGGCGAGCCCGCCGAGTTCGGCCGGGTCGCAGCGTTCCTGGCCAGTCCCGCGGCCAGTTACATAACCGGCAGCAGCTGGCTGGTGGACGGCGGCATGGTCAGGTCGCTGTGACCGTGAACTTCCGTGAACTGCTCACCGGCCAGCAGGCCACACTGCTGCCTGGCGCCATGAACGCGCTGGCCGCCCGGATAATCGAGGACACCGGCTTCAAAGCCATCTACGTCACGGGCGCCGGCGTGACGAACGCCTCACTCGGCATGCCCGACCTGGGGCTCATAACGGCGACGGAGATCGCCGAGCAGACAGCACGCATCCGTGACGTCACCGATCTCCCGCTGGTGGTCGACGCCGACACCGGCTTCGGTAACCCGCTCAACACGCGCCGCACCGTCCGCTCGCTCGAGCGCGCTGGCGCCACCGTCATCCAGCTGGAAGACCAGACGTTCCCGAAGAAATGCGGCCACTTCGAAGACAAATCAGTAGTCCCGGCGGCCGAGATGGTCCAGAAACTCCACGCAGCTGTCGACGCCCGGTCCGGCAGCGACCTGCTGATAATGGCCCGCACGGACGCAGCCGCCACCCACGGCATCGATGAAGCCATCGACCGCGCCAACCGTTACCTGGAAGCCGGCGCTGACATCAGCTTCG
>CALDPK010000159.1 GCA_937911855.1 uncultured Trueperaceae bacterium | reverse complement strand
CACGCCGTTGTCCGAGTATTCCTGCCACAGCTCAGGTGAGGTGATGATGCGCTTTATCGCCTCCTGGATCTCGGATTCCACGCTGGAGTCGATGAGGATGCCGTTGTTGCAGTTCTTCACGATGTCGCTCGGACCGCCGAAACCGGTTGACACGATCGGCAGGCCGCAGGCTGCAGCCTCGATCAGCGTCAGGCCGAAGTTCTCCACGAGCGCCGGGTTCACGAAAACCCCGCGCTTCCAGGCCGCCATCCGGTAAAGCTCGGGGATGTCCGTGTCCTGGTCGTGTTTCTTCGGCAGAGCCATCCGACCGTACAGATCGTGCCTGTCCATGAGCAGCAGGAGCTCCGTGAGGACTTCCCGCTCGTTGTCATCCATCTGCTCTATGTTGCGGCGCACGCCTGCGAAGACGACCAGGTTGGCGAGTTCGCGCAGTTCCTTGTCGCGGCCGTACGCCTCCACCAGCCCGGGGATGTTCTTGCGCCGGTCGGGGCGGCTTATCGCCAGGATCATCGGTTTGTCAGGCTGCGTGAGGAAGCGCCCTATCTCGTGGCGCATCCGGTGGGCAGCCTGCATCTGCTCCTCGCTGCGGGTGTAGCCTGGCTCCTCGTCGTAGTAGTAGGGCAGGAACTGCTCCAGGTTGATCCCTGGCGGTACGACACGGTAGTTAGCGGCCGGGCTGGCGTCGTAGTGTTCGTAGCCGGTTGCTATCTCGTAGTTGGTGGAAGCGATGACCAGCTTCGCCTCGCGCAGTGCTTCTTCCTCGATGCTGATGCGCTCACTGAAGTTGTAGCGCTGTTCGATCTCGGCTTCGTCTTCGCCGGCATCCAGCAGCACCTTGCGCTTGTTGCGGCCCAGCGAGTGCCCGGTGAACAGGAACGGCACGTCAAGTTCACGCGCCACCAGCATTGCCGACCTGGCAGCATCGGCGTAATGGCCGTGCACCACGTCGGGCCGCCAGTCGTTGGCTTCGAACCATTCCAGCATCGCCTGGCTGAATTCTTCCAGGTGCGGGTACAGTTCTTCCTTGCGGATGTAGCCGTCCGGTCCGGCTTTCAGGCGGACGATGCGGGCCCCGTCGGCGATCTGCTCTTCCGCCTGGGCGTAGTCTTCCGAGTAATCTTCGTCCTCGATCAGCCGGGTGAAAAGAACGACGCTGTCCACGTCCGGGCAGTTGCTGAGCTCGCGGAGCAGTTCGACGACGTACTTGGTCTGGCCGCCGGTGTCGGCGTTGCGGCCCAGCTCCAGGTCTTTGCCGCGGATCAGGCCGTGAATGCTCACAAGGGCTATTTTCAGAAAGGCGCCACCTTCAGAGTCGGTTGAGTTCATTTTCAGGTCCCCTCGGCCGTAAGGATAGCCGTGGACGGGCCTGACAGACTGTCAGCACTGCCAGCATGTGTGACGCCTGCCTCCTGCAGTGATAATCTTCGCAGGCAGTGGCCGGATGCTTCGGATCCGGCCTGAGGAGAGGGACGCGAGCATGACTGAACCTGTCAAGGCTTCCAATCAGGAACTTCTGAAACGCGAAGCTGAACACTCATCCGGACTGTGGAATCCCGCAGTTTCGTTCACCCGCGGTGAAGGCATCTTCATCTGGGACGCAGACGGCAAACGCTATTACGACTGCATGGCCGGCATCGCCGTGGCCAGCCTCGGTCACGGCCACCCAAGGCTGGTCCAGGCAATAAGCGAGCAGGCCGCGAAGCTCATAATCGTGTCGCAAAGTCACGGGAACGACACCCGGACTGAGTTCTTGGAGGAGCTGTTCAGCTTCGTGAAGCCGCCGCTGAAGCGGGCTTTCATGGCCAGTTCCGGCTCGGAAGTCAACGAGGCCGCGCTCAAGTGGGCCAGGGCAGCCACGGGGCGTCATCATTTCGTTGCCGCGAGAAAGGGTTTCGCCGGCCGCACGATGGGGGCGCTCTCGCTCACCTGGGAGCCGAAATACCGGGAACCGTTCATGCCGACGGGCACGCCAGTGACCTTCGTGGATTACAACGACGCTGCAGCGCTCGAGGACGCCATCACTGACAAGACGGCAGCTGTACTGCTCGAACCGCTTCAGGGTGAGGGCGGCATCCACGAGGCAGATGCCGCGTTCATCGAGACCGCCAGGCGGGTCACGCGCGAACGTGGTGCACTGCTCATCATCGACGAGATCCAGACGGGTGCTGGCCGGACGGGAACGTTCCTGGCCAGCGAGGCCTGGCCGGTTGAGCCGGACATGGTGACCCTGGCCAAGGGGCTTGGCGGGGGAGTGCCCATCGGGGTGCTGCTGATGACGGACGAGGTAGCTGAAGCGATGCCGGCTGGCGGTCACGGTACGACCTTCGGCGGCAACGCCCTTGCGTCAGCTGCTGGCCGGGCCGTGCTGCGCGAGTTCCGCAACGAGGGTCTGCTGGAGCACGTGCGTGAGGTCGGCGAGCACTTCCATGACCGGCTGGCGCAGCTGGATCCCGCGAAGGTTCAGGCGGTGCGCGGCCGCGGGCTGCTCATCGGCTTCGAACTCAGGCAGCCGGCTGCAGCGTTCATGGCAAAACTTCTGGAGCGGGGCGTCCTGACCGTCGCTGCCGGCACCAACGTGGTCCGCTTCGTTCCGCCGCTCGTCATCACGCGCGAGCAGGTTGACGAGATAGTGGAACTGGTCGAAGAGGCGCTCGCCGAAGCCTGAAAATGAAACTGCCGGGTGCCCGCGATCATTGCAGGCACCCGGCAGCAGGTCATTCACGGACTCAGTTCAGAGTCCGGCCAGGTCGTAGTTCTTCTTGATGAACGAGATCCACTCACCCGGAACATCTTCTTCGGGGAAGATTGCGCTGACCGGACAGGCCGGTACGCAGGCACCGCAGTCGATGCACTCCTCGGGATGAATGTAAAGCTGGTCGTCTGCCTCGTAGATGCATTCGACGGGACACACGTCAACACAGGACCTGTCTTTGGTCCCTATGCAAGGTTCAGCGATGATGTGCGGCAAGGTTCCTCCTGCCGGCAGAACGCGCCGGTTACCGACATTGTGAATCATCGGCCATGGGGCGTCAAGCAACGGGGAACCCATTTCGGGCCCGACTTGTGGCTATTGCACAGTCCCTGTGGACGCCCGGGGGCTATCATTGATGCCAATGCCATCATTCGAGAAAGTGGCCCTCGAGCTGCTCGAATACAAACTGAACGACCTGACTGAAGGTCGCAGTACCCGTGGAGGTCCGGCCGCAACCTGGGCTCTGCATGACAGGCTCATGCGCTCCGCCGGCCAGCTCGACGAAGCCGACCGCCGCCAGCTCACGGCGCTCGGGCAGCGCCTGCGTACGGTGGGCGAAACCCCGCGCAGCCTGAAAGATTCTGCCCACAGCCTCGATGACCTGATCCTGGGTGCGGACACCACCGAGCTTCAGCGGCAGCGGCCCGTGCTGACGGAGGAACGCCCTGCGGTCCGCCTGCTGCGCCAGGACGAACTCGACCGCACTCAGGAACAGACTTCAAGTCAGTTGCCAGATCCGCAGGCCATCGCGGAACAGGCGGAACTGCGCAAGCTGGCCACGGCGGTCTGGTGGAACGACCTGGACCGGTTCATGACCCAGGTTGCCGCCTCGCTGCGTGCCGAACGCGACCGCTACACCGCGCGGCTGCTTTACGCTACCCACCGCAACCTGCTGCGCTACGGCGCGGCAGGTGAATATCACGACGATGCGAACCTGTCGCGCTTCCGGGTGGAAGAGCCCATTCCCGCGCGCGATGACGCGCTGGTCTCGGTCGACGACCTCGACAGCCTGGCCGAGCTGGTCCGCGAAGTGCTGTCGACGATCATGGAGCTGGGTGAACCCGGCACGGTCCTCGAGGGCCTTGAACTGCCCCGCGATCACGCGCTTGATTTGGTTCAGCGGGCTGCGCTGGCCGTCGCGGCTGACCCGTACGCCGGCAGGCATTCGCTCATCCGGCGCCGCGAACCGGGCAGCCGTGAACTCAGGCTGGCCATCCAGGAGCTGGGCCGCGAATGGCTGCCCGAAGAGGAGCGCATCAGTCAGCGGC
>CALDPK010000158.1 GCA_937911855.1 uncultured Trueperaceae bacterium | reverse complement strand
CCCAACGCACCAGCCAGTGCCGGTGCGCGTGGATGTGGGGCAGGCGTGGGGGTCCTTTACATCGGCACGCACACTGTGGGGTGCAGACGCGACTTGCACCGGCTCGACCCTGGAACTGACAGCGCCCGCGCGGACATTCAGGTGTTCGTGACTGCGCCGAACTGAACGATGAGCAACGGTGATCCCAGGTGGAGCCGGGAATAATCAGCGCCAGGAGGTTTTGAAATGAAAAGATTTGCGATTGTGGCCGCACTTCTGGCGCTGGTTCTCGCAGCCTGTGTACCGGCTGCGGGTACCGTCAACCCGCAACAGCTGAATGGCAGCTGGTCGCTCCTCAACATCCAGTACCCGGACGGGGAAGTAGCCACCCCCGATTTCGGTGAGTATTCGATTGAGTTCGACTTCGAGGAAGACCGCATGTTCGTCGTAGCTGACTGCAACCAAGGCAGCGCCAGCTTCGAAGCAAATGAAGACGGCAGCATCGTCCTCGGGCCCCTGACCCAGACGATGATGGCCTGCCCACCCGGCTCCATGGGCAATGAGTACGCGCTGCAGCTCGGTATGGCCAGCAGCTACGGTTTCGTCGACGGCTTCCTGCACATGCGCACGCTCGACGGAGTGGCACTCGTCTTCAGCCGCTGAGCAGCAGCCAGGGCATCCATCCGCAACATTCCGGGGGCGCGAACAGATCAGCGTTCGCGCCCCCGGATCATTGAGCCAGCCTTCAGGGCTTCAGTAGCGTGCTTCCAGCCATTCCAGGAGAGTTTCCAGGAACTCGTCGTGAATCGTAGTGTCGATGACCGAATACTCTTCAAGCTGTCCGGTCTGGGCCGGCTGCATGAGGTGGTTCATATCGTCGATGACCACGATGGTGACGTCTTCGTTGCCAGCTTCGGCCAGCGCGTCCTCGAGCGGTCCGGCACTCTGGTCGGCATCAACCTGCACGTCCAGGCCTCCGAAGATGGCCAGGAACGGCACGGTGGTTTCACGGAGCACCGGCTGCGGATCAAAGGTCATGAATGAAGCCATCGCCGGTGAGGTGTTGGCGATCACCTGTCCTTCGATCACCTGCTCGTACTCTTCATCGCTGAGGCCGTGGTTCTCGGCCAGCTGCTCGACCACCCGGTCGCGGACGATCTGCTCAGCCGCCTCGATGTCACCCGACTCAATTGTTGCGATTACATTGTCGAGGAAGTCGAGCTGGTCCTCCACAAACAGGATCGTCTTCGAACTCATGTACCGCACCATCGGAGGAGAGTTGATCAACACGGGGCACCACGCACGGCCTTCCCGATTCTAACGCGAAAACCCCCTATTGTTCCGTCGCCCCGGGGACTGGGGGCTCACAGGTGCTCCCGCAGCCAGGCAGTCATCATAGTGAAGAGGTGCACCGGTGCGGTTCCCGAACCGATCGAGTGGTTCTGGTTCGGGTAGAGCATGAAGTCGAACTGCTTTCGCGCCTCCTGCAGCCGCTGCGCCAGCAACACGCTGTTCTGGAAGTGGACGTTGTCGTCCACGGTCCCGTGAACGAGCAGGAAGTCGGCCGACAGATTTTCGACGTGGTTCAGAGGCGCGCTGCGCGCGTAGCCATCGGGGTTCTCGGTCGGCGTCCGCATGAACCGCTCGGTGTAGATCGTGTCGTACAGCCGCCAGTCGGTCACGGGCG
>CALDPK010000157.1 GCA_937911855.1 uncultured Trueperaceae bacterium | reverse complement strand
GGTGTCGATGCTGGACGTGTCCATCCGCGCCGGCGTGCTCAACCTGCTGCGCAAGTTCCGGGACGACCGGGGCATCTCGATCATCTACGTCAGCCACGACCTGCCAACCATCCGCTACGTCGCCGACCGCACCGCGATCATGTACCTGGGCCAGATCGTCGAGATCGGGCCGACCGAGGACGTGATTACAGAACGCCTCCATCCGTACACGCGCCTGCTGCTCGAAGCCAGTCCCGAGCCGGATCCGGCTGTGTTCAAACCGCCGCTCGAGGCGCGCGGCGAGATCCCCAGCCCGGTGGACCTGCCCAACGGCTGCCGCTTCCACACGCGCTGCCCCCACGCGCTGGCGCACTGCGGCTGGGAGGGACGCGACGTGATCGCGGCCGTGCAGGCCCGCCGCATCGAAGGCGAGGAGTTCCCGGAGATCGGCGAGCTCAAACGGGACGGGCTGAACGTAACCGCCCGCGCCCCGCTTGGCGTTCAGGCTGCCCGCACCGCCCTGGAACTGATCATGGGCAGTTACGGCACCCTGCTCGAGGCCGCAGCCATCAGCGAGGCCGGCAACGAGATCGTGATCAGCTTCGAGAAGATGGAGCCGCCGCCCGTGTTCCGGCGTCAGGACGGTCCCGCAAGCCAGCGGCACGATGTGGCCTGCTGGCTGTTCGAGAACGAACTGCCGATGGCCTGATCGGATCACGCAAAAAGGGGCTCACCGCGGACGGTGGGCCCCTTTGCAATACTCAGCTGTCAGCTGCTCAGATGCGCTCGCCGGTCATCCAGAAGATCAGGTGTTCGTTCACGTTCTCGATGTGATCGCCCAGGCGCTCTAAGTACCGCGTGGTGTTCATCAGCAGCAGGGCCGGTCCGATGACCTTGGGGTTCTCCATCATCAGGGTCAGCAGTTCCCGCTGGATCTGCTGCTCAAGCACGTCTATCTCGTCATCCATAGCCAGCGCGACCCGGGCCGCGTCAGCGTCCGATTCGGTGAGCGCTTTCATCGTGTGGTCGATCATCTCGTCGACGACTTCCATGATGCGCGTCAGGTCCTGGTACTTCTTGATCGGCTCGCTGGCAGTGAGTTCCGCGCCGGTGCGCGCCACATGCAGGGCGTAATCGCCTGCCCGCTCCACGTCGGCCAGTGAACGGTAGACCGCACCCAGGAACCGCACGTCCCGGGCAGCCGGCTGGTGCCGCGCGATGATCGTGATGACCGTCTGCTCAAGTTCTTCCAGCATCCGGTCGATCTCCTGGTCGTTGCGGCTGCATTCCTCGGCGGCGGCAACCTCGCGGTGCAGGAGCGCACGGCGGGCCATGTCGTTGCTGTGACGCACCAGGCTGAGCATCCGCACCAGCTCTGCGACCAGCCCGTGCAGGCTCTGCTCGAATGCGCTGTTGCCCGTACTTACCATGCTGCATTGTGGCACAACGCACGTCAGGACCGGGTCAGGCCGACCCGAGGGGTGCTGACAGGGGCCTGACGTTCGGGGTCTTATCATTCAGCCATGTCAAGACAGTCCGCCACCACCGTCCTGCTCGTCGAGGACGATGCGTCGATCCGTGAACTCCTCGCCTGGCACCTGGAACGCTCCGGCTTCACGGTCCTGCAGGCCGGGTCTGTCAGGGAGGCCGATCCGCTGGTGGCGGCAGCGGACGTGATCGTCCTCGACTGGATGCTGCCGGATGAGTCCGGTACGGACTGGCTGGCCCGCCGCTCGGCTGACGCTGCCGGAAGTCCGCAGAAGCCCGTACTGATGCTTACTGCCCGCGCCACCGAGAGCGACAAGGTCAAGGGACTTGATTCGGGCGCTGATGATTACCTGACCAAACCGTTCAGCAACGCCGAGCTCGTCGCCAGGCTGCGCGCACTTCTGCGTCGCAGCGGCCGGCCGGAGAGCGTGACGCTCGGGCCTCTGAGCGTACGCAACGACGAAGGCGTGGCGGAACTGGACGGCACGCCGCTTGAGCTCACGCGCCGGGAGTTCGACCTGCTGGCGTTCCTGGCGACCAACGCAGGGCGGGTCTGTTCGCGCACCGAACTGCTCGACCGCGTCTGGGGCGAGGATTTCCTGGGTACTGAACGGACGGTGGACCAGCACGTGGCACAGCTGCGTTCGCAGCTCGGCAGCGACTGGATAGTCACGGTGCGCGGCCGCGGCTACCGGCTGGCCCTCCCGCAGGACCAGGATGGCTGACGACATCCTCCAGCAGCTGACGGAAGGCGTCGTCCTCACGGATGAGACCCAGGTGGTCACGTTCATCAACGACGCAGCCTGCAACCTGCTGGACGTGCGCCGTGAGGCAGCCCTGGGCATGCCTGCCATGGCGGTGCTGCGTGACCACCGGCTTGAGGAGGCGCTCCTCAGCCAGGGCACGGTCGAGATCCAGACGCGCCAGCGCGTGCTGATCGCCCGCGGGGTGGAGCAGGGCCTGCTTATCCGCGACGTATCTGAAGCCCGCCGCGCACGCGAGGAAGCCCGCGAGCTGCTCGCGGTCCTCTCGCATGAGCTGCGCACCCCGGTGACCAGCATCCGCTCGGTGCTGGAAGCCCTGGGCACGGACGGCCTGCCCGAAGAACAGCGGACCAGGTTCATGCGGCTGGCCGTGGCCGAGGCGGAGCGGCTGGTGCGGCTGCTGCGCGACCTGACAATAGATGTCAAACCGCCGGTGCACAGGAGCGTCAGCCTGGCGGAAACCGCCCTGCGCGCCGTCGCCGTGCTGCGGGAGACCCTGCAGGAGTTCAACATCACGGTCGATACCCGCGGCGTCCCGGACGTGACGGTGTTCGCTGATCCGGACAAGCTGCTGCAGTCACTGGTCAACCTGATCGAGAACGCGGCCCAGCACGGGCCCGCCGACGCCACGGTAGAAGTACTTGCAGAAACGGATGAGAGCGAGGGGCCGGTGCGGGTGATGGTCCGGGACCGCGGCTTGCCCCTCTCGCAGGAGCGGCTCGAGGAGCTGTTCTCGCCGGATTCGCGGGTGCGATCAACCCGCTCGCGTGGCACGGGGCTGGGTCTTTACATCGTCCGCTCGATCACGGAAAGGTGGGGTGGCACCGCCTGGGGCCGGCCACTGGCGGACGGTAACGAGTTCGGTTTCAGCGTTCCGCTCGCCACCGGGCATTCGTGAACGCCTGTCAGCCGGAACACACTGCATGCCGGCGGCGGGCTAATCTGCGTACACGGGCACTCCCGTATGGAAGTTGAGCAATGAACCAGACTGATAATCCAGTAACAGACGAGGTCCTGGCCTGGCGCCAGGATTACGAAAACGGGCTGCGCAAGGACTGGGGCTGGCTCACGGTAACCGGTCTGCACTGGATCGATGAAGGCGAGTACCGGGTCGGCTCCGCACCCGCGGCTGAGATCCCGTTCGAAACGGGCCCCGAGCACGCAGCCACCATCATCCGTGAAGGCAACGACGTGCGCCTCGAGGTAACCGAACCCGGCAGCGTCCTGAAGGACAGCGAACCGGCCGGTTCGGGTCCGCTTCACTTCAACGGCACGCAGGGCGACAGGTTCGTCATCGGCGAGCAGTCGTTCCTGGTTGTCCGCCGCGGCGACCGTGTCGGCGTGCGCACCTGGAACAACGGCTCGCGCCAGCGCCAGGAGTACACCGGTTCCGACTGGTTCCCGGTCGATCCGTCCCTGCGGGTCACAGCCACCTTCAGCGAATTCCCCGAACCCCGGACGATTCACTGGCTGAACGTCATCGGTGATGAGAAGCAGTCAGACGTCACCGGCGAATGGCGTTTCAGCCTGCAGGGCAAGGACTTCTCACTCGTCTCGACGTCGGATTCCAACGGCGATCCGTTCTTCGTTATCCGCGACGGCACCAGCGGCAAGGAAACTTACGGCGCCAGCCGCTTCCTCAAAGGCATCAACACGGACGGCAACACGACCGTCCTTGATTTCAACCGGGCCGTGAACCCGCCGTGCGCGTTCACGCCGCACGCCACCTGTCCCCTGCCGCCGCGTGAGAACGTGCTGGATGTCCGTATCGAAGCCGGCGAGAAGCTCTACAGCTGGGACCCCGGCGGGGCCGTGTGAAACAGTTGTATACTCCTGCTTGTAAAAGGTTTGACACCGTTCTTCAGGCGAACGTAAAATAACGCATTCCCGGAGTCCACGGGCGTGGGCTGTACGCGTGTAATCATCCTCTTCACGCTAGAGAGGCAGTAATGGATTCAGATACTATTTTGCAAGTCAAGGACCTTCAGGTCAACTTCCACTCCGACGAGGGCGTCGTCAAGGCAGTCGACGGCATCTCGTTCGACCTGAAGAAAGGCGAGACACTCGCGATCGTGGGTGAATCCGGCTCCGGTAAATCCGTGACCTCACTGGCCACAATGCGCCTGATTCCTGATCCGCCCGGCAAGATCGTGGGCGGCGAGATCCTGTTCCGCACCAAGGCCGGCGACACCATCGACCTGCTCAAGACCAGCAACTCGCGCATGCGCAAGATCCGCGGTAACGACATCGCGATGATCTTCCAGGAGCCGATGACGAGCCTCAACCCCGTGTACACGGTGGGCGACCAGATCGCCGAGGCAATCATGCTGCACCAGGGCAAGTCCCGCGGTCAGGCCATGAAACTGGCCACGGACATGCTGGAACTGGTGGAACTGCCGGATCCGCACAAGCGCGTCCATTACTACCCGCACCAGATGTCAGGTGGTCAGCGCCAGCGCGTGATGATCGCCATGTCGCTGTCATGCAACCCCGCGCTTCTGATCGCTGACGAGCCGACCACGGCACTTGACGTGATCATTCAGGCCCAGATCCTGGACCTGATGAAGAAGCTGCAGGACGAGACCGGCGCCAGCGTCATGTTCATCACCCACGACCTCGGTGTGGTGGCGGAAATCGCCGAACGCGCCGTGGTCATGCAGAAAGGCAAGATTGTCGAGGCCGGCCAGGTCAAGGACATCTTCGCCAACGCCCAGCACCCCTACACCCAGCGCCTGCTGAACGCCGTTCCCCGCATCGACGCGGAGAAGCCCGCACCTGTCATCACCAAGCAGCCCGAAGTGCTGCTTGACGTGCGCCAGCTGCGCAAGTGGTTCCCCATCACCGGCGGCGTCTTCCAGCGCACCGTTGGCCACGTCAAAGCCGTCAATGACATCGACTTCCAGGTCAACCGCGGCGAGGTACTCGGCCTGGTGGGCGAATCCGGCTCCGGCAAGACAACGGCCGGCCGCGCCATCCTGCGCCTGATCGAGCCCACCTCCGGTGAAGTGAACTTCGACGGCGTCGACGTGGTCAAGCTCAACGCCGGCCAGATGCG
>CALDPK010000156.1 GCA_937911855.1 uncultured Trueperaceae bacterium | reverse complement strand
GTCGTGGTGCGGGCCGCACCCGACCGAGCGGCCGCCGCCGGCAGCGCCAGGATCGAGGTCACCGTCACGATCGACGGCCCCGGCGGGCCCTGGGAGCTGCGGTCGTCCGGAGCGTTCGACGGCGACCGCTCGACGATGTCCACCGACCTCGGCTCGATGCTGGCGAGCCTGCCCGAGGCGGACGTCGGTCCGCTGCCCGAGGGTGTCGAGGAGCCGGCCCGGACGATCCGCGACGGCGACACCGCACTGCTGGCCACCGCGCCGGGAGTCGGCAAACGCACCGCCGAACGGCTTGTCCTTGAACTGGGCAGCAGATTGCCTGAGGAACTTGCGGTACAGGCGGGCGGTACAACGCGGCCCGTCGCAGCTGACGGCGTGACACGCGACGCAGCAGAGGCCCTGCTGGCACTCGGTTTCCGGGAAGCCCAGGTCAGGGCGCTGGTCGCAGAACTGGCCTCCGCGAACCCGGACGACGGGGCGGAGGCCATTATCCGCAAGGCGCTCGCGCGCCTGCGCTGAACCTACTGATTAAGCCGACAGCAGCGCGTCAGGCGTGACGCTGGGCAGGTCGAACGCCATGCCTACAGCCTCGTAAGTCACGCTGCCGCGGTAGGTGTTCAGGCCGCCGAGCAGAGCGGGATCACGCCGCAGCGCCTCGAGCGGACCGGCCGCGAGCCGCAATGTATAGGGCAGGGTCTGGTTCGCCAGGGCGTTCGTGCTGGTGTTGGGCACCGCGCCCGGCATGTTCGACACGCCGTAGTGAACGATCCCGTCGACTACGTAAGTCGGGTCGTCATGGGTCGTGGCATGGATGGTTTCGATGCAGCCGCCCTGATCCACCGCGACGTCCACGATGACGCTGCCTTCACGCATCAGGCCGAGCATCTCGCGCGTGACGAGTCGCGGTGCACGCGCGCCGGGGATGAGTACCGCGCCGATCAGCAGGTCGGCCCTGCCAAGCACTTCCTCGACGTTGCCGGTGTTGCTGATCAGCGTCTGGAGGCGGCCGCCGAAGACGTCGTCCAGGTACTGCAGGCGCACGTGGTTCACGTCGAGTATCGTCACGCGGGCGCCCAGACCCAGCGCCATCTTCGCTGCGTTGGTGCCGACTATGCCGCCACCCAGGATGACCACGTCGCCCGCTGCCACGCCGGGAACGCCGCCGAGCAGCAGTCCGCGCCCGCCCATGAAGCGGGTCAGGTGATGCGCGCCGACCTGCACGGACATGCGGCCCGCGACTTCACTCATCGGCGTCAGCAGCGGCAGTCCGCCGCCAGGCAGCTGGACCGTCTCGTAGGCGATGGCGGTCGTTCCTGCTGCCAGCAGCGCCTCGGTCAGCTGGCGTTCCGCGGCCAGGTGCAGGTAGGCGAACAGGGTCAGGTCGTCGCGCAGGAAGCCGTACTCGCTGGCGAGCGGTTCCTTGACCTTCAGGACCAGTTCCTGCGCCCAGGCGTCAGCGGCGCCGGGGACTATCTCGGCACCGGCTGCCTGGTAGTCCTCGTCGTTGAAGCCGCTGCCGCGGCCGGCGCCGGTTTCCACGCGCACGTCATGGCCCGCGGCCACGAGCGCCCGGACGGTGTTGGGCGTGGCTGCAACGCGGAACTCGTACGCCTTGATTTCCTTGGGTATTCCGATTTTCATGGTTTCATCTTACTCCGCTGCCCCGGGCCGGCAGCACACGCACACGGTCAGCTGAAAACCGCTTTGAGCTTCATGCGACCGTCCTCGTTCCGGGCGATGGCGACGATGCTGCCTGCCGGGTCAACCAGCACGGCCATGTCCGTGAACTCCGGCCTGAGCCGCTGGCCCTGCCGCACCCGCGCTGCCTCGTTCTCGTCAAGCTGCACAGACGGAAACGGCAGTACGTCGAGCGGATCAAGGCCTGTGGCCGTGCCGATGTCATCGACCGAGACCGTCTGCGCGAGCGGGATCTTGCCCGCGGAAGTACGCACCAGTCCCGACAGGAACGCCCCGCACTCCAGTTGTTCACCCAGGTCGCGGGCGAAAGACCGGATGTACGTGCCTGCCTGCACCTCCAGGCTGATGAGTGCTGTAGGCAAGGCCGCCAGTTCCGGTGGCAGTCCGAACTCGCGGCCAGCGGCTGCAGGCTGCCACGCCCCGTCCTGAGCCTGTTCGAAACTGCCCGGCAAGCCTGCAAGGCTGTCAGCAACGCCCAGCAGTTCGATGCGCCGGTAACCGGCGGGACGCGCAGGCATGTCGCGGAACTCGCCGCGCCGGGCAGCCTCGTAACCTTTCACGCCGGCCTGCTTCACCGCCGAGAAGTTCGGCGGCACCTGCTCAGTCAGCTCCAGGAAAGCCGGGAACAGCTCAGGCAGCCTCTGGCGCAGGACAGCCAGGTCAGGAGGCGTGGCAGTTTCTATCAGTGGCCCTTCGGCGTCAAGGGTGGGTGTGGTCGCGCCGAACGACACCCACGCCAGGTAAGACTTCTGGCTGGCGGTAAGGAAGTTCGACAGGCGGGTGTGCTCCCCGGTCAGGAGGACCAGTACGCCGCTGGCCAGCGGATCGAGCGTGCCGGCGTGACCCACCCGGCGCGTCTTCAGCTGCCGGCGGGCCATGGCCACGACGTCATGTGAGGTCGGCCCCACCGGTTTGTCGACAGCGATTATCACGGTTCAGGCGAACGCCGCGGACAGGCCGGACCACAGCATGTGCAGAAGGACGAGCCCGAGCTGAAGGACCAGCTGGGCGGTAACGACCATGAAGCCGCTGCGGCTGCGCAGGAAGGCGACGCCCAGCACCGCACCGATGACCAGGCTCAGTACCACCGGGGTTCCCAGGACCAGCGCGTACAGGCCGGCGGAGATCGCCACGGCCACGTTGCCGCTGTAGCGCTTCTCCAGCGCGGGAATGGCGAACGAACGGAAGAAAAGTTCGGCAAGCGGCAGCAGTACCAGTGCCGCCAGGGCCAGGCTGTCCAGTCTGCGCAGGTTCAGGTGCCAGGGGCCCTTCAGGAGCCCGTCGGGCATGATCATCTGCCAGGCAGCGACTACGCCCAGGAGCACGAGTCCCAGCACCAGGCCACTGGCGACGTGCTCGCTCCTGCCCAGCAGGCGGTCGCCGGCGTTCCAGCCGTGCTGACGTACGGCGATCCAGCTGGCGATGACGGCGCTCAGGCTGAACACGATCAGGAACACCGATTTCACCTGGCCCGCCACCAGCGGTGTGAACACGGCAGTGTAGTTCTCGAGCACCAGCACGCTGTAGAGCAGCACCCCCACCAGGCCCAGAAGGGCTGAGAGCACCAGCACGCTGTAGATCCGGGTGATGCTCCAGATGCGCGGTCCTTCGGTGATCTCCACCGTCTGGTGTTCATGCATGCGGCTCTCACTGATCAGGTGCACGGCAGCCAGCAGAAGCAGGACCAGCAGCCACATGAGCGTGTTGCCGCTCAGCAGCCTGATGAGGTTGCCCTGACCCACGGCGTCGCTCAGTGCGGCAGTTCCGCCGGCTGTGTCACCCATCCCGTAGTAGATGGCGGCCAGGCTGCGCAGCGGGCGTTCGGTCGGGGTGTTCCCCGAAGGCCGC
>CALDPK010000155.1 GCA_937911855.1 uncultured Trueperaceae bacterium | reverse complement strand
TGGGAGCAGCCGCAGGCTAGGTGATCACCCGCCGCAGTAGGAGAGCTTGGTTGGCGGCGTGCCGGGACCGCAGGTGGAGCAACCGCCTGAGCCCGAGGTGGACTCAGCGCCCGAGTCCCCGGAAGAACAGCCGGACGAGCCGGCCGATGATCCCGAGGAGAACGGATGAACAAGTCGACCAGGTTCCTGATCCTCTGCACCGTTCTTACGGCCGTTGCCCAGGTGAGTGCAACAACTTTCCGCCAGCTGTCACTTGACGAGCTGATCCAGTCGGCGGAACTGGCTTTCCACGGCACGGTCGCGTCGACTGACACGACGCTGCGCGACGGCGAACCGTGGACCACCGTCACGTTCGACATCACTGAACTGTTCCTGCTCCCCGAAGGGCAGGACGAGCCGGGCACGCAGCTGAGCCTGGATTTCCTGGGCGGAACCGCAGGTGGCAGCCAGCTGACCGTCGCGCTGATGCCCCAGTTCGAGGCGGGCGCCGAGGTGCTGGTGCTGGCCTATGCCGGGGAGTTCTACTCGCCGGTGGTTGGATTCAACCAGGCACTGTGGCAGCTGTCGCCCGCAGGTGAGTGGGTCACCGATTCAGGCGTCCCGCTGGGGCTCACCGAAGATGGCGAACTCACGGCAGAGAACGCCGGCCCGCCTGCCGAGGTGCTCGAGGCAATTGCGGCCCGCCTGGAGGCCCGCTGATGCTCAGGAACCTGGCTTTGACCGCGCTGGTTGGCATCGCAGGTATGGCAGCGGCGCAGGGAACTTTCAGCGTTGACAGCGCCGGCGGCCCCCTCACCCTGCCCGAAGAGGTGGAAGCAGCGTTCCTCAAGTGGGCTGACGCCGGTGTGAAGGAGATTCCCGAGGAAGCTGAGCAGGCCGACACGGCGTTCCGTTTCGGCTCAGTCGACCTGCTTGGCCCCGACACGGTGACGCTGACTCTTCAGCGCAGCGAAAGCACCCCCGGCCTGGAGATAATCGTGCATCCAGAGCTGTACCGGGACTTCCCCGGCGCGCTGCTCCACGAGACCGGGCTGGCGCTGGGCCTGACCGCGGGTTCCCAAGGCGTCATGCGCCCAGCTCTCGCTGCTGGCGCCGAACCGGAAGTGACAGCTGCCGACGCTGCGAGCGTCGTGAGTGCGCTGGCGGCAGTCCGCGGCGATCTGACCGGTGACGGTGTCGTTGATTTCCGGGACCTGTTGGAGCTGGCTGAGCAGTTCGGTCAGCGGGGCATCAACCTGCCGGCTGACCTGGATGGTGACGGGGTCGTGACGATGGACGACCTGGTTGAACTGCGTACGCTGTACGAATTCCTGCCGCCTGGCGAACCGGTGCCGGAAGCACCGGCAGCCGAGCCCGAAGCTCAGCCCTGAGTGCCAGGCAGGGTGGGGTTGCGGGCGATTCCGTCCTTTAAGTAGATGACTGCCAGCTCCTGATCGCCCTTCACACAGATGATCGTGCCGGCTCCCAGTGGTTCTATCAGGTAGTCAGTGAACGACCCCAGGGTACGTCCGGGCAGCATGACCACCATGCTCTCCTGCGCCTCCTCGCCCCTGCCCCGGTACTGCCGGACGGTCAGGTTCGTGTTGCCGACACTGACGCTCAGGGGATCGCCGGTGAGCGGGTAGACGTTCGCCTCGGCATTGCCGAGCCGGTCGAGCAGTGACGACAGGTCGCTCGGGCCCACACTGAGTGCCGTGTGCAGCCTGTGCACGAGTCCCTGGATGATGCTGTCTGACAGCTCTACGCCGGCAGCCTTGGCTGAGCCGCGCAGGAAGCCTTCGATGGCCGTGCGGCGCCGGGGCACGTTGGCGCTCAGCGTGGCCAGCCGGGCGATGGCCTGGCGGATCAGCTCCTGGGGTTCACCCACGACCGTGTTCGCCAGTATCTTCAGAGTGAGCAGCAGCTCGGACTGGCGCTCGCTGGCCAGCACGTAATGCGCAGCCAGTGCTTCTGCCACGAGCACCGCCAGCGAGCGGCCGAAATCCTCGAAACGCAGGTGCAGGTAATTGCCTTCAGTGAAGCCGTGCAGTTTCCCGCGGCCGGTCTCCAGGATGAAATCCCGCTCGAGGCGCGTCTCGCGGCCGTCAGCGCTGAGGCTGCGGACACCGGACTGTTCGCGCACCGCCAGTTCCATGCCGGCCAGCCGGAAGCGCCTGTCCTCGTCCAGGTGCACGGTGACGCTGGTGGCGCGCAGCGCACAGGTGCTGCGGGGTTTCGATCCGCTGCTGGTCGAGGCGGCGATGCAGGGACTGGGCGAGCTCGACGTGACGATGCGCATGCAGTGCGGCACCTCTGCGCTGAGGCGCGGCGCCGACGGACGCTTCGACCTGGACCTGGGCGAAGGGGAGACACTGATCGGCCAGGACGCGGTGATCTGGGCCATTGGCCGTGAACCGATGACCGGATGCATCCATGACGGCATCGCGCGCGATGCGGATGGCTTCATCGCGGTC
>CALDPK010000154.1 GCA_937911855.1 uncultured Trueperaceae bacterium | reverse complement strand
CGTGTTCGACACCGAAACCAACCGCTACGTGCCGGGCGAGTACTCGCTCAGCGTGGCCGGGATGTTCCCCGCCGCCAAGCCCAAGGTCGTCCTGGTCGTCGTCCTGCACAAGCCGAACGAGGGCACGACGAGCACCTACACCACTGGCAGCCTGTTCAGGGCGATAAGCGGCGACATCGTCGCCAGCTGGGCCACCGCGCCGCGCACGGAGGCGTACGCCGGCGGCAACTGAGCAGCGGCGGCGTCTTGCCAACGGCGCTCCAGCGGGTGATCGACAACTCGCGCCGAACGGCCAGACGATGTGGCCGCATGGCCAGGCGATGAGCATGTTGTGTAACATGTGTATAGCACTGCGCTACCTGACCTCGCGCGGTTCCCGTGGCTCCTGAGCACAGGAGGCGGGCGCGCCAGGAGCACGCCAGGAGCACGCAATGGAGGCTACGACGGACCGATGCAGGGTGACCAGCCGATCGCGAAGGCGAAACCCAGGGTGAGTGCGCCCCAGGGCGTGCCGGGCTTGTCGGTGGACTGGAAGCGTGCTTCACGCATCAGCAGTGGAATCCGGAACACGCCGAGCATCGCCAGGCCGAAGATGATGATGATCACCCCGCCGATGATGATCAGCTCGTGGCGGTAGGCGCGCAGGACCGCACCGACCCAGGTTGCAGAGGCTCCCAGCGCGATGAAGCTGAGCGAGAAACCGAGGATGAACAGCAGGCTGTTGGTGATGCGCACCCGCTGCACGGCAGTCGCGTTGCCACCTATGTACGCCAGGTACGACGGTACGAGCGGGAACACGCACGGTGAGAGGAAAGAGATGAGTCCCGCAAAAGCGGCGAGGGGCAGGTAAGCAATCAGGTCAACACCCATAACGTGCCCCGATGATATCCCGGGCTGCTGCCCCGGCGGTGTCGCCGGTCGCGCCCCTGAGCGGCTATCATCGGCACAGTGACCGGCCTTTTTCCCCGGCCGGCGGAGGAGCTGACATACATGAATCCACTGCGCAGACTGCAGGAGTACGGACAGCACGTGTATCTGGATGAGCTGAGCCGCAAGATGCTCGAGGACGGTTCACTGGCGAAGCTGATCAGTGAAGACGGCATCAACGGCGTGACTTCCAACCCCGCCATCTTCCAGAAAGCCATCGCCGACTCGACCGATTACGACGCGGAGATCGCCAGGCTGGCCCAGGAAGGCAAATCCGTCGACCAGATCTACGAGGACCTGGTCGTCTCGGACATCCAGGCTGCTGCTGACGCCTTCCGCGAACAGTACGACGCTTCGGGCGGCCTGAGCGGCTACGTTTCCCTGGAAGTGAGCCCGCTCCTGGCTGCCGATACTGACAGCACCGTTACCGAAGCCCGCCACCTGTGGCAGCGTCTTGACCGTCCCAACGTGTTCATAAAGGTGCCAGGCACCGAAGCCGGCGTCCCCGCCATCCGGCAGCTGACGGCTGAAGGCATCAACGTGAACGTCACCCTGCTGTTCGGCATCGAACGCTACCGCGAGGTGGCACTGGCATACATCGAAGGTCTTGAAACGCGCCTCGAGCAGGGCCAGCCGCTGACAGGCGTCGAATCAGTTGCCTCGTTCTTCCTGAGCCGCATCGACGTACTGATCGACCCGCAGCTGCAGGAGCTGGCTGACGGCGGCCGGCCCGAAGCACTTGAGCTCAAAGGGAAGGTGGCCATCGCCAACGCACGGGCAGCTTGGCTCGGTTACCGGGAACTGTTCGAAAGCGAACGCTTCGCCCGGCTTGAAGCGCAGGGCGCCCGGCCGCAGCGTCTGCTGTGGGCCAGCACCGGCACCAAGGATCCCGCCTACCCGGACACGATGTACGTGGAACCGTTGATCGGCAGGAACACCATCAACACGATGCCGCCGGCGACGCTGGACGCTTACCGCGACCACGGCGAGCCCGCGGACAGGCTGGATTCAGGTACGGCTGAAGCGATGGACGTGCTGGCGCAACTCGAGGAGCTTGGAATCGACCTGGATGCAGCCACCGCACAGCTTGAGACTGAAGGTGTGGAGAAGTTCGTGACCCCGTTCGACAGCCTCATGCAGTCGATCCGCGATCAGCTGGACTGAAGCGGAGGCTCAGGCTGGCGCGCGTGGTCACGCAGCACCTTGCGCATCAGGAACGCGTAACCGATGATGCCGACCGCAGCGAAGCTGAACCACTGCAGTGCGTAACCGAAGTGCGGCCCTTCATCCATCTCGGGCAGCGTGCCGGGAACCGGCAGCTCGCCCGCCTGGGCGGGCTGCACTTCTTCAAGCAGCAGCCAGGCACCCTGCAGCAGGCCAGGCAACTGGCTGGCCGCCAGCCGCTCAAGGTCCACGTACCAGGTAGCCGCCAGGTAATCAGTGCCGGCGGGGTTGCGCGGAGCGAACGACGCACCTGCACCTTCGGGCGGCCGCTCGGTAGAGCGCAGCACACCGGTCACGGTGACGGTTCCTTCAGGCGGTGGCGCACCGGTAACAGGAACGGTGTCGTGGTCATAAGGCACCCAGCCGCGGTCGACAAGAAGCCGCGAGCCGTCTGCCAGGGCAAGCGGTGTCAGCACGTGCCAGCCAGGCTGGCCGTTCAGTGACCTTGAGCGGAGCAGCAGCTCATCCTCCGGTTCGAATACACCGGTGGCGGTCGCCCGCCGCAGGTCGAGTTCCTGACCGGCCTCTGCAGCCAGCAGCAGTTCGCTGGTGTCAGCGTCGCCCCCGATCACCAGTGGTTCCTGCGCTTCGCGGCTCACGCGCACGGCGTTCTCGGCCCGCGTCTGCTCGAGGCGGTCCAGCTGCCAGAAGCCGAAGAAGATGAACGCGACAACCAGGCTGAGGGCCAGCAGGTGACCGAAGATCCAGCGCGTGCTGAGCAGCAGTCTGGCGGGTGATGCCGCCTGGTCGTTACGACGGCTCATTTCAGGCGAAGATCATTCGGTCCACGGCCATGGCAAGGAAGATCAGTGCCAGGTAGCTCATGGAGTACAGGTACAGCGGCAGGGCGGCCTTGCGGTCGACACGCTCGCCGGCTGCCACCACTTTGTAAAGACGGTAGAGGCGGACTGCCAGCACCACGTTCAGGAGCAGGGCAGCAACCACGTATACGACGGACATCTGCTGCATCAGGAACGGGATGACGGTCAGCGCGACGGTCAGGACGGCGTACATGACCATCTGCATGACGGTGGCCCGGTCACCGATGACCACAGGAGCCATCGGAACCTTCACGTTACGGTAGTCCTCCTTGATCATCAGCGCCAGCGCCCAGAAGTGCACCGGCGTCCACACGAACACGATGCCGAACAGGCACCAGGCCAGCAGGCTCAGTTCGCCGGTCACGGCGGCCCAGCCGACGAGTGGCGGGATGGCACCGGCTGCGCCGCCGATGACGATGTTCTGCCAGGTGGTCCGCTTGAGCCACAGGGTGTAGATGATCACGTAGAACGCGATGCCTGCCCAGGACAGGAGCGCCGCGAGGAGGTTCGACACGGACCAGATGATCACGAACGAGAGGACCGTCAGGATTATGGCGAATACGAGTGCGTTGCGCACTGAGATCAGTTCGTTGGCAACCGCCCGTCTGGACGTGCGTTTCATGCTGAGGTCGATGTCGCGGTCGGCGATCATGTTGAATACGCCCGCCGCCCCGGCGGACATGTAGCCGCCTATGAGCAGGCCCACGAGCTTCAGCAAACCCGGCCAGCCGCTGGCGGCAATGAACATCGCACCGACGGTCGTGAGCAGCAGCAGGCTGATGACACGCGGCTTGGTGAGGGCGAGATAGTCGCGCCAGGTAGCTCTGGCGGGAGCTTCAGTTGCGGTTACGGTCAATTCAGGCATTCTCCAGCTTCGTTTTGGCAGGGTGCACTGTCACTGCATCCCGGGTGAGAGGATACCCCAGAGTCACGATGGCGACCGCAGTGAAGACACCAAAAACCGCCACGGCGACGCCGAGATGAAGGAGCTGCAGCACGGTGGGAGCCAGCATCGCGAAGTTCACGAAACCGACCAGCAGCTGGGCAACGTACGCGCCGAACAGCACCTGCGAAAGGCGCCTGGCTTCGAGTACGGGCTTGTTCAGCCGCGCGAAGCCGAGGGCAAGGAACAGGTAGATCCCCACGCTGACCGCGATGATCGGATGCAGGATCCTGAGCCGTACCAGCGGATGGGATTCGGGGTCGAAGTCCATCGCCACGCCATCAGCGAGGGTTTCAGCGGGGAACATGGTGTTGCCCATCGCGGCGATGCCGCCCGTGAACATGATGACCAGCATCAGCACCAGGCCGAGCCCGAAGACAGTGCCGAGCAGTGGCTGCCCGCCGATCCGCAGCGGCCAGGCCGGTGTATTGCGGCGCGAGTACACAAGCGTACCGGTCAGTGCGCCGATCAGGAGCATCGAGTTGACCAGGTGCGCTGCGACCATGATGCCGCGGGCAGTCGAGACCGTGTCGCCGGTGAGTTCGAACAGTACGGTGGCGGCTCCGAGGAGCGCTTCGACGATCACCAGCACGGCTGAGGCACTGGCGAACCAGAAGAAACCCGGGCGCTCGCTGCGCAGCTGCCAGCCGCGGATCAGCAGCCACAGGCCAAGCAGCAGCACGATGCTGGACAGGCCGCGGTGGCTGAACTCGATGGCCATCTGCAGCGTGAAGTTGAGGGGGATGATCTCGCCGTGGCAAGTGGGCCAGTGGCTCCCGCAGCCGGCACCGGAACCGGTGGCGCGCACGAACGCCCCCTGCAGGATGACCACGACGTTCATCACGACCGCCCAGATGGTCAGCTTCTCGATGTTCACGCGAAGGAATTTCAACTGATTACTCCAAGTTCACCGGCTGGACACAACCGGGCTTTAACATGATAGCGTTTGCGGTCGAAAGCGCGTGACCGCGTGACTAAAGGCACACGGCCTTCTCACAGTCGCTGGTCATGATACAGCTCAGTGCAAGGTGGAAGCTGTATCGGCCGGAGCGCCGCCTTTCCGCCACAACTGCGGGAACACCCGGGGCGGGAGGGCAAACCTGCAGCAACAAGCTCGTCAAGCACCGGAGGAGATTTTGATTAAACGGTTCACACTCATCGCTCTCGCTTTCCTGACAACGTTTCTCATGACGGCCGTCGCACAGGAAGCGAGTGAGAACGACGCTGCCTCGAACATCGCGAACGGTCAACTGTTCATGAGCACCGGGGACTGCGAACTCGCCCAGTACTACTTCCGTGAAGCCCTGCGCACTGAACCCGACAACGCCGAAGCCCTGCTGGGCAACGGCCGGGCACTCGCGTGCCGCTTCGCGTACGACCTCGCGGTCGAGAGCTTCCGCCAGGCAATCGATGCAGACCCCAACCTGCCGCTTGCTTACGTGCACCTGGCCCTGACCTACCAGGCGCAGCACCTCTCCGATCCCGAGCGTTACCCTGACCTGCTCAGCGAGGCACTCGCCGTACTCAGCACGGCCGAACGCATCGCTCCGGACAACACCCAGGTGCTGAACACCAAGGGTGTCATCCAGTTCCAGCTCGGCCAGTACGATGCAGCCCGCGAATCGCTTGAGCATGCTGCCCAGACAGCCCGTACCGACGACAGCATCACGCCCCGCATGGAGAGCGTCATCCAGGTGAACCTGGGCAAGACCTACCGTGACCTGGGAACGCCGGAGCAGGCCGTCAGCGCCTTCCGACGCGCCGTCGTGCTTGACCCTGCGAGCGCAGCTGCCCACAGCAACCTGGGCAACGCCCTGTTCCGCATGGGTGAATGCGCCTCCGCCGAGTACGAACTGCAGCAGGCCGTATCGATCGACCCGCAGAACCTGTCGGCCGTCGCGGACCTGGCGATCACGCTGTTCGAATGCGGCAACGTCGCTGCCTCGGTGCCCCACTTCGAGGAGGCCGTGCAGCTCGACGGTGCCATCTTCCTGCCGCCGCTGTACACGTACCTGTCCCGCGGCCTGGTTGAGCTCGGTCGTTACGACGAGGCCGTCCGCCGGGCAGTCCAGGGCGCTTCGCTCTGGCCCGTCACCGCCGACGCCCGTTACTGGCTCGGTGCAGCCTACTGCGCCCGTGGAGCCGTGGGCGACGACGAACGTGCCCAGGAGGCCTTCACCTCCGCGCTCGAGATCGACCCGGCTCACGAGCTGGCACTGCCGGCAGGCGCGAGCGGCTGCTCAGCACTCTGAATACGTAACGCCCGTACAGGGTGAACCAGCAGCCTGACTTTCAGGTATCAGACCCGGCCCCGGCCGGGTCTTTTCGTGCTAGACTTGTCCGGTTTGGCGTGCCGGCAGCGGGATGTCCGCCGCGCCAATCAACGAGGGTGACAGACCGTCAATACGGGCTGCCCCTGAATCCAGTCTCAACGTCCCGCCTGTGGAGGATCACAATGTCTTACCTTGGAATGAAGCAACTGCTCGAAGCCGGCGTGCACTTCGGTCACGAAACCAAACGCTGGAACCCGAAGATGAAGCGTTACATCTTCGCCGAGCGCAACGGCATCTTCATCATCGACCTGCAGAAGACCCTCGTTGAGAGCGAAAAAGCCCTCGACTTCCTGCGCGACATGGCAATCGCCGGCAAGACCATCCTGTTCGTCGGAACCAAGAAGCAGGCTCAGGAGATCCTGGCGGCAGAGGCGAAGCGCAGTGGCATGCCCTTCGTCAACGAACGCTGGCTCGGCGGTCTGCTCACCAACTTCCGCACCATCCGTGGCCGCGTGGAGCGCCTCAAGGAACTCGAGAAATGGTTCGAGGACGAGTCGATCCTGCGTTTCACGAAGAAGGAACAGATCGACCTGGGCAAGGAGCTTAACCGCCTGCAGCGTTACCTGGGCGGCATCCGCGACATGACCCGTCTGCCTGACGTGCTGTTCGTCATCGACCCTGCCAAGGAAGCCATCGCCGTCAACGAAGCCAACAAGCTCGGCATCCCCGTCGTGGCCCTGGCCGACACCGACAGCGATCCGGACCTGCTCGACTTCATCATCCCCGGCAACGACGACGCCATCCGTTCGATCCAGCTCGTCACCGCCCGCCTGGCCGACCTGATCGTCGAAGTCAAGGGCGGCGCTGAGGAGCCCACCGACACGGAAGCAGCGGCTGACACCGAAGGCGAAGACGACTCCGAAGCCGCACCGGCCCGTGAGTTCTCCTCCGCCGAGGACACCATCCGCCAGGCTGCCGGCATCAGTGACGACGCAAGCCCCGCAGCAGCAGCCGAACCCGCCAGCCGGGCAGAGCCGACCGAAGCTGAAGAAGCCGTGACACCGGCCGAAGCAGAAGCGGCCGTTGCTGAAGAAGCGGTTGTTGCCGAAGAAGCTGCAGTGGAAGAAGAAGCAGCAGCTGAGTCCACTGACGCAGCCTGAACACTGGCTGACGGACATTTTCAACGAACCTTGCAGGGCTCGGAAGGAGACTGAACACATATGGCAGTAACAATGGACAGCATCAAGAAACTGCGCGCAATGACCGGCGCAGGCATGATGGACGTCAAGAACACCCTGACGGAAACTGACGGTGACATCGACAAGGCCGCCGCGCTCCTGCGCGAACGCGGTATCGCGAAGGCAGCCAAGAAGGCTGACCGCGAGGCCAGCGAAGGCTTCGTAGGCATGTACCTGCACCACAACGGCAAGATCGCCACGATGGTGGAGCTCAACTGCGAAACCGACTTCGTCGCCCGCAACGAGAACTTCCAGAAGCTCGCCAAGGACCTGGCCATCCACGTCGCGATGGCAGACCCGGCATACGTGAGCCGCGACCAGGTTCCCGAAGAGCAGGTCGAGGAAGAGAAGAACGCGCTGATCCGCGAGGCCCAGGGCGAAGGCAAGCCGGAGAACGTCATCGAGAAGATCGTTGCCGGCCGCATCGACAAGTTCTACGCCGAGATCGTCATGCTCGACCAGGCGTACATCAAGGACGACAAGAAGACCGTCCAGCAGCACCTGGCCGAAAGCATCGCCACCCTGGGTGAGAACATCCAGATTGGTCGTATCGCCCGCATCGCAATAGGTCAGTAACCATGCGGCGCGTCCTGCTGAAACTTTCGGGTGAGTTCCTGGCCGGAAGTCAGGGATTCGGAGTCTCACCGGACGCCACCATGTCACTTGCTCAGGAGATCGCCGCGGCTTTGAGTCGCGGCGTTCAACTGGCAATCGTGGTTGGCGGCGGCAACTTCTGGCGTGGCGCCCAGCACGGCCGCGGCATGGACCCGGCGACTGCCGACTACGTGGGCATGCTGGGCACCGTGATGAACGCCATGGCACTGCAGGATGCGCTCGAGCGCAGCGGGGTCGATACCCGCGTGCAGACAGCCATAAGCATGCAGGCAGTCGCGGAGCCGTACATCCGCAGGCGGGCCTTGCGGCACCTGGAGAAAGGCCGCACCGTCATATTCGGCGGCGGCACCGGCAACCCGTTCTTCACGACCGACACGACCGCGGTACTGCGTGCCCTGGAGATCGACGCCGACATGGTGCTGATGGCCAAGAACAAGGTCGACGGCGTGTACAACGAGGATCCGCTCAAGAACCCCGACGCCGTGCGCTTCGACAACCTGACCTACCTGGACGTGCTGAACCAGGGCCTGCAGGTCATGGACGCCACCGCCGTGAGCCTGTGCATGGGACGCAACATGCCCATCACCGTCTTCGACATATTCGCCGAAGGCAACCTCAAGAAGCTGCTTGACGGCGAACGCGTGGGCACCTTAATCAGCGCCGGCCCCGAGGACTGAAACCGAGCACCACCGTGCTTTCTGGCTGAACCGCCGGACACGGTACACTGTTGTCCAGCGACAGATCGGACGTGGTTGATTCGCAGGCCGCGTCCAGTGGAGGTTGTCATGAATACCGTGATCAAGGAAACACGTGAACGGATGCAGAAGTCGTTCGAGGCTTTCGAAGCCAACATAAGCGGGGTGCGCACCGGCCGCGCCAACCCGGCTCTGCTCCACCGCGTCAACGTCAACTACTACGGCTCCAGCACCCCGCTCAACCAGGTGGCCAACGTTTCAAGTCCCGACGCCCGCACCCTGGTAGTTTCACCGTTCGACAAGAGCGTCATGGCCGACGTCGAGAAAGCCATCCGCGAGAGCGACCTGGGCTTCAACCCCAACAACCGCGGTGACGCCATCTACATCACCGTCCCGCCGCTCAACGACGAACGGCGCCGTGACCTGGTGAAGACCGTCAAGCACATGGCCGAAGAAGGCCGCGTGGCCATCCGCAACATCCGCCGCGACGCCAACGACGAACTCAAGGAGATGCAGAAGGAATCGCTCATCAGCGAGGACGAACTGCGCAACGGCGAAGCCGACGTCAAGAAGGTCACCGACGAGTTCATCAGCATGGTTGACCAGCGGGTCAAATCCAAAGAAGAAGACATCATGGCCGTCTGAGCATGACCGCTGGCTCGGTCAGGCGGGGTTTCCCGTTCAAGCGGGTACTTTCGGGAGTCGCCGCCGTCCTTGGCACCGCCCTGGTGCTCTGGGTCGGCCTGCCGCTTCTGGCGCCCGTCTGGCTGATGCTAGTCGTGGTGGCTCTTCACGAGTACGCCCAGATGCTGAAGCTGCGCGGCATCCCCATCAGGCTCAGGAGCCTGTGGGTGACGGCGCCGCTCACCCTGCTGGCCGCCCTGCCCGCAGAGATGCTGGCGGGCATGGGCCTGCCGGCCGTCATCGGCGAGAACACCTCCTGGCGCGAGGTCATGCTCATCCTCACGGCCGTGTACCTCGTGGTCCTCGAGCTGATCAGGCCCAACCGCAACTCCCTCAACTCGGTGGTCTTCTCGCTGTTCGGTTACGTGTACATCCCGTGGCTGTACAGCTTCATGATCACCCTGCGCTACGTTCCCGACAGCCAGACCGGTATCTGGAGCCTGGCCCTGCCGCTCATCGCCGTGGTGGCTTCGGACGTGGGCGCTTACACGATCGGTTCACTGTTCGGCAAACGCAAGCTCGCCCCGGCAATCAGCCCCAACAAGACCGTCGAGGGTGCGATCGGTGGCCTGGCCTTCTCGCTCATCTTCGTTACCGGTCTGCACTGGCTGGGCAGTTCGATCGTCGACATGAGCGTCAACCTCGTCAACCTGGCCATATTCGCCCTCGTGGTGGGAGCTGCCGGTCAGGCGGGTGACCTGTTCGAAAGCCTGCTCAAGCGCTGGGTCGGCGTCAAGGATTCCGGCCGCTTCCTGCCCGGCCAGGGCGGCGTCCTCGACCGGATCGACTCGCACCTGTTCGCAGTCGCCTTCTCCTACCTGTTCATCACCCTGTTCGCCTTCTGAGGCACGCTAGGCTGGCTGCATGAAAGCTGGTCGCCTCGCGTCCCTGGCCGGCGTTATCGCAGCCTTGTTCCTGGCAGCGTTCCTGCTGTGGCCGCTCTTCGTCATCCTGCAGCGCAGTTTCGGCTCCCTTGCCGGAGTCACCGCGGTACTGAGCGACCCCTGGTACCAGGGCATCGCGGGCTTCACGCTGGGTCAGGCACTGCTGTCCACGGCCCTGACGCTGCTGGTCGGTCTGCCCGCGGCCATCCTGTTCGCCCGTTACGATTTCCCCGGCAAGCGGCTGCTGCGCAGCGCCTTCACGATCCCGTTCGTCATGCCTACGATCGTAGCCGCCATGGGTTTCCTGGCGCTCGTCGGCCCGCGCGGACTGCTGGGGGTGAACCTGCAGGGAACTTTCCTCGTCATCCTGCTCGCCCACGTGTTCTACAACTGCGCGCTGGTCATCCGCATCGTCGGCTCCTTCCTGGAGGCGGTAGCACCGCGACTCAACCAGGCAGCAGCCACCCTTGGCGCCAGCCCGTGGCGCAGCCTCTGGCGGGTGACCCTGCCGCTGGCCACTCCGGCGATCCTGGCGGCTTCGGCACTGGTGTTCGTGCTCACCTTCACCTCCTTCGGCGTGATCCTGATCCTGGCGCCATCCTTCGCCACCCTGGAAGTCGAAATCTACCGCCTCACGTCCAGGCTGCTGCAGCTTGAGGCGGCGGCCGTGCTGGTCATCATCCAGCTGCTGGTCGTCTCGGTGTTCACCTGGCTGTACACCCGCTGGCAGGCGAAGCTGGCCACGCCGGTGACGGGCGCAAGCCTGCCCGCACCGAAAGCGGGTCCGCGCCAGCGGCTGCTGCTTGCCGCAGTCCTGCTGCCGGTGTCGCTGCTGGTGCTCGCGCCGCTCCTGGCGCTGCTGGCGCAGGTGTTCTGGTCAGGCGGCGGTGCCCTGCCGGACCTCCAGGCGTTCCGGCAGCTTTCAGAGGCGCGGCCAAGCGCCATGTTCCCCGGCGCCGGCCGGGTCATCGTGAACTCACTGTTCTTCGCGACGGGCAGCATGCTCATCGCGCTGTTCATCGGCACCTGTTTCGCCCTGGCAGTGGTGCGGGCCGGCTGGCGCTGGCTTGACGGCCTGAGCCTGCTGCCGCTCGCGACGAGCGCCGTCACGCTGGGCTTCGGTTACCTGCTGGCGTTCCCGGCACTGGCAACCAGCCCGTGGGGACTCCTGCTGGCCCACGCGCTCATCGGCTTCCCGTTCGTGACCAGGAGCATCCTGCCTGCCCTGCGCGGCATCCCGCGGGCACTGCCGCAGGCGGCTGCTTCACTGGGTGCAACGGAACTGTCGATACTGCGCAAGATCGAACTGCCGCTGCTGCTGCCGGCACTGCTGACAGCAAGTGCTTTCGCGTTCGCCATCTCGCTGGGGGAGTTCGGGGCCTCACTGGTCATCACCCGGCCGGAGTACGCCACGATTCCCGTAGCGATCTTCGACCGGCTGGGCAGGCCGGGCGCCGCCAACTACGGAGCAGCGCTGGCCCTGTCGTTCCTGCTGATGCTGATCACTTCCCTCGTCATGCTGCTGCTGGAACGCTCGCCCCGCACGGAAATATAGGCTCACTGACGGTAGACTGGATGCCTATGCGACTCGTGTCCCCGAATTTCATTACTGAAGTAATAGACCGGGACCTGAAGTCCGGCCGTCACAGCGAGGTCGTCACGCGCTTCCCGCCGGAACCGAATGGTTACCTTCACATCGGTCACGCCAAGGCCATCTTCGCTGACTTCGGCATCGCCCAGGATTACGGCGGCAAGACCTACCTGCGGATGGACGACACCAACCCGACCACCGAGGACATGGAGTACGTCAAGGCCATCCTCGAGGACGTGCGCTGGCTCGGTTTCGAACCGGAAGAGCTCACCTTCGCCTCAGACCAGTTCGAGGAGATGTACCGCTGGGCCATCCACCTGATCGAACAGGGACACGCCTACGTGGACAGCCTCAGCGAGGAAGAGATCCGCGAGTACCGCGGTACCGTCAACGAACCGGGCACCCCCAGCCCCTACCGCGACCGTTCCGTGGAAGAGAACCTGGACCTGTTCCGCCGTATGCGGGCCGGCGAGTTCAAGGCCGGCGAGCACGTGCTGCGCGCCAGGATCGACATGGCGAACGACAACATGCTCATGCGCGACCCGATCCTGTACCGCATCCGGCACGCCGAGCACTTCCGCACTGGCGACGACTGGCCGATCTACCCGCTTTATGACTACGCCCACCCGCTGACGGACGCGCTCGAGGGCGTGACGCACAGCATGTGCTCACTGGAGTTCGACAACAACCGCGCCGTCTACGACTGGGTCGTCGAGCACACGGTCGACCAGGAGGCCGCCGTCGCCCAGGGCATCCCCACCGCCCTGGTCTACGCCGTTGCCTGGGGCCTGGCGCGGGCGGCCGACAGCCGCGGAATCGACATCATTCAGAACTGCGAAGTAACCGCCATCAGCCAGGAAGGCGGGCGTGTCACTGGGGTGGAGACCACGCGGGGCTTCATCGGGGCAAAGAAGATCGGTCTGGCCGTCGCCGGCAACTCCTCGCGACTGGCCGCCATGGCGGGCTTGCGCCTGCCGATCGAGAGCCATGTGCTGCAGGCCTTCGTCACCGGTGGCCGCCGCGAGTGTCGGTACGGGGACGCCGTCGGCGGCCGTGCCGGCGTGAGCCGTGCCGTCGAGCGCGACGACCGCTTCGAGCACCTGGAGCGTGCGGGCGTCCACCCCGGCGAGCGCTCGGTCCAGGTTGGTCCGGTTGGCGGCCCGGGCCGCGAGCGAACGCAGGCTC
>CALDPK010000153.1 GCA_937911855.1 uncultured Trueperaceae bacterium | reverse complement strand
TGCCGCCCATCTCTGCGTAAACCTTCTTCAGGAAGCGCTGGCCCGGCTGCAGTTGTGCGGCCCGTTCGTGGATGCGCAGGCCTGTGTTGACGGAGCCGGTGAAGTTGATGAAGCGGGTGCGGACGTTGTCCACCAGCGCGTCACCCAGGTCGGCGTCAGTGCCGGTGAGCAGGTTCAGCACGCCCGGCGGGAAGCCGGCTTCGGCGACGCACTCCATGAACTTGCCCGCGATTATGGGCGTGTTGGGCGAGGGCTTGATGATCATGGTGTTGCCCACGACTGCCGGGCCGACTGCGGTGCCGACCATGATGGCCAGCGGGAAGTTCCACGGCGGGATGGCAACGCCGGTGCCGAGTGACTGCAGGTAAGTGGTGTTCTCCTCACCGGGCAGGCCGGCCATGTGCACGGGGAAGTCCAGGAATAGCGCCTCGCGGGCGTAGTACTCCAGGAAATCGATGGCTTCGGCCACGTCACCGTCGGCTTCAGCCCAGTTCTTGCCCGCTTCATAGGTCAGCCAGGCGGACAGTTCGCTTTTGCGGCGGCGCATGATGGCGGCCAGGCGCATGACGGCGCGCGAGCGGTCTTCCATGCTGAACTTCGACCAGACCTTGAACGCCTCGCCTGCGGCGTCGAACGCCTTCTCGATCTCGTTGGCGCCGGCAGCTGCTGCGCGGCCCACCAGGCGGTCTTTCTTGCCGGGGTCATGGCTTTCGGTCCAGTTGCCGGTGGTGACCTGCTCGCCACCGATGATTAAGGGCCAGTCGCGGCCCAGTTCAGCGCGGACCGTTTCCAGGGCTGCGCGGTAATCTTCCGCTTCAGCGGGATCTGTGAAATCCCGGAACGGTTCGTTGTAATACTCTTCGAAAAGCATGTTCACTTCCTCTCAGCCAAAAAGGCCACGGAGCACCATGAACAGGTTGGCTGGTCTTTCCGCCAGTCGGCGACTGTAATAACCGTACCAGTCGCGGCCGTACGGAACGTAGATGCGGACTGCATGGCCAGCCTCCTTCAGGCTCGCCTGCAGCTTCGGTTTGATGCCGTAAAGCAGCTGGAACTCGTAACCGTCAGTGCCGGTGCCGTGCGCACGGATCCGCTGCAGGCTGGCTTCGATCAGTTTCTCGTCGTGAGTCGCCAGGTTGGGCCGCATGCCGGCTTCCAGGGCGATGTCGAGCAGCTCCAGGAACTTCTCGGCGATGGTTGCGGGATCCTGGTAAGCCACGGTTGCCGGTTCCCGGTAGGCGCCCTTCACCAGGCGGATCTCGGCGCCAGGGAAGTCCTGGGCGAGGGCGTGCATGTCGCTGATGCTGCGGTGCAGGTAACTCTGGATGACGGTACTCACGTTGTCATGACCTTGTGAGTACAGGGTGCGGAACATGTCCAGGGTCGCCTGCGTGTACGGGTGGTTCTCCATGTCCAGGCACACGCGCGCCCCTGACTTTGCGGCCCGCACGGCGATGGCGCCCGCGTTGCCCAGTGCCAGCTGCGGACTCACGCCCAGGCCCAGTTGCGTCGGTTTCATGCTCATGTAGCGGTCGACGTCCTCGGCGGCCATGCGGTCGAGTGTGAGCAGTATCTGGTTGACCATGTCATCCACGCCGGCTGGCGTGTCGACGAACTCGCCCAGCAGGTCCAGCACGCCGTGATAGCCGGCCGCCTTCAGCTGAGTGAGCGCAGCGACCGCTTCGTCCAGCGATTCACCGGCCACGAACCGCTTCACGCCCAGCTTCAGGCCGTAACGTTTGATCAGCCGCTCCACGGGGCCGAATCCGGCCATCCCGAGCATGCTTCTTCTGTAGATGTTGTCGAGCAGGAATCTTCTCCCGAGGTGACTTGGTGTAGTGACAAGCATACCGCGCCCAGACGGCAAAACGCGCGCAAGAGTGCAACTTCGCATAAGTCTCATGGTCACCTGTTGCTAATCTCAGTCATTGCTGAAGCACCTGCTGACAAAAAGGCGGCTGGGGGAGTCGCCGGCAGAGTGCTGCTAACGGAGTGAGGCATCAAGTTGAAGTTGTTCCTTATCAGGCATGGGGATACGGATTGGGAGCTTGTTGAATCGCGCGGGATCAACGGCTGGGCCAGATCGTTCGCCCCTCTGTCCCCCCTCGGGCGATTGCAGATCGACACGATCGCCAGTGACTACCGGCTGCAGGAAGCCAGCGCCATCCTGTGCAGCTCTTACGCCCGGGCGCTCGAATCAGCAGCCAGGCTCAGCCGCGAACTGAACAAACCGCTCTACGTGGAGTACGACCTGCACGAGTGGCTGCCGCAGAAAGACCCGCTTCAACCCATCGACTCACAGCTGCTCGACCGCGCCGGCGAAGACCTGCGCCGCGAGATGGTCGCCGGCCAGGCTGACCTGCAGGTGCCCTGGGAACGGCTGTCCGAAGTACGCGAACGCGTCCACGGCGTGCTGCGCCGCTACGGCCACCTGGAAAGCCTGGTCGTCGTGACGCACGCGGTGGTCATCAGCGCCCTGGTCGGTCTGCAGCGTCAGGTTGACCATGCCGAGATAGTCGAGTTCGACCTTGACCTGAGCGTCATGCAGGAAACTGCCGCAGAGCCGGGCAAACTCGGTGTCAGCAGCAGCTGAGCGGCCTTACAATCAGCTGATGATGAACGTGAAACCTACAGCCATCCCGCATCCCGTGACCCTGCAGGGCAGAAGGGTCACCCTCGAGCCACTCGCAGAGGAACATTTCGAACCGCTCCTGGCCATCGGCAAGGCGTCGCCCGAGGAATTCCGTTTGACCTCGACTCCCGTTACGGTCGCCGAGGCCGAGATCTACTTCGCCACCGTCATGGCCCAGCGCTCAGCCGGTTACGCCTACCCGTTCACGGTCAGGCTCAACTCTAGTGGCGAGATAGTTGGCAGCAGCCGTTACAACGCGCTCAACTTCGCGGACCGCAACACCCAGATCGGCTGGACCTGGTTCCGCCCCGACCAGTACGGCACCGCCACCAACGTGGAAAGCAAGTACCTGATGCTGGAGTTCGCGTTCACTGACCTGCAGTTCCAC
>CALDPK010000152.1 GCA_937911855.1 uncultured Trueperaceae bacterium | reverse complement strand
ACCACCAGCCGGTAGTCACGGGTGAGGTGAACGTCGATCTCGACGGCGGGGACCCCTCGCTCCCAGGCCAGGTTGACCGCGGCCAGGGTGTTCTCGGGAGCGTCGGCCGACTCGCCGCGATGGGCGATCAGCTCCACTTCCTGCCCGTCAAGGAACAGCCGCGGTGAGCGGATCACGGCGTCAGCATGGTACGAGACGTTGTTGCTGCCTCCGAAGGTAATGTCGTTACCTGTGGCGATGTGGATGGTACCGGCGATCTTCTCGTCCAGAAGGGTGTTGCCCTGGATCTCGAAGTTCGGGTTCAGGCCTATGCCGAGCTCCGCCAGGTACCTGCTCTGCGGTCCGGCGGCTTCGAGCAGCGCGGTTAGTTCATCAGCACGGCCGCCACTGACGTGTTCGATGGCGCCATCCCTGAAAGTCAGCGTGATCGGCTCGTCGACCTGGCCGAGGCCCGGGTAACTCCCGTCCACGACGAGGGTGCCGTTGCCGGTGCCGTCATCGATTCCGCAGGCCGCCTCCCCTGCTGGCAGGTTGCCCACCAGGCCGGGTTGGGTGTAAAGACCGGTTTCGCTCATTCCGGCTTGCTTTTGGATTCCGAAGGTGAGGTCGGTGCCGGCTGCGCTGGTGATGCGCACTTCTGCGGCGGCTTCGAGCAGTTCGGCGTAACGCGCACCGATGCGGGCTATCTCATGGTAGTCCCCGAGCAGGCCGCTGACGAGCTGCTCCTGGCTCACGCGGCTGTTGGTGGCGAACCTTGCGCCTGCCCGCGCTGCGCCGCGAACTCCGTCAGTGTGGGTGTACGAACGGCGCGTGCTGATGAGTCCGGCGGTAGTTCCGTACAGCAGTGAGACGGCTTCTGCCGGCAGTTCATAA
The DNA here is from genome assembly GCA_937911855.1 of uncultured Trueperaceae bacterium. Taxonomy (GTDB): domain Bacteria; phylum Deinococcota; class Deinococci; order Deinococcales; family Trueperaceae; genus CALDPK01. Next base: position 6,765 of record CALDPK010000152.1, on the reverse strand, counting down.
GCGGGTTCTTCCTCCAGCACGAATTCGCTGTAGGTGATGCCGCGCTGCCGGCTTAAGGCCCGCAGGCTGGCCGCCAGGTCGGGTTTGCTCCCGTCGCTGATCATGACGAAAGTGTCACCTGCGGTGAGGCCGAAATTGGTTTCAATCAGGTTGGTTGCGGCTTGTTCGGTATCGTTCACGGTTCAACTCCAGTTCAGTATAGTGGACAGCATGTTCAATCTATTCTCCGGGGCAATCACGGTCCGGCCATGAGTTCAGAGCACCTGGGCCAGCGGCTGCGCGCTGTACGGCTTGCGCGAAAGTACACCCTTGCCGACGTAGCCAGCCTCACCGGCATGTCACGGTCGTTCCTCTCGATGCTCGAGAACGGCAAGACCAACATCTCCGCCACCCGGCTGCAGAAACTGGCCAACGTATTCGAACTGAACATCACGGACCTGCTGCCTGACGAGCAGAGCCGCAGCCTGATCCAGATCGTCCGGCAGGGCGAAGGACCGCGCCTGCGCGGGTTCGCCGAAGGCATCACCGCCAACCTGCTCATCAGGGACATGCAGCGCCGCATCCAGCCTGTGTTGCTGGTGCTCGAGGCGGGCCGGAGTCACGTCAACCAGCATGGTCACGCCGGTGAAGAGTTCATCTTCGTGCTGGAAGGAAGCCTTGAAGTCTCCATCGACGAGGGTGCCTTCGAAACGCTTGCTGCAGGTGACGCGGCTTTCTACCCGAGCGCGCTGAGTCATGAGTTCAGGAACCCGGGACCGGACACCTGCCGGCTGCTCACCATCAGCACGCCCAACACCTGGTTTCATTCCCGCACCTGAAGCTGTCGTCGGGGAGCTTCGATGCTGCCGACGCGGTTGAGGATGCTTACGCAGGTGAGCAGTATGCCCACCCCGACCCATTGCCAGGGTGAATGCAGCTCGCCGAACACCAGGTAGCCCCACAGCAGGGTGAGGGTGGGCTGGACGAGCATCAACACGGAGACCTCGAGGGCGGGCAGCTGGTTCAGGGCTGGTGAGATGAGCAGCCAGCCGGCCACCTGGGAGGTGAGCGCGAGCGCGATCAGCCAGAAGTGCGACGAACCTGATATCGCCAGGCTGAAGTCCTTATCGGCGAACGATGCCAGGAAGGTGACGAAAGCGGCGGCAGAGGTCAGGACCAGCAGCACTGCCGGCGTGTTCCTGCTGGCGCGGGTTGCTTCGCGGAACAGCAGCAGCCACGACGCATTGAGCACTGCAGTCAGGATGCCCAGGATGGCGCCCAGCACTGGGGCTTCCCCGATCCCGGGCTCTTCCAGCACGCCGCTGATCAGCAGGATGCTGCCGAGCATCACGGGTATGAACGCCAGTGCAGCCTTCGTGGGTCGCTCGGCGAACAGCAGCCATGCGATCAGGCCGATGAAGACGACCTGGGCGTTACCCATGACGGTCGACAGGCCTGCACCGACCAGGTCGATGTTGTAGTGCCACACGGTGATGTTGAGCGCGAATACCGCACCGCCTGCGAGGGCCAGCCGGACGGTCCGTCGGTCGAGTGGGGAGCGTTCGCGCTGGAAGATGACGATCAGCGCCAGCGGCGGGAGCGCGTACAGCATGCGCAGGAACGCCGACGTTGAGGGAGAAGCCTCGGCCAGTCCAACGAAGATGGCCGAGAACGATATGCCTGCTACGCCGAGCAGGGCTATGAGCCGGGTCACTTACGCATTCAGATGAGGGGCATGGTTTCGATGATGGTGGAGAGTACTTCCACGCCGTCCTCGGTGACGAGGACGTCCTGCTCGGTTCCGATGGGTGAGCCATCAACGCCGGTCCGGCCGGGCACGACCGGTTCGACCGTGTAGACTTCGCCGGCTTTGATGGGGTGGTTGCCCCGTTCGCCGTAGCGGGCGTTCAGCGGAGCCAGAGTGGTGCCGCCATCGTGCACGCTGCGGCCGATCTGGTGGCCAAGCGCGTGGGTGTAAGGTTCGACGCCGCGGGAAACGAGTACGTCGCGGGCGATGGTGTCCAGTTCGAAGGCCATCACGCCGGGTTTCATCGCGGCGATGGCTGCCTTCATGGCGTCTCGGCCCGCTTCGAAGCGGTGCTGGATTTCCGGTGCAGGTGCGGTCTCTCCCGGCCGTCTCACGTACCAGGTGCGCTGGATGTCGCTGGTGTAGCCCTCGTAGAACACGCCCATGTCGACGACTACGACGTCGCCTTCGCTCACCTGGGCGTCGCCGGCGGGGCGGTGGCCCATGCCGGCGCGGCCGGTCATGACGTTGGCTCCGTCGCCGAATGAGTGGGTCACGCCGTAATACCGGTGGCGGGCCTTGACGAACTCTGTCGCTTCCAGCTCGGTCATGCCGGGCTTTAAGTGCGCGCCGAGTTCATCGAGAACTGTTTCGGTGATCCGGATCGCTTCGCGTATGCGGCGGACTTCTTCTTCGGTCTTCTGGCTGCGCAGCTCGCCCAAGATTGTTGCGCTGCTGCGGATGCGGTCATCGAAGTCGGCGACGGGCCATGCCTGGCGCAGCTTGCGCAGCATGCCCAGGGTGAGTCCGTCGGCGAGCGGGTCGTGTTCGCTGAAGTTCAGGGCCAGTGATTCCGGAGCGAGTTTCTCGAGCAGTTCGGTCAGTGGCTGCATGAAGCCGCCCTGTCCGTAGCTCGTCACGGTGAACTCGCCGCTGGCGGCGATCGGGTCTACGTCGTAGTCGGCGACTATGGCGTGACGCTCACCGGTTCTGGTGAAGATGAAGGCGGCCTCCCCTACCAAGCCGGTTCCGGTGAACAGCAGTGTTGACTGGTCGCTGTGTTCGCGGGTGAGGACGAGCCAGGCGTCGGCGTCCAGTTTCGGAAGGAGTGAGTCCAGTTGTCTGTGCTTCTGCTGTACGAGTGCTATGTCTGCCTGTTTCACGTGTCTCCTGAGCTGCCCGGCCGCGGAGACGGCAGGCAGCCTGATTGTAGGTTCGACCCGGCGGGCTGTCAACATATTGAACAAAGTTCAGTACAAGGAAGTTAGAATCTTCCGCATGACGGAACAGATACCTGCCCCGGCGCGAACCAGAACCGGCAAGCTGACAGCACCAGCCGCCGAAGGCTTCTTCGGCTACTACCCGGGTTCAGTGGCCGTGATCACGACCCGCGACGGCGACCGGGTGAACGTGATGAGCGCCGGCTGGCACACTGCCCTCTCACAGACTCCCCCGCTGTACGGCGTCGCGGTTGCGCCGGAACGGCACAGCCACGGGCTGCTGACAGCCTCCCTGGTCTTCGGCGTCAACTTCCTGCCGTTCCAGAACGCTGAGGCCATAGCCGGTGCCGGCCTGCTGAGCGGCGCGCAGCTGGACAAACCGGAGAGGCTGGGCCTGACCTGGCAACCTGGGGAGTTCACGGGCGTTCCGGTACTTGACGCGGCTTACATGACCTACGAATGCCGGGTGACGCAGCAGACGGTGACAGGTGATCACACCTTCTTCGTCGGCGAGGTTCTGGGCCTCACCTACCAGCCGGAAGCATATTCAGAGCGCATCCAGGATTCCCGGGCGGTTCCGTCCGTCGCCTACTATGGACGCTCCACGTACGAGGAACTCGGCTCGGGCCGCCGCAAGCTACTGCCTCCGCAGCTGTTCCGCGATTCACTGAAGTAGCTCTTTGAAGCGCAGGCCTGTTGCCACCGCTGCCCCGGCCTGATACACTCTTTGATATGTCAGCTGACACGTCACGTCAACCGCTCTCACGGCGAGCCGCCGGATCATCCTGAGTGCGACACCTGGCGGTCCTCGGCACGATAGGCATCTCCTTCTCCGCGATCCTGGTGAAACTTTCAGAGGTTTCCGCGGCTACGGCCGGTTTATACCGGATGGCCTACGCGATTCCCGTACTCCTGCTCCTGGCATGGCTGCTGCGCAAGGACGCCTACCGTCCGCTTCAGCCGATCGGCTGGCTGGCAGGCATCGTCTTCGCCCTGAACCTGTTCCTGTGGCACCTGAGCATCGACTACATCGGCGCCGGCCTGGCGACGGTGCTGGCCAACACCCAGGTGATCTTCATCGCCCTGCTCGGCTGGTTCCTCCTGTCCGAAAGGCCGACCCGGACAGCGTTCCTGCTGCTCCCGCTCCTGTTCACCGGAGTGATCCTCCTCACAGGGCTCGACAGCCAGACGTACGGCAGCAACCCCGGCCTTGGCGTCGTGTTCGGAGTCCTCAGCGGCCTGACAAGCGCCACTTACGTCCTGATATTCCGCACTGCCTCCAGGAAACTGGAGCCGGGCAGCCCGCCCATCGGCCTGCTCCTGCAGACCACCACCGCAGCAGCACTCGCAGGGCTGTTCCTTGGCCCCACTTTCGACCCGAACTTCAGCCTTACCGCACCGCTGACGTCCCACGCCTGGCTTATCCTGCTCGCACTCAGCGCCCAGGTGGGCGGCTGGCTGCTTCTGGGGCAGGCGCTCCGCACCCTGTCCGCCCTCGAGACCGCCGTCATAATGCTGCTCCAGCCGGTCCTTGCACTGGCATGGGGTTGGCTCATCTTCGGTGAAACGTCTTCACCCGTCCAGTCGGTTGGCGTCGCAATCGTCCTCATAAGCATCGTCACCCTCAACGTCAATCAGGCCAGGAGCCAGCGGGCAACCCGCGTCAGCCTGGCCACCAAGGAGTCAACATGAATACAGCTGCCAGACTTCCCTTAAGCTCAGTGAACATCTCCGACTGGTCGGAGAAGATCCTCCCGCTGCGCAGGCAGGCAGACGTCACCAACGAATGGCTGCGCAGGCGCCTTCAGAAAATCCTGCCGCAGGTGATGCGCCGCGCCGGCATCGATATGTGGATCGTCGCTTCCCGCGAATACAATGAGGATCCCGTCCTCATGTCGCTGCTTCCTGCACCCATGATGTCAGCAAGGCGCCGGACGGTCCTGGTGTTCCACGCTCCCGAAGAGGGGCCTTTCGAGGCGATGGCCATCGCCAACGCCGGAATCGGCCTGGATGGTTACTACCGGGCCATGTGGGTGAAGGACCAGATGGCTGAGGCAGCCGAAACCCAGGAGAGCTGCCTGCGCCGGGTGGTCAGCGACCGCAACCCGCAGCGCATCGGAATCAACTACAGCACGGAGACCGCATTCGGCGACGGCCTGAGCTCAACCGACCGGGAATGGCTCACGGAAGCTCTCGGAACTGAGCTGGCCAGCCGCACGACCGAAGCGCAGGACGTGGCGGTCGGCTGGCTCGAAACGCGCCTGCCTGAAGAGATAGAGACTGCCAACGGCATCAACCAGATCGCGCACGGCATTATCGGCGAGGCATTCTCGTCCAGGGTCGTGCACCCTGGCATAAGCACCGCCGCCGACGTGGCCTGGTGGATGCGGCAGCGCGTGAGCGACCTGGGCCTCAGCTGCTGGTTCCACCCGACGGTGTCCATCCAGCGCAGGGGCGTACCTCTCGGTGAACTCGACTCGGACGCTGACGCGGTGATCCGCCTCGGCGACCTGCTGCACTGCGACTTCGGCCTGCACTACCTGGGCCTGGCGACCGACACCCAGCAGAACGCGTACGTCCTGCGGCTCGGCGAACAGCAGGCTCCGGATGGCTTCAAGCGGGCACTGGCGCGCGCTAACAGGCAGCAGGACCTGCTCGCAGAGCAGATGGTGACCGGCCGTTCCGGCAACGAGATACTGCAGGGCACGCTGACAGCCATGAAGGCAGACGGGCTGACGGGCCGCATATACAGCCACCCGATCGGTTACCACGGGCACGGTGCAGGACCGATGATCGGCCGCTATGACCGGCAGGACAACCTGCCCGGCGCCGGTGAGTTCGCCCTGCACGACGACACGCTCTTCTCGTTCGAGATGTACGTGGACGAGTACGTACCGGAATGGGGCGATCAGGTCGTGCGGTTCAAGACGGAACAGATCGCGGCCTTCACCGACGGTCGGATCGTCTACCTGGGCGGCCGCCAGACTGAGTTGCACCTGATCCAGTGACATCCATGCCGGGTAACCAAGTCATGACGTATCATCAGACATGCAAGCAACACAGCTGACCGGGAGCACGGCTCACTGGTTCGAAGGGCAGCAGGGCCAGCTCAAGCAGGGTGACGTAGCCTACTACCGGCTGCGCAACAAGATCCTGAACCTTGAGCTGGAGCCCGGCGCCCATGTTGATGAACTGAGCCTGAGCAAACTGCTGGGTCTGGGCCGCACACCGATTCGTGAGGCCCTGCAGCGCCTGGCGCACGACAACCTCGTGACGATAATCCCCCGCAAGGGCACGACCATAACGCCGATCAACACGATCGAGCTCAAGGAAGCCAGTGAGTTCAGATGGGAACTCGACTGCCTGGCAGCACGCTGGGCAGCCGAACGCGCCAGTGAAGAAGCGCTGGAAACCATCGAGGCCTTCATCGAGGAGATCACCCGCACGGATTTCGCCGACCGGCATCATCACGTGGAGGCGGACCGTCACTTCCACCTGCAGCTGGCGCGGGCAGCCCGCAACCGCTACCTCGTGGGCGCCCTGGACCAGCTGTTCAACCACAGCGTGCGCCTCTTCAACGCTTCAGGTGCCCAGATGGCGACAGCCAGCGAAGAAGTCCATGATTACCGCCGTATCGTTGCAGCGCTGCGCGCCCGGGACGCTGCTGCAGCCGAGCAAGCCATGCAGGTTCACCTGAAGGAATCAGGCACCCGCGTGGCCGCGGCATACGGGTCAGCGCTGGCCCCCTGATCCAGGGGGCCAGCGCCGGCCTCGGTGACCACGGCGTGCGACCGGAGGTGACCCAGCGGCTGGAGACCC
>CALDPK010000151.1 GCA_937911855.1 uncultured Trueperaceae bacterium | reverse complement strand
ATGAGCGCCGTATTCTCCGAGTGGAACAAAGGCCGCCTCGATTCGTACCTGATCGAGATCACCGCCGACATTCTGGCGTTCAGGGATGAAGACGGCACGCCGCTGGTCGAGAAGATCCTCGACACGGCCGGGCAGAAAGGCACCGGCAAGTGGACGGTCACCAACGCGCTCGAGCAGGGCACGCCACTGACGCTGATCGGCGAAGCGGTATTCGCCCGCTTCCTGTCGGCGCTGAAGGAAGAACGGGTGGCAGCCGCAGCCCACCTCAAAGGTCCCGAGGGAATCGAGCGGCCGGCTGCGGACGAATATCTTGTCTCCCTGGAGCAGGCACTTTATTCGGCCAAGGTCATCTCTTACGCGCAGGGGTACATGTTGCTGGCCGGTGCATCGGAGGAGTTCGGCTGGAATCTGGACCTGGCCGGCATCGCGCTCATCTGGCGGGGTGGCTGCATCATCCGCTCGCGTTTCCTCAATGACATCGCGAGGGCCTTCGAAGGCGAGGGCGTGGGTAACCTGCTGCTCGACCCGTTCTTCCGTGACGCAATCAACGTGGATCAGGCAGGCTGGCGCAAGGTCGTGGCGGGGGCGGTGCTGGCCGGCATCCCCGTACCTGCACTGGGTTCGGCCTTGCACTTCTTCGATGGTTACCGCAATGAGACGGTGCCGGCGAACCTCATCCAGGCGCAGCGGGATTACTTCGGGGCGCATACGTTCGAGCGCACCGACCGTGAGCGGGGCGAGTTCTTCCACGTGAACTGGACGGGCACGGGTGGCAACGTCTCCTCTACTGTCTGGAAGTAACAGTGGCCTGGCCGAGATGAAGCGATGGATTACCTTCCTTGCGGCTTCCGGGCATTAGCATTCGGCATGGACAGTAACCAGAAGACTGCACCAAGCCAGGAAGAACTGAAGGCACGGCTCTCGGAATACGAGTTCTCGGTGATGTTCGAGGACGGTACGGAGCGGCCGGGCACCAGCCCGCTGCTGCAGGAAGACCGGGACGGAACGTTCGTCTGTGCCGCCTGCGGTGAACCACTGTTCGAAGCCGGAACCAAGTTCGAAAGTGGCACGGGCTGGCCCAGCTTCTACGACGCAATCCCCGGCAAGCTTGCCACCAGGCAGGACCTGAGCCACGGGATGAGCCGCACCGAGTACCACTGCGCGAACTGCGGAGCCCATCAGGGGCACCTCTTCCCCGACGGACCGGATCCCACCGGCCTGCGGTACTGCAACAACGGTGTCGCCCTGAAATTCGAGCCGGCTGACAGCTGAGCAGAACCCTCTGAACACCCAGATGGGGACAGGTTATTCGTGCGCTGCTGAGCCAAAGCAGCCTTCAGCGAATAACCTGTCCTCTTTTCATGGGGAGACAGGATATTCGTTCGGAGCGGCAGACAGTGCCCTGATGTGGAATTCGCGAATAACTTGTCCTCGCTGCCGATTCAACCAGAATGAACGAATACTTTGCCCACAGTTCATGCGGAGCTGCCAGGATCTGCCGTCCGGTGACTGGAACTACCGTGCAATACGCGTATCGTGACGACTAATAATCTGTCTCCCTTAAGCACCTGTTCCGAAATAGTTAATACTCTGTCCCCCTTTGACCGCACTCGGGGGTGTGGACAAACTATTCGCTGGCTACTGGAATAAACTCCGTACGCACAATCTGTCCACGTATTGAAGGGTCAGATGGTGCCTTACCGAATAATTTGCCCCCCTTCCAGAGCAGGAAACCAGTGAAGAGGTACCCGCCGCGCCGGTTTCGGATCATTCGTCGGTCAGGTAACCCGTGACTCTGCCTGGCGAATCTTTTGTCTTTTCTGTGCCTGTTTGATTGCATCATTTTAGGCTTAACATCATTTCTTTATTTGTCCCTCGAGTTTACGCCGTGCAGGACGGTGATTCTACGCGATGGCGGCGACAGATGATTCGCTTGAAGTGGGCAGTTCGTTCGGGTGGCGTGGACTGAACCTGCGGATCATGTGGGCGGGACATTCGCTCGGGAGACGCGGAATTCGCCGTGAGGGACACAGGATTCGCGAGGAGTGGACAGAATGTTCGCAATACTCTGTCCACGCTCGATCACGGAGCTCCTCAGCGAATAATCTGCCCACACAAGGGCTGATCCGGGGCTTGGGACCAGTTGCGGTGGACAACTTATTCGCTTGAGGTACCACGCAGCGTGGAAGGTGGTTGACATCAGGAATCCACGCATCTTACAGTGACTCCATTGTGGAATCGGAACCCCGGAGGGCACATGCCTGACCACACACAGTCAGACGCTGCAGCACAGGAGCTTGACGAGAGCCTGCTGAACCGAACTTTCGGTGACAGCCATGAGCTCGGCTTCCCAAAGGACAGCCAGATGGCCACGGATTCCCAGATCCGTCAGGCCAACGCGCTCGCCAAGAGCAGCCAGGAGCTCGACCTGCTTGAGAAGCGCCTGCTCCTGATTGCCATGAGCCGCATCCAGAGTACCGATACCGAACTGCTCACCCACCGGATCTACATGCACGAACTGACCGAAGTGTTCGGGCAGAACCCTTACGCCCGCGCCAAACGCGCAGCCGAAGGCCTGCTGCGCCGCGTGGTGCACGTCGCCAAAGGCAACAACAGCTACGACCAGTTCCAGTGGACCACCCTCGCCCGCTACGTCTCCAGCGCCAGCAGCGACAACGGCGAATCGTACATCGAGATCCGCCTCAACGAGGAACTCAGCCCCTACCTGCTGGAACTCCGCGACCGCTACAACGTGATCCCGCTGCTCGACGTGCTGCCGCTGCAAAGCTTCAACGCCCAGCGCCTATACGAGATCCTCTGGCACGACTCGCACGCGATGCGCAAACAGTTCCTCACCTACGATATCCCCGACCTGAAATGGGAACTCGGCCTACGCACTCGCAAGACCGAACGCGGCAAGACCGTCTGGGTCGAGAAGTACAAGAACTGGCGGGACTTCCGGAAACTGCTGATGCGGGCCCAGGGTGAGTTCGAAGAACATGGCCGCCTGCGCTTCGACTTCGAACCGATCACCCACGGACGCGTCACCAGACAGGTCCGTTTCAGGCTCACACTCAAACCCGACGTCAGCCTGCCCGGCACCGTAACGGACACCGAGCACACCCCGGAGGAACAAGCGATAGCAGCTGAGCTGTACGCGATCGGTTACGCCCAGGACCCTTACCGGCTCATCGATGAACACGGCCTGGACGTGGTCGAGAACGCGATCATCATGGGCAAGAAAGCCGAAGCAGCGTCACGCAACACGCGCAGCCCGCTCACCAACCTGCCGGGATTCGTACGGCACGTGCTCACAACCGGCATCGCCCGCGACTCACTGCAGGCCAGCCGCAGCAGCAAACCCGAAGTCATCGACCCGCACAGCATCAGCCAGACCATCCTCGAGGCGTTCGACAGCCACCGCAAGGAAGCACTCGGTGAACTTTGGAACAGCCTCCCC
>CALDPK010000150.1 GCA_937911855.1 uncultured Trueperaceae bacterium | reverse complement strand
GAAGCGTCGACTTGCCGCAGCCCGAGGGCCCGACGATCACGATCAGCTCCCCGTCGGCAATGTCGAGGGAGACACCGTGAATGACCTGCGTGTCGCCGTAGCGCTTGATGACGTTCCGGATCGAAATTTCAGCCATGAATGCTTGCGGCTCCGTTACTTTTCGGTCTCGACCAGGCCCTTCACGAAGAGCCGCTGCATGAGGAGGACGACCAGCGCCGGTGGCAGAAGGGCCAGCACCGCCGTCGCCATGGCGTGGTGCCAACGGGGGTAGGAATCAGCGACGGTCACCATTCGTTGGATGCCCATGACGATGGTGTAGAAGGATTCGTCCGTGGTGATCAGTAGGGGCCAGAGATACTGGTTCCAGCCGTAGATGAACATGATCACGAACAGTGCCGCGATGTTGGTGCGCGACAGGGGCACGAGGATCGACCAGAAGAAACGCATCGGTCCGGCCCCGTCGACCTTGGCGGCGTCGACAAGTTCATCCGGGATGGTCAGGAAGAACTGCCGGAACAGCAGCGTGGCCGTCGCGGAAGCGATCAGGGGCAGGGTCAGACCCGCGAAGGTGTTGATCAGCCCCAGGTCGCTTACGACCTTGTAGGTGGGCATTATCCTCACCTCCACCGGCAGCATCAGCGTGATGAATATCATCCAGAACAGCAGCATCCGGCCGGGAAACTGGAAGAACACGACAGCGTAGGCAGACAGCAGCGAGACCGCGATCTTGCCGACCGTGATGACGAGCGCCACGATCATGGTGTTCTGCAGCAGGTTGATCGCCGGCGTGCCGCGGGTGCGCTGGCCCTGGCCGGAGGTGAGCGCCTGCTCGTAGTTCTCGACCAGGTGCGGTCCGGGTGTGAGCGGCATCTGGCCACGTGCAATGGTCGGCGCGTCCCAGGTGGAGCCGATGAACGTCAGGTAGATCGGGAAGGTGAAGATGATCACGCCCAGGATCAGGATGAGGTGGGGGAGGATGTTGGTCTTGGAGCGGACCATCAGTAATGCACCCGCCTTTCGATGAACCGGAACTGCACGGCGGTGATCACGATCACGACCGCCATCAGGATGACTGACTGGGCGCTGGAGCTGCCCAGGTCGAGGTTCAGGTAGCCGTCGCGGTACACCTTGTATATCAGCGTGGTGGTCGCCCTGCCGGGCCCGCCGCTGGTCAGCGCATCGATCGTGCCGAAGGTGTCGAAGAAGGCGTAGATGATGTTGACGATGAGCAGGAAGAACGTCGTCGGTGACAGGAGCGGGAACACGATCCGGAAGAAACGCCGGACCGAGCCGGCGCCGTCGATGGCGGCGGCTTCGATGATCGATTTGGGAATCGACTGCAATCCCGCGAGGAAGAAGATGAAGTTGTAGCTGACCTGCTTCCAGGCGGCCGCGAGGACGACCAGCAGCATGGCCTGGTCACCGTTGTTACGGTAATCCCAGGGTATGCCGAGCTCATTCAGGCCGCGGCCGAGCGCTCCTATTGACGGGTGGAAGATGAACATCCACAGTACCGCCGCGATGGCCGGCGCGACCGCGTACGGCCAGATGATCAGCGTGCGGTAACCAGTGGCTCCCCGGATGACATGGTCGGACATGACCGCCAGCAGAAGTGCGGGCACCATCGCCAGGAGCGTGACGGACACGCTGAACACAAGGGTTACCTGGGCAGAATCAAGATAGAGGGGGTCCTGGAACAGTACGAGATAGTTTTCCAGTCCTACGAATATTTGCCGGAAACCGAAGGCGTCCTGGATGAACAGTGACTGATAGATCGCCTGTCCGGCCGGCCAGAAGAAGAAGATAAGTGTGATCAGCAGCTGCGGTGCCATGAGCAGGTAAGGCAGCAACTTGTTGTCGAAGATGGCGCGGCGTTGCACGTGGTCTCCCGGATGGCGTGCAGGCGCCGCCCCGGTCATCGGGGCAGCCACCTGCACGGCTTGTCTGTAGGTTTATTCGAGCTGGCCCTTAAGGACTCAGCCGGTGAAGGTTACTGGTTGGCGCGCTCGAAGCTGCGGAGGACGACGTTGCTGCGGCGGACGGCATTGTCCATCGCGGTCTGGGCGTCCTGCTGGCCCTGCAGAGCGAGTTCCAGCTCTTCCTGGATGATGTTGCGGATCTCGGGCATGTTGCCCAGGCGCGGGCCGCGGCTGTTCTCGGTCGGCTCTGCCGCAGTCAGCTGCAGGTACGGAATGTCGAGACCGGGATTCTCGTCATAGAAGCCGCTTTCCTGCAGTTCCTCGAAGATGCCGTAAGTGACGGGCAGGTAACCGGAGACGGTGTGCCAGTCGCGCACGACTTCCGGCTGGCTCAGGTAGGAGAAGAACTCGGCGACCGCCGTGTACTCTTCAGTGGTGCGGTCAGGGGCGGTCATCACCCAGAAGCTGGCGCCACCGATGATCGAGTTGAGCGGGGCAGCTTCGACATCGTCGTAATACGGCAGCGGGCGCAGATCCCAGTCGAACTCGGCTTCGCGCATGATGCGGGCGCGCATGGCGCTGGAGCCCATGACGATGGCGCATTCGGCGGATGGGAACAGCGCGTCGGCAGCGGAGTCGCGGCCGGCGTAGGTGAACGAGCCTTCTTCCTGCATGTCGATCAGGTTCTGCACGTGCCGGACGAAGAACTCGCTGTTGACGGTCATCTCGGCACCGAGGCCGCCCATGCCGTTGCCGAGCGTGGCGATGGGCTGGTCATGCAGGGCACCCATCTGCTCAAACTGAACCCAGGTGGGCCACGAGGTGGCGAAACCGCATTCGGCAACGCCGGAGTCAACAATCTGCTTCGAAGCGGCACGCACCTGGTCCCAGGTGGCGTACTCGGCGTCGGGGTCAAGGCCGGCGGCTTCGAACATGTCGCGGTTGATCCACATGCTGGAGGTGGAGCTGTTGAACGGCATCGACATCATGCGGCCGTCAGGCAGGCTGAAATAGCCCTTGATCGCGGGGATGTAGATGTCCGGGTCGAAGGCGACGCCGGTCTCGTCGAACAGCTCGTACACCGGCTTGATGGCCGGGCCGGCAGCCATCATCGTGGCCGTGCCGACTTCGAACATCTGGACGATGTGCGGTGCGTTGCCGGCGCGCGAAGCGGCGATCGCGGCAACCATCGTGTCCGGGTAACTGCCCATGTAGGACGGGTTCACTACGTAATCGTCCTGGGAGGCGTTGAAGTCCTCGACGTAACCTTCGAGAAGGTCGCCGAGCGGGGCCGACAGGCCGTGCCAGAAATCTATCTCGACCGGCTGGGCAAGAGCACTGCCCGCGATCAGGCTGGCAGCTGCCACACCTGCAGCAGCTTTACCGGCACGCTTGAGCATTCGCTTGAACGAATCTGCCATCATTACCACTCCTTATTGGCCGGGCATTGCCCAGCGATGTTTTGTACTCCGCCATTCTAGCCCGAAGATTGTCAGGTGCGTTTCAGGAAATTGTTTTCAATCCTTCGGGTCCAGCGCGTCACGCAGCTGGTCGCCCAGGAAGTTGAAGGCGATTACCACGATGGCGATCGCCAGGCCGGGGAACACGCTCATCCACCAGGCGGTGGTCAGGTAGGACTGGCCGTCGGCGATCATCTGGCC
>CALDPK010000149.1 GCA_937911855.1 uncultured Trueperaceae bacterium | reverse complement strand
CCCGACCGTGGAGCCCGCGCGCATCCGTCAGGGCACGACCTTGAGCGAGATGCTGCACGCGGCGCTGGCGCTTGAGGAGGAGGCCCTGGCCGCTTGGGAGGCCGCGCACGCCCTGGCGGGCGCCGCTAACCCTGGCACGGGCTTCTGGATGGAGGAGATGATCGCGCACGAGCAAGAGCACGTCGATCACCTCAAGATGCTGACGCGCGGCGTGGCCGCAGCGGCGAGCAAGTCCGGCTCGGGCGCAGAGCAGGCGGGCTGAAGCCTGCGGGTGAGCGCTCTAAAGGGCGCTTGAGGCGGCGCGTCGATCCGACAGGATCGGCGCGCCGCTTTGTTTTTCCCTTGCAAGGTGAATGAGAATCATTTTCAATAGGCCTCGTGGACGCTCACTTGAGGTGAGCTACGGGAGGTTGTGCATGATTGAGCGACTGCTCGGGACGTTGGCCGGGGATGAGGAGGGGACGCAGGTTGAGCTGATGCAAGTCGGCGCGCCTGGTGAGGTGCCCACCTTGGAGCTTCGCTATCAGCGTGACTGCGGCGAGCTGGGCTGGACGACGCACAAGCGGATTCAGGTGGCGCCGGGGCAGATCAGCGCGCTGCGTGATGCGCTGAACCTGATGGATCGTGACGCGCGCGAGGCGCGCGGCGCGGCGCCGCAGGCGCCGACGCAGCGCGCGCAGCGCGCGCCCGGCTACCGCGAGGCGCTGCGCGTCGAGCAGGACATCCTCAAGGCAACCATGACGGCCTGGCGCGGCTCGGTCGAACCCGTCCTGGCCTCAGGCAGCACCGTCATCGCCGGCCTGCTGTGCCTGCTGCTCAGCGACCTGAAGTCCAACAGCACCCTTGGGCCGGTGGCTTCTATCGGAATCATCTTCGCCATGCTGAGTGCACTCACGCTGCTGCCCGCGATCCTGGCGCTCATGGGCCGAGCAGCCTTCTGGCCGAGGCGTCCCAGGTACGAGCCGGAAGTCGTTGCGGCCGCCGAAGGCATGCCCGTTAGGGGAGTTTGGGTGTGGCTCGCAAGACGCATCCCCCGCAACCCGCGGCTGATCTGGACGGTCACCACCCTGGTGCTGGCAGTGGGTGCCCTGGGCGTCACGCAGCTGGATGCCGATGGGGTGGCGCAGTCGGAACTGGTGCTTGGGGGCTCCGAAGCCCGGGATGGACAGCGGGTTCTGGGCGAGCATTTCCCGGGCGGCTCGGGCAGCCCCGCGATGGTTGTGGTTCCCGAAGCAGACATGCAGGACGCGGCCGACACGCTGCTCGCCCACCCGTTCGTTGAAAGCGTGTCCGTCGTCACTGCCGACAGCGCGAGCGGCACGGCTCCAGTAAGCAGCGAAGGCATCCGCGTGTTCGGGCCGCCCGGAACCGTTGCGCCCGCTCCGACGGTGGTCGAAGGAGCCGTGTTGCTGCAGGCAACGCTAAGCGGGGCCGCAGATTCCGATCAGGCGCTGCTGGCCGTGCGCGAACTGCGCGCAG
This sequence comes from uncultured Trueperaceae bacterium, assembly GCA_937911855.1. Classification (GTDB taxonomy): domain Bacteria; phylum Deinococcota; class Deinococci; order Deinococcales; family Trueperaceae; genus CALDPK01. Next base: position 17,167 of record CALDPK010000149.1, on the reverse strand, counting down.
ATCTCGGTCCGGACGTGCTGGTCGGCGGCGTGACCGCAACTGCGATAGACACCAACGATGCCTCGATCCGCGACCGGAACCTGATAATCCCGATCGTCCTGGCGGTGATCCTTGTGATCCTGATGATCCTGCTGCGCTCGGTGCTGGCGCCGGTGCTGCTCGTGGCGACAACGGTGCTGTCGTTCGGCACGGCCATGGGAGTGGCCGCCTGGGTGTTCAACGGGATATTCGACTTCCCTGGCGCCGACCCGGCGGTGCCGCTGTACGGCTTCGTGTTCCTGGTCGCCCTGGGAATCGACTACAACATCTTCCTGATGACCCGCGTGCGTGAGGAGTCGCTCGTCCACGGCACCCGCAAGGGGATTCTGCGTGGCTTGGCCATCACCGGCGGCGTGATCACCTCGGCCGGAATCGTGCTGGCCGCGACCTTCGCAGCGCTGAGCGTGATCCCGATCCTGTTCCTGCTGCAGATCGCCTTCATCGTGGCCTTCGGCGTGCTGCTTGACACCTTCGTGGTGCGGAGCCTGCTGGTGCCGGCACTGGCCTACGACATCGGTCCGGCGATCTGGTGGCCGTCTAAGCTGGCCCGCGAAGATGCGGCCGGAACCGTCCGGGTTGCAGCGGAAACCAAACCGGCTCCCATAAGCAAGGCACCCTGACATCCCGGCCGCACGTGACCGTCCGGTCTGCTCAGTTCAGCAGTTACCGGACGGTGATGTCATAGACGAACAGGTGGGAAGCATCGTCCTCGGGGACGAAGTAAGCCCGGAGTCCTTCGCCTGAAGTCTCCACGAAGAACGGGTTCTGGGTCATGGGCCGGCCGGCCTCGGTGGTCAGCTGGACCGGCAACTGGAACACGGGCGTGTCGATGGTCAGGTCGACCAGCTCGATGCCACCCAGGGTGAAACCGGAGTAACCGGCCAGTCCCGAGCAGAGCATCAGGCTGCCGCCGACGTACTGGCAGTCCTGGTAGTCGATGTAGTGCTGCTTGTTCGCGACCGGCGCCGCCTCGGTCGTGACGACGTTCAGGTTCTCGTCAAGATCCCACGAGTAGAGTCTGCGTGAACCCCAGCTGACGGCGTGCAGTTTGCCGGTTTCCGTGTCGTGAACGATGCCGCCCAGGTGATCGGGGAAGCGGAACACTTCTGTCACCTCGAGCGTCTCTGCGTCGATGCGGTAGACGATGGACTCGCTGTCAGGACGGTACTCCGCGACCGGTACCCACAGGTATTGACCGTCAAAGTCGATGCCGCCGGGATGGTACATGTCGCCTTCGCCGAGCTCGATGGTTTCTTCGAGCTCGCCGGCGAGGTTCATCTTGAAGACCAGGCCGCGTCCCGTACCCGGGGTGCGGTCGTAGCCGTCCTGGGGAGCGTCGAAGCGCTGGGTCCGTTCGATGATTTCAACGGATGACAGGAAGAAGCTGTCGCCCACCCGGGTCATGCCCTGCGGGTGGAAGGTGGTGAAATCCAGCTGTTCGCTGCTGACCAGTTCCCAGTTGCTGCCTTTGGTCAGACTGGTGAACCGGTCGACCAGCTCCTGCTGGGCGAAACCGCTGGCCGCAGCCGACAGGATCACGGCCGCTGTGGCGATTTTCGCTAATGGTGAACGCCTGATTTTCTGCATGTTTTCCCCCTGAAGTTGGAGTCCGCTGCCGGTCACCGGCCCGTTTGCAGTGCCCGACGCGAACTCTGCGCACAGAGTAGACGCCCGGGGTCAACTCACTGTCAGGAGCGGCTGTTGTATTCCGCGCTGACCGGACGGCTTGCGACCTCATAATCCCGTCTGCGCTTGCTTTTGCAAAGGTAATGTCTAGACTTGCTGTTTACAGAACAACGGCGTCGCAGGAATCGACATGAAGCGCGTATCCAACGGTACACAGCCCGGGCTGTTTGACTGGCTCCAATATCTCCTGCTACTGTGTGCAGCAAGTTCGCGTGATTGAGCATACTTGTATGGACAAGTAGCCGCCGACGGAAAGAGGTAACTCCGGAATGAGCGATTTGACAGCCAGACTGGTCGACAGCATCTCGATAGACCACATGTGGCAGAACCTGGAAAAACTGGTGGAGTGGGACCGGACTTCCGGCACCCAGGGCGAGTACGAGGCAGTGGATTACGTGAAATCCGTCCTCGAGAGCTACGGCCTGCCGGTAACCATCCACGAGTACCGCGCGTACCTTTCGTACCCGGTGAGCGGCGCCCTGAGCGTCCAGCTGGACGGCGAAACGGTCGACCTGAAAGCCAAGACCCGTGCGTTCAGCGCCAACACGCCGCCTGAAGGACTCACGGGCGAGATCGTCTCGATCAAGGGCGGAACGAACATGTTCCAGGCTGACGACGCCGTCAACCAGATTTCCCCCGAGACCGTGGGCGGCAAGATCGTCCTCAGCGAGAGCGGTTCACGCGGCAGCATGCTGGCTGCACAGGAAGCCGGCGCCCTTGGCTACGTGCATATGTGGCCCAGCGATGAACACGTGCTCCATGAAGGGATCGTCACCAACGTCTGGGGCACGCCCACGCCCGAGGTCGAGGACCGCGTCCCGAAGATCCCGATAATCACAATCACCAACGCTGACGGCAACCGCATCCGCGAGGCACTCAGCCGCGGCGGCGTGACCGGAACGCTCAAGAGCGTCACTCGCACCGGCTGGTCCAATGTGCGCATGCCGGTAACCGAGATCAAGGGCACGTCCGACGATTTCGTACTGGTCGCCGGCCATATCGACTCCTGGCATTATGGCGCAACCGACAACGCAACCGGCAACGTCGCCTGCCTCGAGATCGCCCGCGTTCTGAGCGAGAACCAGGCCGACCTGAACCGCGGGGTCCGCATCGCCTGGTGGATCGGCCACTCGACGGGCCGCTACGCCGGCAGCGCCTGGTACGCAGACCAGTTCTGGCAGGAACTGAACGACCACTGCGTCGCCTACATCAACATCGACTCGCCCGGCTCACTGGGCGCCACCGACTACGGAGAAGTCAGCGCGGTTCCCGAGACCGCCAGACTGGTCACCGAGTCCGTGCAGCTGATCACCGGCCAGACGCCCGAGATCGAACGCCCGATGCGCGCAGGCGACCAGTCGTTCTGGGGCGTCGGCATCCCCTCGCTGTACATGCTGCTCTCCAACCGTCCCGAAGGCCAGCGCGCGGCTGTCGGTGGCTGCGGCATGGGCTGGTGGTGGCACGCGGAAGAAGACCTGCTGGATAAGGCCGACCGCGACGTGCTGCTCAAGGACACGAAGATCTACACCCACTCGCTGGCGCACCTGCTCCAGGATGAAGTGCTCCCACTGGACGTAGTCGCCCAGGCACAGGAGATCCGCGGCTTCGCTGAAGGACTCCAGGAAGCAGCAGCAGGACATCTGGACCTGCAGCCCGTACTCACGGAACTGGACAATATTGTCAGGCGGGCCAGCGGGCTTGGCAGCCTGACTGCAGCGGAGGCGAACGAAGCAATCAAGCAGGCGACCCACCTGCTCACGTCCGTATCATTCACGTCCGGCAACCGCTTCGATCACGATCCAGCCATCCCCACACCGCCCCTGCCCGCGCTTGATGCGGCCCGCAGACTGCCGAAGCTCGACGCCGACAGCAACGAGTACGGATTCCTGCTCACCCGCCTGATCCGCAATCGCAACCAGGTCGTGCATGAGCTTCAGAGAACAGCCAGCCTTCTTCCAGCCTGATTCCACACTCCGGAGGTATCGAATGAAAAGATTGACTGCAGTCCTTCTCGCCGCCCTGCTCCTGGTACCGGGTGCGCTTGCGCAACCCGAGACCCGCGGGGGCACCTTCAGCCTGCCGATCAACGACGACCCCCAGATCTGGCCCATGGTCGGCGGCCTGTACAACATCCTCGTAAACAAGGCCGTCTACAGCACCCTGCTGCGTTACGACCTGGAAACACTCGAGCCGGTCGGTGACCTGGCGAGTGACTACAGCGTCTCTGACGACGGCCTGACCTACACGTTCGAGCTGCGCGACGATGTCCTCTGGCACGACGGCACGCCGTTCACCGCTGCCGACGTCGTCTTCACCATGGAACTGTGGACCGATCCGGAGGTTCCCTACTACCTGGCCAGCAACTTCAGGCTCGTCGACCAGATCACGGCCCTGGACGACTACACCGTCGAAGTCACGCTCAGCGCTCCACAGGCATCGTTCCCCACGCTGCTTGGTTACAACGCCAGCATCCTGCCGAAGCACCTGCTCGAGGACCTGAGTCCAGCGGAACTCGCCAACCCGACTGCCTTCACCCGCAATCCGGTCGGCACCGGGCCCTTCAGGTTCGACGAGTACCAGCCGGGCTCGTTCGTCCGTCTGACCCGCTTCGACGATTACTTTGGCGGCGCACCGTACCTTGACGCCCTCGTCTACCGCATAGCACCTGATGCCAACGCCCAGCTGGCCCTCCTGCAGTCAGGCGAGCTTGACCTGGTCATCGTCGAACCGTTCCAGCTGGACGCCATCGCCAACAACCCGCGCATCCGCGTGCAGAGTGTCCCGGTCGTGCGCAGCGAGTTCATCACCATCAACCACAACATCCCTGCACTCAGTGACGCCCGCGTGCGTCAGGCACTCACCATGGGCCTCGACCGCGAGCAGCTCCTGGAATCCGTGTTCGGCGGCCGTGGTCAGGTGGCAGTCGGACCGATCGCCCCGAGCATCGCCTGGGCGTTCGATGACGGACTCGAGCCCCTGCCCTTCGACCCCGAAGCAGCCAACGCACTCCTGGACGAGGCCGGCTGGGTCCGCGGCAGCGACGGAATTCGCATGAAGGACGGCGAGCGCCTCAGCCTCACCATCCTTTACGACCCCGCCAACCCCACCCGCACCCGCACCTCGCTCATCGCTCAGCAGCAGTGGCTGGAACTCGGCATCGAGACCGACTTCGACACCAGCGAGTACGGCGCCATCCTCTCGCGCGTCCGCCAGGAAGAGCCGGATTACGAGCTCAACCCGAACTATCTGGTCTCACCGCCTGACCCTGACGGCGTTGCCAACTACTACGTCAGCGGCTCGCTCGCAAACATGATGAAGTACCACAACCCTGAGATTGACACGCTGTTCGACCAGGGTGCCGCAGCGGTCAGCCTCGAGGAACGCGCCGAGATCTACCGGCAGATCCAGCAGATCATGCATGAAGACCAGCCGAACGTGTTCACCGTCTACCCCGACGAGATCCAGGCCCTGAGCATCGCCACCGAATACTTCCCCGAAGCAGGCTACCGCGACGCGCTGGCCTGGGCCCACCTGATTTCCAAGCAGTAAGGAGCGGTTCGCCTGATGAGCAGTGAAACAGTATGAGCAGATTCGTCTTACGCAGAGTGCTGGAATCCCTGGTACTGGTCCTGCTCATCACGATCTTCACCTTCTTCCTGATCCATTCCGCACCCGGGGGGCCGAGCATCCTGCTCGACCCCTCGATGAGTCCCGAGGACATGGCCCGGCTCAGCGCCGCCTACGGCCTGGACCAGCCGGTGCTGGTGCAGTACTTCCGCTGGCTCGGCCGCCTGTTCCAGGGTGACCTGGGCTTCAGCCTGGGCCTGGGACGGCCGGTCGCGGAGCTCGTCATGGGCGCACTGCCTGCCACGCTCCTGCTGTCCGGCGCGGCACTCCTGCTGGCGCTCGTCATCGCGATCCCGGCAGGCATCATCGCAGCCATCAGGCGTGACACGCTGCTCGACCAGCTCGTGACCGGCGCAAGCTTCTTCGGACTGTCCCTGCCGGTATTCTGGTACGGCCTCATCCTGATAGTCATCTTCGCGGTGACGCTCAACTGGCTGCCGGCAGGCGGCATGAACACGCCGGGCGACAACTCGTTTCTGGACACGCTCAGGCACCTGATCCTGCCTGCCATCACGCTGGCCACTGTCAACATGGCGCAGCTCGTTCGTTACACGCGCTCGGCCATGCTGTCGGTCCTGAAACAGGACTACATCCGCACCGCCCGCGCCAAAGGCATCCGTGAAAGCCGCGTGATCATCGCCCACGCATTCCGGACGGCACTGGTGCCGGTCGTCACGCTGCTCGGCATGCTCATCCCGCGGCTCGTGGGCGGAGCAGCCATCACCGAAAGCGTATTTTCGTGGCCCGGCCTGGGCCGCCTGGCGATCTCGGCCGCTTCCCGCCAGGACTACCCGACCATCATGGGCATCACGCTGCTCATATCGATAATCGTCATCGTCATGAACCTGATCGTTGACCTTCTCTACTCACGACTGGATCCCCGTGTCAGCTACCGCTAACGCAACCACCGTCCACGAGTCGCCCGGCGCACGCGCCTTCAGACGCTTTTGGCGGCGAGGTACCACGCGGATCGCCGCGGCGGTCCTGCTGATCGTCACTCTATCGGCCATCTTCGCTCCGTGGCTGGCCCCTTACGACCCAGCCCAGATCGACCTGTTCAACACCCTCGCCGCACCGTCAGCGGAACACTGGCTGGGCACCGACGAGAACGGCCGCGACATCCTGTCCCGCCTGCTCTACGGCGGCCGGGTGTCGATCGCGGTCGGCCTGTCAGCGATGTTCGCTGCCATCGTCATCGGCACGCTTCTGGGGGCGCTCGCAGGTTACCTGGGCGGCTGGGCTGATTCCATCATCAGCCGCTTCATCGACGGGTTCCTGAGCATCCCCATGTTCTTCTTCCTGCTTACCGCCCTGTCGATCTTCGGCTCGTCCCTGCCGATCCTCATCATCGCGATCGCCCTGACCAACTGGATGCAGGTCGCAAGGATCGTGCGCGGCGAAGTGCTGGCGAACACCCAGAAGCAGTTCGTGGAGAGCGCGACAGCACTGGGCCTGACCCGCATGAAGACGCTGTTCCGGCACGTCCTGCCCCAGTCCGTACCGTCGATAATCGTAGCCGCGACGCTCGGCGTCGCTTACGCGATCCTCACCGAATCGGCCCTGAGCTACCTGGGCATCGGGGTACGTCCGCCGACACCGTCGTGGGGCAACATGCTCGCTGACGCGCGCGGTTACATCTGGCAGTCGCCACTGCTGACCGTGTGGCCCGGCATGCTCATCTTCGCCAGCGTGCTGGCTTTCAACTCACTCGGCGACTCGCTTCGCGACGCCACAGACCCCACCTGAATGATCGGAGAAACTCAAATGCGCATCTGCTTCCTTGGAAACGACGAACGCCTGGAGTACATGAGGTCACACGCCGCACCGGGCGTCGAGCTCGACAACCTGGCTGACTTCACCGGCACCAAAGCCCGTCCTGCCAGCGTGGAGTCACGCATGGATGAACTCGAGCTGGCCTACTGGTACATAGAGAGGGCCATCGAGGCCGAGCAACGCGGCTTCGACGCCGTCATAACCGGCTGCTTCGGCGACCCGGGCGTCGACGCCGCACGCGAACGCGTCCGCATCCCGGTGATCGCCCCGGGCGAGACCGCGCTGCTCACCGCGCGCATGCTGGCGCATCACTTCAGCATCGTCACGCCGTTGCAGGGCACCCTGCCGCTGGCCCGCGAACAGGTAACGAAGCTGGGCCTGAACAACTCCGTCGCCTCCATCCGTTCGTTCGGCGCGCCCATCGAGGAGATCCGCAGCCGAGATCCGCAGATGGTGACCCGCCTGCTGGAACTGTGCCGTCAGCTCATCGAAGACGACGGTGCTGAGCTGATCGTGTTCGGTTGCGCCAGCATGTCACTGCTGCTTGACGAGATCGCCGGTCAGATCCCGGTACCCGTCATCAACTCGGTGCGACTCTCCCTCAAGGCTGCCGAGATGCTGGTCGGTGCCGGCCTGACCCACAGCCCCGTGACTTTCCCCGTCCCGGCGAAACTGGTCCGCGCTCAGGCCCAGTGACACAGATTCGCGCTGTACACGCGAGGGTCGTCTCGCTCGACAACACGACCCTCGCCACCAGCTACGGCCGCGGCCGGACGCGCCGGGAGCACCTGTTCGTGGCGGTTGAGTCGGCCGATGGCGTTACCGGCACGGCGGAAGGCTCCCCCCTGCCTCACTTCAGCGGCGAGCGGGCCCAGGAGATGAAACAGGTGGTGGACGCAGTTCTGGGACCGGCTCTCATCGGTCTTGACCTGTTCAACCTGGAAGCCATCGAACGGACGCTCGCTGCTGCCATCGCGCATCATCAGGCCAGTAAGTCAGCCCTCGTCAACGCCACATACGACCTGCAGGGCAAGCTGCTGTCCGCGCCTGCAGCGCGCCTGCTGGGCGGACAGCTGCGCGACACCGTCCCGCTGGCCGGTGCAATCGGCATCGAGGATGAAGCTGTGGTGCTGGAGCGCGCCCGCAAACTGTTCGCTGGCGGCATCCGCACCTTCAAGTTCAAGATCGGTGGGGACGTGCGCCGCGACCTGGCCGCCCTGTCGGCAGTTCGTGAAGAGTTCGGCCACGAGGTTGAGCTGCGTGCAGACGCGAACGGTGGCTACACCCTGGCTGAAGCGCGCCGGTTCCTGAGTGGAGCCGGGCATCTGTCACTGCAGTACCTGGAACAGCCACTGCCCGGCCATGACCTGAGCGGACTGGCCCGCCTGCGTGCCAGCACGCTGGTACCCATCGCCGTTGACGAAAGCCTGTTCGGCCTGAACGACGCGATTGAGATAGTCAAGCATGAAGCTGCTGACGTGTTCGTGATCAAGCTGATCAAGCTCGGCGGCCTGTACAACGCACGCAAGGTAGCCTCGGTGGCGGAAGCTGCCGGCATCACCTGTGTGTGCGTGAGTCCTTACGAGACCGACCTTGGTGGCAGCGCCAACGTGCACCTGGCCGCTTCCAGCAGTGCCTTCCGCTACGCCGCGGAACTCGGCACTGGCGTGACCGAAGTGCGGGTCGAGGGCATGAACCGCCTGACTGCTTCCGGCGGTTCCGTGGAAGTGCCGTCTGCAGCCGGCCTGGGCGTTTCGCTGCCCGAAGGGTTCTTTGCCGCAGCCTGACGGGCAGCTACAGGCGATAATGGGACCGGACAATGAGTAAATACGTGCCTGTATACAAGCAGCTGCGGGAAATGCTGCGCACCCAGATCGAAACCGGCCAGTTGCCTGTCGGCACCACGCTGCCTCCGGAGGTAGAGCTGGCCGGCACTTTCGGCGTCAGCCGCGCCACGATGCGCAACGCGATCCTCGACCTGGTGGAGGACGGCCTGATCAAACGCAAGCCGGGCGCAGGCACGGTGGTCATAAGGAGCAGACCCGAAGAGCATCGCTCGTACTTCCGGGGCCTGACCGAAGACCTGCGCCGCCGGGGCATCAGTTCCAGCGCCTCGGTACTGAGTGCTGAAGTCACGCGGCCGAACGACGCGATCGCAGACCACCTGAAGCTGACCCGCGGCGAGTCGGCGCTGAGGCTCACGAGGCTGCGCAGCATCGCCGGCGGCGTTCCCCTGGCCCTGCTGCACTCGTACGTGCCGGAATGGGTGGGCATAAAGGTCGATGACGACTTCACCAGGCCGCTCTACGAGCTGGTCGAGAGCGTCGGCAAACTGCACATCATCTACGGGCACGACGTCATCGGAGCTTCGGCTGCCACGCCTGAGCAGGCGGAGCTGCTGGATGTTGCCGTCGGCGCTCCGCTGCTGAGCATCCGCCGGACCACCTTCGTTGAGCATGAACGGCCGGTCGAGTACGTGCAGGCGTACCTGCGTAACGATCTGTACGAGTATCACGCCGTTCTGCCCCGCGAGACCGGCCGCTGAAGTTTGCTTTAACCCGGGTAATATTGACAGAGCGCCTTTTACCCGGGTAATATCCCGGCATGGAATCAATCAAAACCTACACAGCTTTCGCAGATGACACGCTGGTCGCCAGCGGCGAACTCGCCGCCGTCCGGAGCGCGGTCCGAACCCGCTTCACCGAGAAACCTGAAGAACACATCCTGATCTTTGACGACACCACCGGCAAACAGGTTGACTTCGACCTGGATGCAGCCACCGAACAGCCTGCAGCCAAGGGGCCCGGCCGGCCGCGGCTGGGGGTGATCGCCCGCGAAGTCACCCTGCTGCCACGCCACTGGGACTGGCTGGCCGAGCAGCCCAGCGGAGCTTCAGCAGCGCTGCGGCGGCTGGTGGACGCAGCCCGCAGGAACGAAAATCCAGCAGACATGGCCAGACGCAGCGCTGCAGCAACCGGTCGGGTCATGACCGTACTGGCTGGCAACCGGCCCAATTTCGAGGAGGCGTACCGCTCCCTGGACGCCGGCGACCGGGCCAGGTTCAGCGAGCTGATCAGCAACTGGCCGGCGGACGTTAAGGCTCACCTGTTGCGCCTGTCGGAGAGCGCCTTCCCCGTCAACTGAGCTATTGCAAATAAGGCTGACCGTTAGCATAATACAGGCTAACGGTCAGGCCGCCTGACCCGAGCTCACTTCAGAAAAAGAATACCCAGAGGTCAGGCCATCGTGTCGTCCCGCAGCACTGTCCGTCACTCCACATGAACGAATCCAGCGAGGTCAGTGCGGGACCCGACCTGCAGGTCAGGCGCACGATGCGGCTGTCACTTTTCGAAGGCGGCCTCACCCAGGTATTCCTTAACTGGACTACCGGCAGCGTCCTCATCGGCTACCTGCTTCATCTGGGGGCGTCCCCCAACCACATCGCGCTCGTCGGCAGCGTGCCCATGCTCGCCCAGATCGCCAGCCCGTTCGGAGCGTACCTGGCAGAGGTAGCGGGCCGGCGCCGCGTAACGGCCGCCGTACTCAGCATCATCGGGCGGCTCAGCTGGATCGTCGCTGCTTTCCTGCCCCAGCTGCCGGTCGAAGGCGCACTGCTGCCGACGCTGCTCGTCGGCCTGGTGTTCTTCGCAGCCACGTTCCAGGCGGCGACCGGTACCATCTGGTCAGCCTGGATGGGCGACGTCGTTCCCGACGACCGGCGCGGCCGCTATTTCGGGTTCCGGACAGGACTCCTTGGCTTCGTCGGCACCGCCGCCAACCTGGCGGCCGGCTCGTTCCTGGACAGCGTGAACGCACCATTGTCGTTCCAGGTTGCCCTGGGCGTGGCCGTGGGCCTGTCGCTGCTCGCGTCGGTCCTGTACCTGTTCCATTACGACCCGCCCACCGAGAAAAGTCGCCTGAACATGCGGCAGCTGCTCACCGTCCCGCTGAAGCAGCCCAACTTCAGGCGCTTCCTGGCGTTCGCCATCTACTGGCAGTTCGCGGTGATGCTGGGAGCACCGTTCGTCCTGCCGTACTGGCTGGAGGAACTGCAGATGTCGTTCACGCAGGTGTCGTACTGGAGCGCGATCTCGGCTACGACCGCGCTTCTGACTACCGCGCTGTGGGGCCGCCTGGCTGACCGGGTCGGTAACCGCGCCGTCCTGGCGATAGGCACCTTCTTCGCCGGCGCGCTGCTGCCGGCCAACTGGATCCTGGCCGGCCTGACTGGCAACCTCAACTTCATCTGGTTCGCGGCAGTATGCGACGCGCTCGCCTGGGGCGCCATCCACCCGTCCGTATTCGGCCTCGTCCTCGTGTCGGCACCCAAAGCCGGCCGCGTCAAGTTCATAGCCATGTACTCGCTTGCCCAGGGCGTGGCTGGCTTCATAGGCGGAGCGCTGTCCGGGCCGCTGCTGCTGTACCTGCAGGGCTTCAGTTACGCAGGCAACTGGACGGGCTTCCATTCACTGTTCGCCATCACGGCGAGCCTGCGCATGCTGGGCTGGCTGTGGGTACGCCGGGTGGAAGAGCCACGCGCGTGGCGCACCCGCGACGTGGTCCGCGACGGCGCCACCCGCTCACTGCGGACGGTCAGCGCTTCACTGAGGTTTCTGGCGCTTGCCGGCCAGCGCAGGCGCCCAGCGCGCCGGCTGCCGGTGCTGCCGCGCGTCCGCCCCCGGTTGCGACGGGCCCCGGCTGATTAGAAAAGCCTTATCCGGCTGCCACCCCTGACGAGCGTGGCGGAGAACGTCTGCACGGCGAACGGCGCCACCGGCATCAGCTCCAGCTGCAGTTCCAGCGCACCGTACTCGGCGGGCAGCGTCCAGCGGGCCGAACTCCGTCGGTCGTACTTGGGATCCGTGTCGGCGGGACCCACGATGCCGGCGGACTCGATAGCCTGCTGCAGATAGGTCAATCGCCGCTCCAGGGGAAAATCAGCTTCTACGTTCTCAGCGAACAGGCCGTTCCAGTCGCCAGCCACCGTATTCATTGCGCTTCTGACCAGCTCGGTGAGCACAGCAACGGCCGCGACCGTCTCCTGCCACGGTTCAACCGCAGCTGCCGAGCCGGGTTCAGCGGCCATCAAGTGCCCCAACACTTTGTCGGCGAGCATGGTGGCGGCCGAGTGGGTACCGTTGGTCGAGACGATGACCGTCAGGCCGCTGCGTTCATGCCAGGCCATGTTGGCCGTGAAGCCGGGATAACCGCCGGAGTGCCCGACCACCTTGCCGTAATCCGCGTAATCGTCGATGACCAGTCCGAATCCGTAACCGCTGGCAACGGGACCCTGCAGGGGCGACGCTGCCAGTGTGGCCGTCACCGGGCCGAGCGGCTCCTGCGCCTCGATGAGATCAGCGCCTGTGAACGAAGCGCCTTCCGGGACATCGCGCTTCTGGAACAGCCTGGTCCAGCGCAGCAGATCCTGCACGCAGGAGTAAAGCCCGCCGATCGAGGAGAACGAACCCGGTCCCGACGGTTCCTGCACCGTCCAGCCGGCGCGCTCGCCCGGCAGCAGCGGCTCCCGGTGGTAACCCGTTATGACCTGCCCCAGCTCTTCAGCCGAGAACCGGGTGTGGTCAAGGCCGAGCGGCTCCAGTATCTGGGTGCGGACATAATCACGGTACTCCTGACCGCTGACCCGAGTGATCACCTCGCCCAGGTACGCATAACCAAGGTTGGAGTACTCGAAATCCGTGCCCGGCGCGAACAGCAGCCGCAGACCGCCAGCAGCCCACTCGCTCAGCTGTTCACGGCTGATGGATTCCTGGCGGTCACCCCACGGGTTGTCCGTCGCCAGGCCGCCGGTCATGCCGAGCAGGTGACGGATCCGCAGCTCCGACCAGGAGGGATCAGCCACAACGCGCAGTTCGGGGATGTGCCTGCTCACTTCGTCGTCCAGGCTGAGCCGGCCCGCGCGGCGCAGCGTGAGCAGTGCCAGCGCAGTGAAGCTCTTCGTCAGCGAGGCGATCCGGAACGGCGACTCCAGACCGTAACCATCCTTGCCCCAGGTGTGCTGGTGCAGCAGTTCGCCGCGGCGGGCAACTGCGACGATGCCGCTCGGGCTGAAGCCGGCCTGAGCGTGACTGCGGACGAGCGCTGCGATTTCAGGATGGGTGGCGGCCATTATGAGCGCCAGCATACGCCCGGCCGGCGCGTCAGCCCCTCAGAAACAGCCGGTAAGCGGCGTTGTCGGTCTCATCCTCGAACGGATAGCCCAGTGCCGCCAGCTCCTGCTCGAAACGCTCGCGGTCAGCGGGCGCAACCTGCAGGCCCATCAGTACCCGCCCGTAATCAGCGCCGTGGTTGCGGTAATGGAACAGTGTGATGTTCCACGGCTGCACGGCGTCCAGAAACTCCTGGAGTGCACCGGGGCGCTCGGGGAACTCGGCACGCAGGATGAGTTCCTCACCGACCGTCCTCGCGCGGCCTCCCACCATGTAGCGCAGGTGCAGTTTGGCGGTCTCGTTCGAACTGAGGTCCACCACGCTGTAGCCGTTCGCTTCCAGGTCAGCTATCACGGGTTCCTTCACCGACCCGGAATTGCCGACGCTTATGCCCACGAACACGTGGGCGTCATCCGAGTCGGTGTAGCGGTAGCTGAACTCCGTCAGGCTGCGCCTGCCCAGCACCCGCAGGAACTCGCGGTAGCTGCCGGGCCGCTCCGGGATGGTGACGGCCAGCAGCACCTCCTGGGCCTCACCCAGGCTGGCGCGTTCCGCGACGTGCCGCAGCCGGTCGAAGTTCATGTTCGCGCCCGTGTTGATGGCTATGAGTGCACCCTCGCGTTCCCCGCCGCGCGCGGCATACGCTTTCAGGCCGGCAACGGCGAGCGCGCCGGCCGGCTCAGCCAGCACGCGGGTGTCCTCGAAGATGTCCTTGATTGCATCGGCCATGTCATCGGTGTCGACGGTGATCACCTCGTCCAGCAGCTGGGAGCAGATGCCGAACGTGAACGAACCTACCTGCCTGACAGCCACACCATCAGCGAAAGTACCGACCCGCGGCAGGTTGACGCGTTCGCGCGCCTCGAGCGCAGCCTTCATCGACGCCGCATCAACCGGCTCCACACCGATCACGCGGATGTCCGGCCGCAGGAACTTCACGTAAGCCGCCACGCCGGCAGCCAGGCCACCGCCGCCGACGGGCACGAATATCGCCTCGATGCTGTCGGGATGCTGATGCAGCAGCTCGGACGCGATTGTGCCCTGTCCGGCCACCACGTCCGGGTCATCGAACGGGTGGACGAAGACAAGGCCGTGCTCCTGCTCCAGGCGCCGCGCGTGCTCGTACGCTTCCTCGAAAGTGTCCCCGTGCAGAATCACGTTGCCGCCCAGGTGCCTCACCGACGACACCTTGACCGATGGGGTGGTGACCGGCATGACGACGGTCGCGCGCAGTCCCAGTTTCTGCGCCGCCAGCGCCACGCCCTGGGCGTGATTGCCGGCCGAGGCGCAGATGACGCCAGCCTGCCGTTCCTCTGCGTTCAGCTGCACGATACGGTTGTAGGCGCCGCGGATCTTGAACGAGTGGATCGACTGGAGGTCTTCGCGCTTCAGCAGCACGTCTGCGCCCAGGCGGGACGAGAGCCGCCCCATCCGTTCCAGTGGCGTCTGCTTCGCTACCTCGTATACGCGTGCGGACAGTATCTTGCGGACCAGGTCGATCATGATTTCACCGGAGCAGGGCAGGCTTTCTGGGCAGCTGAATCATGTCGGGCATTGTAAGCGGAGTGGCCCCGGGGAATGCCGGGACAGCCAACTGCCCGTATGATTGCCAGACAGCCCGCTGCCAGCGAGAGGAGCAGATGATCATGAAAATCACCCGCGCAGGAACGAACCCGTCCAGGCGAGGACCCGCCGATACTTTCACCGGCACGGTGCGGCTGGACCCGCTGTTCAAGGCCGACGAGCCCGGCCGGGTCGCCGGCAGCATCGTCACGTTCGAACCTGGCGCCCGCACCGCTTGGCACTCGCATCCGGCCGGCCAGACGCTCATCGTCCAGCATGGCCTGGGCCGCGTGCAGCAGGAAGGTGAACCGGTCGAGGAGATCCGGCCCGGCGACGTCGTGTGGATTCCTGCCGGCGTGAGGCACTGGCACGGAGCCTCACCCCAGGTGGCGATGACGCACCTGGCCGTACACGAGTCCATCGACGGCAGGAGTGCCGACTGGTTCGAGCATGTGAGTGACGAACAGTACGGCGGTTAGGGACGCCTGGCCATACTCGGAACCTGAGTGGGCCGTCAGATAAGCTCGACGGCCGCTCCGTACTCGAGCACCTGCCGGTCTGCTGTCAGCAAGGTGAGTTTTTCCGCCCGTGCCTGTGCAATAAGCAGACGGTCGAATGGATCATTGTGCAGGCGCGGCATTGCCATGACACCAAGTACGTGTTCAGCGAGGATGGGCACTTCCGCCAATCCCGCCAGCCTGGCATAGCTACGCACCGCTTCCGGATTCATCCTGAAATCTGGACGTCCGAGTTGCGATTTGATCACCACCTCCCAGATGCTTGCCACACTGAAACGGACATCGACTTCGGTATCATCGAGCAGCGCCCTGGCTCTTAAAGAAAGCCGATCTGAACCCACCCCTGCCCAGAGCAAGACGTGTGTGTCCAGCAGGTAGCCGCTCATTGCTCGGTTGAGTCGCCGAAAAGCGTGGCGATTTCTTCGGCAGCCATGGTGTCAAAGTCCTCCGGAATCGCGCTTTCACGGATTTCAGTCACAGGCAGAAACCCGAAGCGGCTCATGGGCCGCTCCGCAAGTGGAACTACCCGCGCCACGGGCTTACCGTTCTTGGTGATTATGAATTCTTCCTTGACAAGACGCGAAAGGTGCGTCTTGGCCTCATGCATACTGACTGTCTTCATCGTCACCTCCGCACCTCAGATTAGTCCACCTTAGTCTACTATCTGGGTCGGCGGTGCCGGGCGTATTGGACTCCCTGTAAACGCACGCTCACCGACACTATCTCTCAGCAGTCAGCTTTACCTGTGCCATAGTCTGGCCTTAGCGTGTCCCACGCTGACTATGTAGTTCGCCCTGACCACAACCACCTGCTTGGAGAGCCCATGATCCCCTGGAAAAAAGTAGCTGAAACCCCACGTCCCGGAGGCGCGAAGCTCACCCTGTGGCGCCGTGACTTTGAAGGCCGCCCCTCGGAATTCTCGCTTCGCATCGAAGAGCCGAACGCGCCTTTCAACGAACTGATGACCAGCCGCCAGCACCGTTCCGAGAAAGCACTGGCCGAGTTGGCCATCAAGGTCCTGGGCCGTCCGGCACAGAGCGCGCTGGTCGGTGGGCTCGGCATGGGCTTCACGCTGCGCGCCGCCCTGGACGGCCTGCCCGCGGACGCCAGCGTCACGGTGGCCGAGCTCTACCCTGAAATCGTTTCGTGGAACCACGACCACATGGGCGAACTGGCGAACAGGCCGCTGGACGACGAGCGCGTCCAGGTTCACGTGGGCGACGTGGCAGAATTGCTCGGCACCCGCAAACGGCGCTACGACCTGATCCTGCTCGACACCGACTACGGCCCGGAAGGTACCGACCCGAACGACAGCACCCAGCTTTACTCCGACGCCGGGCTGGCCAACATGAGGGCCTCCCTGACAGAGGATGGCGTCCTGTCCGTGTGGTCAGCGCTCGAGTCACCTGCATTCATAAAGCGTCTGGAGCGGGCAGGCTTCGAAGCCACCGTCGAGCGGCCGCGGGCGCACGGAAAAAGCGGTACACGGCATACGGTGTGGCTGGCGAAGCGTCGTTAACACGGTGGCTTCCTGGCAGCGTCTGGCACGGCGAGCTTTTTCTGATTTTCCGATAACGTCCAGGCATTCGTTCCATAAGCGCCACCGAAGCCGCGCGCAGATTTTCCGAATTGCTCGATGCGATTGAAGCCGGAGACTCCGTCATTGTGACGCGAGGCAACCTACAGCAGGCTGGACACACGGGCACATAAGCGTCCTTTGCTATGCTCCTGAAATGAGCGGCAACGCCAACCACAGCGAACTGGAGCGCCTCAGCAGAGTTTTGCGCCGGCAGC
>CALDPK010000148.1 GCA_937911855.1 uncultured Trueperaceae bacterium | reverse complement strand
CACCGGCAGCCGCGCGCCCAGCGCGTGGTACTTGCCCGGATTACGCAGGAAGTCGACGACCTCCATCAACTCCTGCTTGGCCTCATCCTCACCCGCTACGTCCGCTCCTCGGTGCTGGAGACGCTGTCGATGGACCACGTGCGGACCGCCAACTCCAAGGGCCTGCCGGGCCGGCTCGTGCTGACCCGGCACGTGATCCGCAACGCGCTGGTGCCGGTCATCACCGTGGTCGGCACCCAGATCGCGGCCATCCTGGGCGGGGTGATCGTGGTCGAGGTGGTCTTCGCCTGGCCGGGCCTCGGCCTGCTCGTGTATGACGCGGTGCGGGCCCGCGACTTCCCGCTCCTGCAGGGGGCGGTGCTGCTGATCGCGGTGATCTTCCTGGTCGTGAACCTGCTGGTCGACCTGCTCTACGCCAAGGTCGACCCGCGCATCCAGCTGGGAGGTGGTGACGCGTGAGCGAGGTGACCCGCGACGACGTGCCCAGGGAGCCGCAGACGCCCAGGCTGTCCGAGGACGACGTGCGCGAGGAGGTCGTCATCGAGGAGGGGCCGCGCGGCTGGCGGCGCACGATGCACGAGCTGCTGCGCCGCCCGGTGGCCGTGATCTCCATCCTCGTCCTGCTCACGGTGCTGGTCCTGGCCCTTCTCGGGCAGTGGATCGCGCCCTACGGCATCAACGAGATCAACATCTCGGCCCGGTTGCAGCCGCCGTCGACGCAGCACTGGTTCGGCACCGACGAGCTGGGCCGCGACGTCCTCTCCCGGGTCATCGCCTCGGCGTCGGTGTCGGTGCGGGTGTCGGTCATCGCGGTGTCGATCGCGCTGGTGGCCGGCGTGGGGCTGGGCCTGCTGGCCGGCTTCTTCGGCGGCTGGCTGGACACGATCATCATGCGCGGCCAGGACGTCCTCTTCGCCTTCCCGGAGATGCTGCTCGCGATGGCGATCGTGGCCATCCTCGGCCCGGGGGTGACGACGGCGACGATCGCGATCGGCGTCGTCTACATCCCGGTCTTCGCCCGGGTGACCAGGGCCAGCGCGCTCTCGGTCCGCACGGAGACCTACGTGCGGGCCTCGAAGTCGCTGGGGGCCAGCCCGTGGCGGCAGATGTTCGCCCACGTGCTGCCCAACATCTCCGCCCCGATCATCGTGCAGACCTCGCTCTCGCTCGCCTTCGCGATCCTGTCCGAGGCCTCGCTGTCCTTCCTCGGCCTGGGCGTGCAGCCGCCCGAGCCGTCGTGGGGCCGGATGCTCTTCGACTCCCGCGCCTTCTTCCAGGACGCCTGGTGGATGAGCGTCTTCCCGGGCCTGGCCATCGCGACAGTGGTCATCGCCTTCAACTTCCTGGGTGACCAGCTGCGCGACGCGCTGGACCCGCGCATGCGCTGACTTCGGCTAGCATTGTGCATGGAAATCTCTGATCGGAAACAACCATGAGCAGCCTGACCGAACTGCTCGCACCGCTCGAACTTGACTCCAGGCATGACCTTTTGCAGCTGCATGAGACCGGCGGCATGCTCACCGGTCTGGCCGAGACGCGTTTCGCAGGAACCGTGCAGGAGATCGCTGCCGAGCTGGACCTGGACCCGGTGGTCCGCTACGCCGTACCGCGCCCGGTTGTGGCCACCCGGCGCAGCGCACTGCTGGGCGCCCCGCTGGCCGCAGGCACGCAACTCAACGAAGTGCTGCTGGGTGACCAGCTTGAGAAACTGTCCAGCGAGGGTGGCTTCACCCTGGTGCGAACACTCAGCGACGACTACCTGGGCTGGCTGCCCGACTCAGCGCTCGTGCCCGGCGACTACCAGACCACCCACACCGTCACCGCCTTGCGGGCTCATGCCTACACCGGACCACGGGTGCAGTCAGAGAAGCTCCTGGAACTGTCCTGGGGAGAGCGGCTGCGTGTCGTCAGGGAAGAAGTCGGCGATTTCAGCATGGTCAAACTGCCCGATGGCCGGGACGCCTTCATCCCGAAGGACGCCCTCACTGAAGGCGTGCCGGCTGTTTCGGATGACTTCGAAACGAACGCACGGGCACTGCTGCACGCGCCGTACGTGTGGGGCGGCAACACCGCCTGGGGACTCGACTGCTCCGGTTTCGCGCAGCTCATCCACGCCATGGCCGGCAACCAGCTGCCGCGCGACGCTGACGAGCAGTTTGCCGCAGGTGAATCAGTTGAGCTCGAGGACGCCCGCCCGGGCGACGCCGCCTGCTACCGCGGGCACATCGGAATCATCATCGGCAAAGAGCGCATGATCCATGCCACGGCCAGGGGGATGCGGGTCAGGGAAGATCACGTGTTCGCCACTGACGTTTTGCAGGAGAGTTACCTGGGGACCGTGCGGTTCGTCTGAGCTCAAGCAAACCCGACCCTGGATCCGGTCAGTAATGGTTAAAGACCGCTACCTTTACAAACAAACCCGGCGATTGCTATTGTCATGCAACCCAAAGATCCTGCGGCTGGGTGCCGCACGACTAAATACGGAGGTCAGGAATGAAACGGTTACTCGTAGTTCTCCTCGCATTGTCGTTGTTCGGTGGCATGGCAGCCGCACAGGGCGACACCATCCGTCTGGGTGTGAACCTGGAGCTGTCCGGCCGCTTTGCCGTGCTCGGCGGCACCAGCCTTGAAGGGGTCGAAGCAGCGCACCAGCAGAACCCCACCATCAACGGGATCCCCGTCGAACTGAGCGTCTGTGACAACGCCAGCACGGTGGAAGGCTCCGTCGCCTGCGCCAACCGGTTCATCGACGAAGGCGTCCTGGCCGTGATCGGACCCATCTCCACCACCCACGCCATCCCGGCAGCACAGCCACTGCAGGACGCCGGCATCATCATGATCTCCAACGGTTCCACCAACCCCGCCACCACGCAGGTCGGCGACTACATCTTCCGCATGACCTACACCGACGACTACCAGGGTCGCCTGGCAGCCAGGTACCTGGCTGAAGACCGCGGCTTCGAGCGCGTGGCCATCTTCCGCCAGCAGGACGACGATTACTCATTCGGCCTGGCCAACTTCTTCGACGAGGAGTTCCGCGCCCTTGGCGGCGAGACCATCATCCTCGACTACGTGTCCTTCACGGTCGACTTCTCGGCCCAGATCTCCGACGTGCAGGGCTTCAACCCTGACGGCTTCTACTTCTCCGGTTTCTGCGCTGAAGGTGCCTCGCTCATCCCGCAGCTGCGCGGCCAGGGTTACGACCAGCTCGTGATCGGCGCCGACGCCGCTGACGACTCGCAGTGCCCCGAAGCCGGCGGTGAAGCGTTCGACGGCTTCATGTTCACGGGCTTCGGCACCGCAGCCGTCCTCGAGGGCGACGCTGCCGTCCGCGCAGCCGAGTTCGAGGAGTTCTTCAGGGAAGCAATGCCGCAGGCAACCGACTTCAACGGCTGGACGCTCTCAGGCGCTGACTCGTTCAACGCGCTCCAGGCCGCCATCGAAGCTGCCGACTCGACCGACGTGGTCGCAGTCCGCGACGCACTGCAGGCCCTCGATGGTTACCCCGGCGTCTCGGGTGACATCACCTTCGCCGGCACCGACGGCACCCCGGCCGACCGCATGATCGCCTTCTTCGAACTGCACGTTCCCGGTGAAGACGGCGAAGCCTGGAGCACCAGCGAGCTGTTCGGCATCAGCACCACCGGCGCGGAGTAACGCTGCCACAGTTGACGGCAGGTCTGTAAACACGTGAATTCTGCGGGGGCGGGAGATACAACCCGCCCCCGCAAATGGTTTCAGTACGAATACAGGAGCAAACCTTGGCGGCAACATCACTCAGGAGCGGTCAGCGCACGCGGCGCAGCCTGCTGCCGTGGCTGCTGGCGGCGGCGATACTGCTGCTCATCGCCTGGCGCATCCACCACCTGGTCAACGTGCAGGAAGTGCGCACGTACGCGTCATTCGTCGGAGCGTTCTTCAGCTCGCTGCAGCTCGGCAGCCTCTACGCGCTCATCGCACTCGGCTACACGATGGTCTACGGCATCATCCGGCTCATCAACTTCGCGCATGGCGAAGTGTTCATGGTCGGCGCATTCGTATCTTATTTCCTGTTCACCAACACGCCTTACGCGCTGCCCGGCGCGATATTCGCTGCGGCCCTCATCTCGTTCGGGGTGATGTTCGTCGCGACCTTCTGGCGCGGCCGGATGACCGACCCGGTCGTGCTGGGCATCGGCGCGGTATCGCTCGTCGCGTTCACGTTCACGCTGAGCAGTTCAAGCCTCGGCTGGATCATGGCGCTCATCCTCAGCATGCTCATCACCGGCGTGGTCGGCATCGCCATCGACCGCATCGCCTACCGGCCGCTGCGGGGGGCGCCGCGCCTGTCGCTGCTCATAACCGCGATCTCGGTGTCGATCTTCCTGCAGAACTTCGGGCTGCTCACGTTCTCGCAGCGGCAGACGCCGTACCGGCCCGAGACCATGTGGACAGACCAGCTGAGCTTCGACGTGGCCGGCACCACCGTGTTCAGTACCAACCTGATAATCCTCACGCCGCTGCTGCTGATCGTGCTGGTCACGGCGCTGCACCTGTTCGTGACGCGCACCCGCATCGGCCGCGCCATGCGCGCCAGCTCCCAGGATCCCGAGACGGCCGAGATGATGGGCAAGCCGGCGACCATGGGTAACATGGGGATCCACTTCTTCCGTCCCGACCTTCTGGGCATCACGGAACCGCCCTCGCCGAGAGTAAAGGGCATGGGAATGCACACGGACTTCCTCCAGCCCGGAATCCTCATCTACGAGCCGCAGGCAGACGGATCGCTCGACCTCGTCGCGATCGAGAACCTCGTCGCCGCCGACGCATCGGGCCAGAAGCTGCTCATCATCGACGACAACGAAGATCTGGCCAACGGACTTGCAATGTACCTGAGCGAGCGGTCCGGTCATGAAGTGCGCGTGGCCCACACCGGGCTCGGCGGTCTCGATGAGGCCCGCGAGGATGTGCATGAGGTCGAACGTGTAGGCGAGCCGCGCATCCTCCGACCAGTCCGGCCGGTACACGCCGCGCTTCACGATGGGCTTCGGCGCCTCCGCGGGCACCATGCAGCAGCTCCTGCTGGCCAACAACTACCCCGGCATCATCGACGGCGTC
>CALDPK010000147.1 GCA_937911855.1 uncultured Trueperaceae bacterium | reverse complement strand
GTGCGGATTCCTCTGACAGGCGCACTGAGCAGCGGTGAAGCAGGGCTCGAAGGTGAGATCAGCAGTGAACTGGAACTGTCTGACCAGCAGGTTCAGCTCGCGGCATCAGCGCAGCAGGGCGAAATAAACGTGACAGGAAACACCGGGGTGCTTGGCGAGGACTGGGTCCTGACAGGCAGCCTGACCCCGGCACTGGACCTGACTGTCAGCAGTCAGGCGGGCAGCGTTCAGCTGACGGACACCGGCCTTACCGGCTCGGGACAGCTGCAGCTTCCAGGCGGGATCCGACTGCTTCAGGGAACTGAGTGGCAGGATTCGCTGCAGTGGCAGCTGACCGGTGACCTGGAAACCGGCAGCGCCGCGCTCACCGCCGGCAGCAGCACAGTGGATGTCGCCTGGCTGGCTGAACCCGTCTTCCAGGCTGCTGTTGACGAGCGGCTGCTGGTAGCGGGCCAAGAACTGCGCCTGAGCGGAGTACTCACGGAGGACGGCTCCGTGCAGGGCGTGCTTGAACGCGGCGAACTGGCGGTCGACCTGAACGGGCAGCTGGCAGACGCCCGCATCGACCTGAGCGGCGCTTTCCCCGCCAGTGCCGTATACGATGCGCTCGCAGCCGAAATGCAGCTGAACGGCACGCTCGGCTGGCAAGACGGCCTGCGCTTGGAGACGGACCTGGCGTGGCAGGAACTGACAGCTACTCTCGCCTGGCAGCCGGACGGTGAACCGGAACTCACTGCCTCGGGGCCCGGTCTTGACGCAACCTTCGAAGCCGGCGAGTTGCGCGCGCGGCTTGACGGCTTCGACGCCAACCCGTACCTGTCACTGCCGGTTGAGTTGCCGCCGCTGACCGGCACCGTGACCGGACCTCCTGATCAGCTGCAGCTCGACGTAGCGGGGAGTTCGGGTCTGCTCGACGCCCAGGTGACGGGCAGCCTGGGGGCGGTGCTCGACCTCGAGCTGAACGCCCGGACGCCGGACGACCTGGCCCGGCTGGAAGGGAGCGTGCGTGGCACGCTGGCGGCACCGGAGGTATCAGGACGCATAGTCACCCCGCAGTTCGGCAGCCAGGAGTCGGTCGGCATCGAACCGCTGGAAGTCAGCGTGACAGCAGACATGTCCGGCCGGCTTGCCCTGACCGGCAGCGGCATCGACCTCAGCCTGAGCGCTGACGGCTGGAGCGGCAGCGCCGAGGCAGCCATCTGGCTGCTGGACGAAAGGCACGTGCTGCGCCTCGAGCCTGCCGGCGGGGGTGTGCAACCCGACTTGCGCGGAAGCGTGAGCGGCGCACTGGTGCGGGGCGAGATACTCGTCTCTGAGACGGTGGAGCTGGACCTGTGGCTGGCTGGTGACGTGCCCGGCCTGGAGCTCCTGAACGGAGCAAGCCTGAGCGTCAGCAGCGACCTGGCCGGCAACTGGTCGGGCCGGCTCCAGGCGACGGCTGAAGGACCGACAGCGAACCTGGACACGCTTAGCCTGGGCGTGGAACTGGCAGGTACCCTGGCTGGTTTCACAGGCACAGGCAACCTGAGGGGCGGCGCGGCGTCAGCTCGCCTGCTCACGGTCAGCGCGGCCAGTGACTGGAGCAGCTTCGCAGTGACCACTGACCTGGCCAGCCTGGCGCTGGCTGACCTGGCGGAGCTGCACGGCCTCGAAGCAGAGCTGCAGCCTGCAGGCAGCGCTGAACTGACCGTCTCGGCTGGCCAACTTGACTGGCGGGTGGATGGCTCCCTGACAGGCACTGCGGCGGGTGCACCCGTCGACCTGGCCGTGACCGCAGCAGCAGACGGGATAAGCATCACGGGCAGTGCAGCCGGCCGGCCTCTGGTCGCCAACGTCAGGCCAGGGGAAGTGACGGACCTGACTGCCGACTGGGGCGGCGCGCTGCTTCAGGCAACGATGACTTCCCCGCTGGTCTTTGACGGAACATTCACCGCTGCCGAAGGATCAGCCTTAGGCACGGCAGCCGCCCTCGAGTTCGCCACCAGCAACCAGGCGGGAGGTACGGAACTGTCCTTCCTGCGGGGCACGGTCGGGCCAGCCGGGATCGAGCTGAGCGGTCCGCTCTCCCCTGAAGCGCAACTTGGCGGACTCATAACTGTTTCCGGCCTGGCGGAACCACTGCCCCTGCAGGTGACCAGCTCCGGCGGGCTGAACGTACGAACGGAGTACGCCGGCCTGCAGCTCACGGCCGGCCTGCCGGAGGGCGACCTGCTCATAACCGTGGCGGGCGCCACTGCGGACGGAACCGTGAGCGCGGACCTCAGCTGGAGCGCCGCTGGCGGTTTCGGCGGCAGCGGCAGCGCAACCGGCAGGCTGGCCGGTGTCGGCGCCGGCCTGCCCTGGAGCATCAACGCCACGGCTTCACCTGACGGTCAGCTCGAAGCAGAAGCTGCACTCAGATTCGCCGGCCAGCCGGATTCCCGCAGTCCGCTGGCCGGCGTTCAGGCCGTGATTGGCAGGAACCCGTTCGCAGCGGGTTCGCTCACTGGCACCTTCACGAACTACCTGAACCTGCTGGACGTGTGGCCGGCCGCAGGCCACGGCAGTCTCACGGTCAGTACCAGCGGCCGCCTGAGCGGCTCCGTCCTTGATCCGGACCTGAGCGGCAGCGTCATGGTGAGTGGCGCCGTCGAAGCCGCCGGCAGGCTCAACGCCAGCCTCGCAGGCGCCAGCCTTGACGTAAGCGGTGAACAGGCGACCGTCACCGGCACGCTGGACCAGACAGGCTGGCAGCTGGCAGCGAACCTTACGGGGATCGCCGTGGAACGGTTCACCGGCTTACTGCCGGGAGCCGTTGCGGCAGCTGAACTGAGCGGTCAGGGTTCGTTCCCTGACGGGGATCACGAGCTGCTGCTGGAAACGGCATCCGTACTGAGCGACAGCGGCAGCATCATCGTCACGGGCGGCTTCCGCGACGGCGCCGTTAGCGCAAGCGCTGGCGTCGACCTGGACCTGAGCGGAATCCAGGCTGGCGTCGCCCTGAGCGGTAAAGCGGCCGGGACGCTGAACCTGGACAGTTGGCAGCCGGGAACGGACGGCTCGGGGAACTTCAGCGGCAGCCTGAGCGTGCTGGACCTGGGCGTGGCGGGCAGTTCGGGACTGACCGGCAGCGTCGACCTGGCCGGCACGCTCGCGGCGCCCCAGCTGCGCGCGGACCTGCAGGCAACCAGCGAGGATGACACCCTGGTCCTCGACTGGCAGCCGGCTCAGGAAGTGCTGCGACTGACGGCGCGACTGGACCTGGGCCCGGTGCAGACCGACCTTTACCTGGAGTCAAGCGGGGACGCTCCGCCCGTGGCAGACGGCTCGGTGACAGTGCCCGGTGGCTCGTTCACGCTGGGCACACTTTCAGGCGGCGAATTCATATTCACTGGCCATTCTGCCTGGAACGGCTGGGGACTCATGCTCGACCTGCAGGCAGGCGTGGTCACAGCCAGTGGCGACGTCTCGAGCCTGAGCCCGGAAGCCAGTGGCGCCTTCAACCTGGCGGCCTCGCTCGGCAATTCGGGACTGACGTTCGACGGTGGCATCACGGGCCTCAGTGCGTTCGGCGTGAACTTAGGTGATCTGCGGCTCGCTGACTCGACTGGCAGCCCGGGCATCAGCCTTTCAGGCGAACTGCTCGAAGGACACGTAAGGCTCGACGGTTCCTGGCAGCTGGACCGCGTTGCGATCCGGGTGGCCCAGGACCTGGACCTGGTGGCTTCCGCCTCGGGGAACCTGGCAAGCGGCGGCATCAACACCTCGCTGTCGGGCAGCGTCCTGGGAAGCCCACTGACCGGCCAGGTCAACGCCGATCTGTCCGGCAGGGGACTGAACGTGGAAGCGGACCTGGAGGTACTCGGCGGCAGCGCCGACGTGCAGGCACTCCTGCGGGACGGCAACTGGCAAGGCACCGTCGTCCTCGGCGACTTCTTTTACAGCGGCATCGAACTGAACGGCAGCGGCCGGATCCACGGACCCGCCGCCAACCCGCACCTTGAGCTGACTACCGATGCCAACCTGCTGGGCATCCCAGGTCAGGGCACACTGCAGGTGGGCCGTGACCTGCTGCGCTTCCAGCAGACGTTTGAAGGTGACCCGCTGGGCGGTGAACTGTCGTTCCAGGGAAGCCTGTGGCCCGAACCGCAATTGTTCCTCAGTGGCGAAGGCGGCAACGTCTTCCGGCTTGACCAGGCTGACCCCCTGACCGGGCAGCCCGTCCTCGAGCGCGCGCTCATCTCCAGCGGCCGGCTGCACGTGAACAGTGATCTGGCTGCACTCACCCTGGAAGCAGCTGCAGACGGCCGCTCGGCCAGCCTGGCGCTGGAACTTCCGCTCCTGCCCGGCTTCGAAGTCGAAGGTGAACTGCAGCTGTTCAGTCTGCGCGACCTGCTAAGCCAGCTTGACGACGGCGTGCAGCTGCAAGGACAGGGCGAGACGGCCGGTGAACTGAGCCTGAACCTGTTCAGCGGCCAGCTGGACCTGGACGATTTCGGCCTGAGCGTCGGGCCCGGCCGAGTGTTCATGGACGGTTACGCCAACCTCAACGGCAGCGTCCGCATGAGCGGCCAGTTCCGGCCTGAAGCGGAGTGGCTCAGGGCAGTTCCCGCGCTGCAGGGTAACGGCTCGCTGCCGTTCGCCCTGATCAGCTCAGGTGGAATCTTCCGGTTCGTCTCCAACAGCAGCCTGGGTGACGTCGAAGCTGACTACACTCCCGCTGACGGCCGCGGCGCGCTGGTGGCTCAGCTGCGCTCCGGTGACGGTCACGCTGACCTCAGGCTGGCGTGGTCCGGAAGCGCCGGACTGACCGGCACCGTCAGCAGCTCCGGTTTCGTCCTGTTCGACCTGGCTGAAGGGCCGCCCGGCCTCATCAATGCCGACGTCGAATTCAGTGAGGGTGAGGTGCGTGGCACGGCTGCCCTCATCGCCGGCAGCGGCCGTCTGAACGCCAGTGGGAACTGGGCACTCGGTGACCTGCTGCCAAGCGGCGTCGAACCGTTCCAGCTGACCGGCGGGCAGGCGGACCTGCGGGTGAGTTCGCTGGAAGTGTCGGAACTGCCGCCGGTCGCGATCTACGCTCCCGCGCTGACGGGCGGCGTGACTGCAGTAATCCAGCTGCGCAACGACATCATCGCCGGCAACCTGATCGCAACGGACCTGGAGGCAGCGGGTTCGCCCCTGCCGATCGAGGCCGTCATCAGCGGCAGTCCCAGGAGCGTCGAGATCGGCGCTGACCTGGCCGGCAGTCCCCTGTCCGTGAACATCGAGGACTACCGGCTCACTGGCCTGCTGGAGATGCGCCGTTTCCCGCTGCAGACTTTCGCTGAAGCGGTGGCCGGTCCGCTTGACGTGCTGGCTGAGGTAACCGGCGTGATGCGCTTCACGCTTCCGCTGCTGGAAACCGGCAGCAGCGCTTTCAACGTCGCGACAGAACATATTCACCTGGAACGCAGCGGCATCGTCACCACCGGCAACATCAGCATGGAGCTTGCTGAAGGATCGTTCCGGGTGAGCGAGGCCAGTTTCAGCGGCGCAGGCTCCTGGGAAGCGAGCGGCGTCCTCGAGGAAGATCTGCTCGACTTCTCGCTGGTTGCTGACGACGCGGACTTCGGGCCGCTTCTGGGCCTCGTGCCGGTGCTCAACCAGTTGGGGGTAAGTGCGGAAGGTTCACTGCGCCTGACGGCGGCAGGCAACCTGTCCGATCCCCAGATCAGCCTTGAGAGTGAATCACTGGAGTTCGAAGTCGCAGGCATCAGCTACCGGCTTGACGACCTGCACCTGGCGCTGGCGCAGAACCAGCTGAGCCTGGCAGCCCAGCTGCTGGCTACGGAACCGATCCAGGGGGCGCTGTCGCTCAGTGGCAGCGGCGGCCTGAACCTTGGCACGATGGCTTTCCAGAACGCCCGCTTCGAGTTCAGTGGCAGCCTGGTGCTGCCGGTCATCGGTCAGCTGGAAGGCATCAGGGGCTCGCTGCACAGCGCCGACGATACGCCTGGCGCTCCGCTGCTTGCCGAAGTCGACGCAGTTCTCGGCAATCCGCTCAGCATCCGCGGCAGCCTGGCTCCACTGGATCTGAACCTGACCGGCACGGACCTGCTGGTCGACCTGCCCGGCCTGTTCCTGGCGGACAGCCGCCTGGATGCCGACCTGAGCCTGCGTCAGGATTCAGGACTTGCCCTGGGCGGCCAGGTAACACTGCGTGAAGGACAGATCAGCCTGGGCGGCGGCACAGGGGCACAAGGCATCTCAGCAGCTGCAGGCGTGGGTGACGGTTTCCGTTTCGACAGCCTGCGGATACTGGTGCCGGCCAGGCTGCGGCTGGCAGAGAGTTTCGGCAGTGCCGAACTGTCAGGAGACGTCACCGTCACGGGAACGCTGAGCGAGCCGCAGCTGAGCGGCCGGGCCGACGCGCTGCGGGGCAACTTCCAGTTCTCCGGGCGTGACTTCGCACTGCAGGATTCGGCAGTGATCTTCGAACCGTCGCGCGGCATCTTCCCCGAGATCCGCATAAACGCCACGACGAGCTTCGACAGGGGACGGATGTTGCCGCCGGGTTCCAACCTCCGGCTGGTCGCGCCGTCAGAAGGAAACGCCAACGTCACGCTGAGCTTCGTCGGTACGGTTGAGCCCGATCCCGTCACCGGCATCCGCCTGGACCTGAATCCCGTTCTGTCAAGCAACGTGATGGTCCGGCCCGTCTCGGACTCCGAGCAGGGCGGCGGCCCGCGGCCACTGACAGAGGATGAGCTTCTGGCGCTGGTCACCCTGGGACGCATCGACTTCGAATCGTTCGGCGGGGAATCGGGCCTGGCGCCAGTGGTGGCGCAGGGTGCCATCGAAACCGCCATCGACCTGCTCATCATGTCGGAACTGCAGCGGGCGCTCGGTGAGGCACTGGGCCTTGACCTGGTGGAGATTCGCAGCAGCGCGCTTGCCAACATCCTCTCAGGTGCTGTCGAGGACCAGCAGTTCGGCGTGTCACTGCGCTTCGGTGGTTACATCTCGGACGAGGTGTTCGCCACCTACCGCGTCAGTGCCTTCGATGACCCGCAGGGCATCTACGCGTTCAGCAACGAGGTCGGCATCCGCTACGCCCTCGGTCCGGTGCTGCTTGACCTTGCCGGCAGCCTGGGAGTCACTGATACCGCCGAACTTTCGGCCGTCGCGCAGCTGAGCCTGGGGGTGCAGTACGAGTTCAATCCGTCTACAACAATCGAAGCGGCTTTTGATGTGTCCAGCCAGGAACAGTTGTTCCGGTTCGGTGTCACATGGCGCTGGTAACATGGGATGACAACCGAGCGGAGGTCCGTCAGGCTGATGAAATCCAACCAAGAACCGTCCGGCTTCGAGGCGTTGCTGGGCGACGCGATACTGGGTGCCAGCACACCACAACTTTACGAGCATGCCCTTCAGGGTGAGGCCGTGCTGGCCGAACACGGAGCTCTGGTCGTGGACACAGGGAAGTTCACCGGCCGTTCCCCGAAGGACAAGTTCATCGTCCGCGATGAACTCACCGAGGAGACCGTCGACTGGGGCAGCGTCAACCAGCCGATCAGCGCCGAGAAGTTCGAGCTGCTGAAGCAGGACATGCTGGACTGGGCGCGCAGCCGCAGGCTGTACCGCCAGGACCTGTTCGTGGGCAAGGACGAGCGCTTCCAGCGGCCCGTGCGCGTGTACACGCAGTACGCCTGGCACAGCCTGTTCGCCCGCACGATGTTCGTCCGGGAAAGCAGTACTGAACCGGCAGCTGACGTGTGGACGGTACTCGACCTGCCGGACTTCCAGGCCGACCCCGAACGGCACGGCGTGCGCAGCACGACGGCGATCATGCTCAGCTTCTCGCAGCGGCTCATCCTGGTGGCCAACACCGAGTACGCCGGCGAGATCAAGAAGGGCGTGTACTCGGCGATGAACTTCGAGCTGCCTGACCGCGGGGTGATGCCGATGCACTGCTCGGCCAACCGCGGCCCTGAAGGTGATACCGCCCTGTTCTTCGGGCTGTCAGGCACCGGCAAGACCACCCTGTCGGCCGATCCGGCGCGCGAGCTGATCGGCGATGATGAGCACGGCTGGTCCGAAGAAGGCGTGTTCAACTTCGAAGGCGGCTGTTACGCCAAGGTGATCAACCTGGATCCGAAGGCCGAGCCGGACATATTCGCGGTGACCAGGCGGTTCGGAACGATCCTCGAGAACGTCGGTTTCACGTCCGGCACGCGCCACGTGGACCTGGCTGACGGCAGCAAGACCGAGAACACCCGCGCGGCCTACCCCATCGATTTCATCCCCAACGCCAGCAGCAGCGGACAGGGCCCCCACCCGCAGAACATCATCTTCCTGACCGCCGACGCCTTCGGGGTGCTGCCGCCAATCAGCCGGCTGTCGAACAGCCAGGCGATGTATCACTTCCTGTCGGGCTACACCGCCAAGGTGGCCGGCACCGAACGTGGCGTGACCGAACCGCTCGCGACGTTCAGCGCCTGCTTCGGCAGCCCGTTCATGCCCAGGCGCCCGGTCGAGTACGCCGAGATGCTGGGCCGCCTGATCGAAGAGCACGGAACCCGCGTCTGGCTGGTGAATACCGGCTGGACCGGCGGGCCGTACGGCACCGGCGAGCGCATCGACATCGCCGCCACGCGACGCCTGCTCGATGCCGTCCTGATGAGAGAACTGGACGGGCAGCCGATGCGCGCGGATCCGGTGTTCGGCTTTGCCGTGCCACGGGCGGTGGCCGGTATCGACGAGCGGCTGCTCGAGCCGCGTCGCAGCTGGCCCGACCCCGCCGCCTACGATGCCGCTGCCCGGCGGCTGAGGGCGCCTGGCGCAGGCCACCCAATGAGGGGATCCGGCGGGCGACGGGGCGGTGGGGCCCTATCCGGCCTTCCAGCACTACGGCACCGTACGCGAGGACCGCAAGTCGTGACGACCACGACGTCGTTCGAGACCCCCCTTGTCGTCACGCAGCGCATGGTCGCCCGCGTCGCGGCGGCCCAACCCCGGCTCGACGGGTTCCACACCTCGGCTGCGGCGGCGGGCAG
>CALDPK010000146.1 GCA_937911855.1 uncultured Trueperaceae bacterium | reverse complement strand
TACATCGAGGTGTGAGCGGTGGAACAGCTCGAGGACGCCCTGCAGGCGTCCTTTGGACACCAGCGGTACGGCCACGTAGCTGCTGAATCCTTCATGTTCAACATTCGAGTAACGCTTGAACCGGGCAGCGAAGGCGTCGGCGCCGTTCACCACTGTCAGCTCGCGGGCCTGCGCGGCGTGACCGGCCAGCCCCTCGCCCATGGGTATCTCCGGAGGGAAATCGGGTGGGCGGCTGAAGCCGTGGCCGGCAGCGAAATAAAGTGAGCGGGTTTCGGGCCGGTGCAGCAGGATCGCTGCGGCGTCAACCTGAAGGCGTTCGGTCACCTGATCCAGGATCACGTCAAGGGCGGGGTCAAGCTCAAGATGACCGGTTATCGCCATGTCGATCTCGCGCAGGGCGCGCAGGCGCTCCAGCCGCTCGATCAGATCGGCGTTCAGCGCCCGCACCCGCTCGTTGGCTGCGTCGATCTCGGTCCGGTCGATTCCGATTCCTGCCAGATACGGTTTGCCGTCGAGTATCACCCGGGAGCCGTTCAGGAAGTAGGGAATGCGCCGTCCTTCTTTGGTTACAGCGGTGGCCTGTGCGGTTGAGTAACCGCGTTCGAACACTTCAATGATGCTCTCCGTTATGAGTTCCCGGTCTTCCTCCACGAACTGCTCGAGGGCGTTGATCCTGCGCATCTCATGCTGCGTGTAACCCATGGTGTCAAGCAGGTTGCGGTTCCACTGGATGTACCTGCCGTTGTGGTCGATCACGTAGAAGATGCCGGGCAGGTTCTCAAGCACGGCCTCGTCAAGCTTCTGCCTCTCCAGCAGTGCTTCGCGGGTCCGTCTGCTTTCGACGGTTGTCTGGCTCAGCTGCAGTTCTTTTTGCAGCGCAGTATCCAGGGTGTCTCGCAGCATCATGCCAAAACGGTCCAGCAGTAGGGCCACAGCAGTGAATATCGCGCCGAACTGCAGGGCGACCGCCCATGAATCACGCACGGTGGAGTCCCCGCCGTTCACCTGGCCTCCGGAAAACGCAGCTGTGGCGAGCACTGCCAGCAGCGTGACTCCGGTCGTCACCCACAGCCCGATACGGTTCAGAAGTAACCCCGACAGGGTCAGGGGTACGAAGAAAATCAGCAGCTCTTCAACGGCGTTTGAACTGAGACCAGAGGACAGCACCCCCAATACGCCCACAACAAGCAGGACGCCCGTGATCAGCCATGCTGCAACCCGTAACCTGCGCTGGCTGTTCAGCCACAGAGCGGCACCGATGAGCGCCGCAAAAATCAGGGTGGGGCCAGCAGTCGTGAAGCTGAAGGCAGCAAGGCCGGATAAAGCCAGATCAGCCAGGAAACCGAGGCCCACCAGGCCGAATAGAACCCACAGGAAACTCTGAGCGACATGGCTGCGCTGCTCCCGCAACCGTGCCAGTACATCGGCTGCGCCGCGCTTATTCATAAGGTGACCTTAGCGCATGGTGCCGCGATCATGGCATTCTGCAGGTTACTGAATCTAACCCGAATACCTTATCAGCCGAGCCCGGACGGGCACCCGTACTGGGACGGGTGCTGATTGTGAGCCGTTCCATTTGACCGGCCCGACTCATCGCCTACAACTTCAGGGACACAAGTCTGAGTGACAGCCAGAGGGAGGCGCTCACCATGCCAGACAGACTCAAGATGGACGAAACGGACCGCACTGACCTGCCGGCTGATGACGGCACGCACGAAGTCGCTGAAGACGTCGCCTACAAGCGGCTTGGGATCGTGAACGTGGCGTTCTACGGTCTGCCCGGATCGGGTGACGGCTCCTGGGTACTGATAGACGCAGGCGTGATGGGTACTGCAGGCGCCATCAGGCGTGCCGCGGAGGAGCGGTTCGGCGCACAGTCGCGCCCGGCCGCCATCGTGATGACGCACGCCCACTTCGACCATGTAGGCGCACTTGTTGCCCTGGTCGAGGAGTGGGACGTACCAGTGTATGCCCACGGGCTCGAACTGCCGTACCTTAATGGCAGCCGGAGTTATCCGCCGCCTGATCCGGGTGTGGGCGGGGGCATGATGGCCAGACTGTCCGGCCTGTACCCGCGGGGCCCCGTCGACGTGAGCAACTGGCTGCGTGAGTTGCCGGCGGACGGTTCGGTCCCGCACATGCCAGGCTGGCGCTGGATTCACACCCCGGGCCACACGCCCGGCCACGTGTCCCTGTGGCGTGAACAGGACCGGCTTCTGATCAGTGGTGACGCAGTCGTGACCACGAACCAGGAATCTGCCTACGCCGTCATGACCCAACAACCCGAACTGCACGGACCGCCAGCCTACTTCACGCCCGACTGGGAATCGGCGAAGGCCTCGGTCCGGAAACTGGCGGATTTGCGGCCCGGCACCATAGTGAGCATGCACGGGCCGCCACTTGGCGGAACTGAGACTCTGAGTGCACTGCTTGCCCTTGCTCAGGATTTCGATGAGATCGCGGTACCTGACAAGGGACGCTATGTGGACGGGGACAGGTGAATCAGACTGCTATCGGGAAGGCGATGTCACACACCAGGTCGTCGGCCTGCGCCTGCGCCCAGTCGGCGATGTAGATCTCGCGCGGGGAGCCGGCAACGTGCTCGCCGTTCTCCCTTATCCACGCTTCGACGGACGAATACGCCTCGAGGATGTCCGGGAACTGCACTTCGCGTTTGCTGATGCGTGCGTAGGCGACCTTATGGGCCGGTTCCATCCGGACGCGGGTGTCGCCGAACGGTTCGACCGCGCCGGCAACCGGCACGCACACTTCAATCGGTCCATCCGAGTCCATGTTTACCTCATCGTGATAGATGACCATCATGGGGCCCGCGATCTGGACTGAGTTGGCAGTGACATGTGCATAGAGGGTCTTGCCGAGTTCGCCGATGGTGGCCGGCAGCCGGTCGGCGAACACCCGGCGTTCCAGGGTCAGCAGTTTCTGTTCGGGAACCTGCCGGGTTTCGACGTCGTGGTTCATGGTGATGTCTCCTTTCAGGTACCGGGTGAGACTGGTGACCAGCCGGCGCCGGCTGGCTGTCTCCCCTTCAACGTCCCGCCACCAGGCTTTGAGGATGCGCGCTGCTTCGGCACCGTCGTGCTTGAGCATCCGGGCGATGTCGTTCAGCGGCATGTCGAGCATGCGCAGTCTGGCGATGAGCCGCGCCCTGTTCACCTGTTCTTCCTGGTAGTAGCGGTAGCCTGAGTCGGGGTCGACCCAGGCGGGCGGCAGCAGGCCGAGGGTGTCGTAAAGCCTCAGTGCCTTCAGGCTCAGCCGGGTGGCTTTGCCGAAGCTGCCTATGGTCATCAGTGGAGCGGTAACCGGTTTGCTTTCCGAAGCCATGTGCAAAGTATCGGGTATGCCCCTGGGGCAGGGTCAAGTGCGGTTCAGCGCAGCGCGCTGACAGCCAGTGCACGCTTGCTGAGCTGCTGGATGGCGCTGCCCAGTTCTGTGATCTTCGGTTTGCCTGAAGTGAGGTCGAAGGCGCCGGCTTCGTAGTGTCCTTCCTGCCGGGTCATGAGGGAATTCCAGTCGAAACTGCCGAACAGTGCCCAGGCGCAGACGGCCTCTACGCTGATGTTGCTGTCCTGGAGTCGCTGGGCGATCTGCCAGGCTTCGTTGAGCCAGCTCACCTGGTCTTCGACGGGAGCGTCAAGGTGTACTTCGGTCAGCGCGAGTGGCAGTCCAAGGCGCTCCCATGCTTCCAGAAGCAGTTGCTCGAAGGTACGGGGCTCGAACTCGGGTGCCATGTCGACGTGAATGTCGGCGTACTCCATGTGGTCGTTGCCGCCGTGGCTCCATTCGGGGTACAGGTCGAGCCGCTGATCGATGACGCGTTCGCTGGTCGGGTAGTAATCGCAGCCGAGTACGGCCGGTGGGCACGGGTTATGAACGAACCAGTCGAGTTCGGGGCGGGTGATTCCCGCGTGCAGCAGGCGATCAAAGAACTCATGGTTGTCGGTCACCCTGCCGCAGAGCAGGTCCAGGCCGAGCCAGCGCCTGCCGTTCTCGAAGTCCGCCTGATAAGCCAGTTCGGCGGTGCTGTGAGTCCAGCCCAGGTCCTCGGTGTGAATGAGTCTGGCGGCCGGGTTGACTGCCCTGACGGCCTGCATGGACAGGGTGGTTGCGCGGCACAGGTTGACGAGGGTGCGGTAAAAGTACGGCTCGTGCGCCTGGTGCGGGTACCAGAAACCGTAAAGGCAGCTGAACCTGGCGGTGGTCAGCGGTTCGTTGATGGGTGTGTAATCCCTGACCCATGGGTAGCGGTGAGCCACCGCCCCGGCGTACTCGGCTACTGCGACTGCGTAACCGGGATCCCTCACGTCGAGGTTCCGGTAGCGCGTACCGTGATGCACGAGCGTGACGATGGGCCTGATGCCGTTTTTCCTGAGCAGCAACAACCGCTCGTCAGGCCAGCTCCAGTCAGCTGTCAGCACGCCGTCTGGCGCTACCCGGCTGAGCAGCACCGGGTAGCGGACGGCTTCCACGCTTAGGCTGGCGAGCAGGCTGATGTCACTCTTGCGCGCGGCGTGGCCGGTCAGGTCCAGCTGATCAACCGTCCTGTCCCGCAGGTGCACGCGGGAGCACTCTATTCCTCCCCACAGCTCGATGCTCATGGTCACACCACGGGAGTGAGTCTTTTGACCAGCCTCGAATACGTGTTTAGCGCCTGGGCCACCACCTGGTCCATGTTGTAGTAACTGTAGGTCGCCAGCCTGCCCACGAAATGAACGTCAGGTTGCTGCTCGGCGAGCAGCTTGTACTTCTGGTAAAGCTCGCGGTTCTCAGGCCGGGGGATCGGGTAGTACGGGTCACCTTCGGCCATGGGGTACTCGTACACGACCGTCGTCTGGGCGTGCCGCTGTCCGGTCAGGTGCTTGAATTCGGTGACGCGGGTGTACTTGTGTTCGTTCGGGTAGTTCACCGTCCCTACAGCCTGGGCTTTCTCGAGCGGCAAGGTTTCGAAGCGGAAGTCCAGGGAACGGTAAGGCAGTTTTCCGAACCGGTGGCCGAAGTAGGCGTCAACCGGGCCGGTGTAGATGAGCTCCCGGTAACTCACTTCGCCGCGGATCTCCTGGAAATCCGTGTTCAGCATGACCTTGATGTTCGGATGCGAAAGCATCCGCTCGAACATCGGCGTGTAACCGTGTTTGGGCATTGCCTGGTACGTGTCGGTGAAGTAGCGGTCGTCCCCGTTCGTCCGTGTGGGCACGCGCCCCGCTACGGTCGCGTCAAGTTCGCTGGGATCGAGTCCCCACTGCTTGCGGGTGTAGCCGCGGAAGAACTTCTGGTACAGTTCCCGGCCGATCTTGGAAACCACCACGTCTTCGCTGGTGGTTATGGTTTCGCGCGGTTCAGCGAGTGACGCCAGGAACGCCTCGACTTCCATCGAGTTCAGGTTCATGCCATACAGCCGATTGATCGTGTCCCGGTTGATTGGAATCGGTACCAGGTGCCCGTCCACGCTGGCCAGGACCCGGTGTTCGTATTGCCGCCAGTCCGTGAACCGTGACAGGTAGCTGAACACGTCTGCCGAGTTGGTGTGGAAAATGTGCGGGCCGTAACGGTGTACAAGGATGCCGTGGTCGTCGTAGTGGTCATAGGCGTTGCCGCCGATGTGGTTGCGTTTCTCCACGACCAGCACGCGCTGGCCACCGTCTGATGCCAGCCGCTCGGCCAGGACGGACCCGGCGAAGCCGGCGCCGACAACCAGGTAATCAAACACCGGTTGTCACCGAAGCTTGCCGACGGCCGGCCGGTTTCAGGCATGATCCCAGCTGGGCGTCCATCTGCGCCCAGGTTCTGTCCCAGTCAGTCGAGGCAAGCACGGCTGCCACACCCTGCTGCCATTCTTCGCCTGCAGCGCGCACGGTGAATTCATCGCAAAGTTCCACGAACTCCCGGGCATCGCGGGCGATTCCGACCAGGCCCAGTTCGCCGTAAGGCTGCACCACGTCCGCGATGGCAGTGGATACGACCGGCAGGCCAGCCGCCAGGTACTCAAGCGTCTTGGTCGGGCTGATGTAACGGGTCGCGTCATTCAGCGCGAACGGCATCATGGCCACGTCCCAGCCGCTCATGTACAGGGGCAGCTCCTCGTAAGGCCGGCCACCCAGGTAATGCAGGTTGTCCCGCCTGGGCAGGCTCTCCGGGTCGATCTTGACTACCGGGCCGATCAGGATGAACTGCCACTCTGGCCGCAGGTCGGCGAGCTGTGCCAGCAGGTCAACGTCCATTCGCTCGTCGATGACGCCGCAGAAGCCGATGCGCGGTCCGTCTATGACGGCCTGATCAGCGGGCTCGCTTGCCGTATCCCGCGCTGCAGCAAAATGAGCGGACTCGATGCTCGAGGGGAAAACGTGAACGTTCGGGTGCCGCTGCCGCTTGGCGCGGTACAGGCTGTAGCCACCCGTGAACACCACGTCTGCCCTTGCGAACAGGGCCGCCTCGAGCTCGGGCATCTCCTCGGCAGCACCCTTGAATTTGGAAAGTTCATCCATGCAGTCGTAAACGGTCGCGGCAGGTTGCAGGTGATCGGTGAAGCTCAAGGCCATCGGTGTGTAGTACCAGGCGACGAACTCTGTCACTCCGACGCGCTCCAGCAGCTGATCAACCAGGCCGCGCAGCAGTTCCCGTTCTTCGATTCGGTTCAGGCCTGCAGGCAGATGCGGAATCACACGTTGCACGCCACGGTCGGCCGGCGGGTACTCGAGCCACGCTTCAGCCTCGGCTGGCAGTGGCTCTTCAAAGTAAATTACGCGGCGGTCGCGCGCCGCGCGCGTCAACAGGTGTTGCGGTCGCTGGAATACGAAATCCCAGCGCAAGTGCGAGAAACAGACTATGTCACAGGTCGGCTGGCCTGTCCCAAGGCGATTGTCTCGCACCGTCTTGCCACCAGACCTAATGTTAAAACCCGATGAATACGGCATAACGCCCCCCTGATTGCCGAAAACCCGGATTGCCCGGAAGGCCCTCACCCAGGCTCTCGGCGATGTATTTAACTGCCCGTTATCGCCAGCCAGGACATGAAGGTAGTCCCTGAGGGGCCTGCAAGTCTGTAACGCAAGACCGCAATCACATATCTGAAAGGTACACGTGCCGGCACAGCGTAATTCCCGCTAAAGTCCGGTTCCGGCAACGCACCTATCATCAGCGGCCTGGGAGGGTACTTATGAACGACACGTATCTGGCATGGCTGAATGACGCCCGCGCGATGGAACTGGGCATGGTGGAGACGCTGCAAAGTCACATAAAGCTGGCTGACGGCAAGAACGACAAGCTGAAAAAGCAGCTGGAGAAGCACCTGCGGGAGACCGAAGAGCAGGCGGAGATGGTCACTGAAGCGATCGAACGCTACGGCGGCACGGTCTCGCACGGCAAGGGCATGATCAGCAAGATCGCCAGCAGCATGGCCGGAACGACCGCCGCGCTGAGTGGTGATGACCTGATGAAGGCGTCACTGTCGGATTTCGCTGCTGAGCATCTTGAGATAGCCTCCTACACCGCGATAGCGACGGCGGCGGAGGACCTGGGTGACCTGGAAACAATCAAGATGTGTGACAAGATCCTTGAACAGGAGCGCGCCATGGCCGCCTGGCTGGAAGCGAATCTGCCAGAGCTGGCTTCGACGTACATTCAGAAAGAAGAAGAGCAGGAGATGAAGGCAGAAGGCTGAAGCAAATCAGTCTTTGAGAGAAGCAGGAATGAAGCGCGAGGGCTGAAACTACTTCAGCCCTCGCGCTTATGCATTCCCAAGCAGTTGCAGTGCCGTTGCCGTAACTACGACTGCCTTCAGGTAATCAGCAATCGGGATCCGCTCTTTGGGGGTGTGGTCCAGGGATGAATCGCCGGGTCCGTAGGCAAGCACAGGAACTTGCCAGTGAGGAGCTACGACGTTCATGTCGCTCGTCCCGGTTTTCACCTTGAACGTCGGGCGACCGCCGTGCTGTCTGATCGCTGCCCGGAAGACGCGGCTGAGCCGGGAGTCTTTGTCACCCAGCACTGCGTCGACACCACCATGCGAGCTGATCTGCAGGTTCACTTTCTCGGCGTCCGCAAAGGGTCTTGCCGCCGCTGCCATCAGGCACCTCTGCGCATGCGCTGCGGACACCCCGGGCGGCAGGCGAAAGGAAACCGTGGCCTCGGACTGCTGCTGCAGACCATCACTTGAGCTTTGCACGCCGGTCACGGTCATCTGTACCTGGTTGAATACTCTGGTGGTTTCAGGGGCAGCCGGCGGCGTCAGCGCCTCGGTTTCAGCACGCAATGCCGTGCAGATTGCCAGGAGGCGGTCAGCTGCGCTCGCCTCGCTGCCGGCGCTGTGCGACTCAGGGCACGCCACGCCTACTGTCAGCCTCAATTGCCCTTTGTAACCGAGAGTGAGCGACTGCCAGCCGCTGGGTTCGCCTATGAACAGCAGGTCTGGAGCCGGCAGGCTGTCGACTGCGTGGCGGGCGCCAATACTGTGCGGGGCTTCCTCGCCCACGGCGCCGAGCAGAGTGACGCTCAGCTGCCTGCGCAGTTCAGTGTTGGCCGTGAAAGCCCGGATTACAGCGGTCACGTGACTGCAGAAGCTGCCCTTGGCGTCCACGCTGCCGCGGCCCCAGAGCACGCCGTCTTCTATTCGCACGGGGATGTCGCCGGGTACCGTGTCGATGTGACCCAGGCAGTAAACGCGCAGGGGTCCGCTGCCGATGGTAGCTACGTAGTTGCCGGCTGCATCGATTCCAGAAGTGTCGAAGTGCGGTCGAAGCCGCCCGTGCAGCCAGTTGGCTAGCTCCGTTTCTTCGCCGCTGCTGCTGGGGAGGGTTACTGCACCGACAAGCAGTTCGACTGCCGCAACGTCATCCACCTGAGGCACCCCGGATTTGGACTGCGGCCAAGGCTGCCCGCACCCGTTCCACGATCTCGTCAACCTGAGCCTTACTTATCGTGAGCGGTGGCAGGAATCGCACCACCGTGGCTCCGGCACTCACAGCGAGTACACCGTGGGTACGCAGTTCTTTGATCAGGGGTGCAGCTCGGCCGCGGAGTTCCATGCCGATCATCAGGCCACGCCCGCGCACCGCGCGGACGAGCGGTGATTCCAGGTTCCTCAGCTGCTCCATGAACTGTTCTCCCACGAGTTCAGCCTGCTTCATGAGGTCGGTGTCGCGGAGTTCGGTGAGCACTGCCGTGGCGGCAGCGCAGCTGAGCGGGTTGCCGCCGAAGGTGGTGCCGTGACCACCTGCAGGCATCGCTGAAGCCGTTTCCGGGGTCATCATCAGCGCACCGATGGGTACTCCGCCGCCCAGGCCCTTGGCGAGGGTGACCATGTCCGGGGTGACGCCGTGGCGTTCGGTTGCCAGGAACCGGCCGGTCCGCCCTATGCCGGTCTGGATCTCATCGCAGATCAGCAGGGCACCACGTTCCCGGGTTACCCGGCGGGCTGCCTGCATGAACTCTGTCGACGCTTCGTGCACGCCGCCTTCACCCTGGATCGGTTCGATCAGGACGGCGGCGGTCTCTTCGGTCACTGCCGCCTCGAGGGCTTCGCTGTCGTTGTAGCGCACGAAATCGACCTGGGTGGCATGCGGTGCGAACGGTTCCCTGTACCTTGGTTCCCAGGTAAGCGGCAGCGTCCCCATGGTCCTGCCCGAGAAGCCCCGTTTGAACGCGACGAACCTGGACCTGCCGGTTGCGGCGCGCGCCCATTTCAGGGCAGCTTCGTTCGCCTCAGTTCCCGAGTTCGCCAGGAACACCCGCGTCAGAGGTGGCGGGATGAGGCTGAAGAGCGCGTCAGTGAATGCTGCGCGCGCGTCGTTGCCCAGGCTCTGGGGGCAGACGATCAGTCGGGCAGCCTGTTGCTGGATGGCGCGGACCAGGGCGGGGTGACCGTGGCCCAGGCTGGCCACACCGATGCCGGCCATGCAGTCGAAGTAATGGCGTCCCTCAGCGTCGTAGACGTTCACGCCCTCTCCGCGGACGAGGGCGATGTCGGGGTTGAACAGGCCGGAGTCATGTTCGGCGTTGCGCTTAAGGATCGCGGTGCTGTTCACTGAGGCGCACCGGAGCTCATGACGGTGCCGCCGCCGGCAAGTGCGTGGCTGAGTGGGTTGCTGCGGCGCGCGTCCCCGAGTATCACGGTTGACACGCCCGCGTGAAGCGCTTCTGCAGCTCCGAGCAGCTTCTTGCGCATGCGGCCTTCTGCCATCTGCATGTACTGGTCAAAGGCATTCAGCGGCACGTGTTCTACCAGGCTGGTTTCGTCCGGGTACTTTTCCAGCAGCCCCGGCACGTTGGACAGGATCACCAGCGTGTCCGAGCCCAGGGCACCGGCGACTGCTGCCGCTGCCCTGTCGGCATCGACGTTTAGTGGCACCCCTTCATGACTGATGGCGGGCGGTCCGAGTACCGGCAGGAAACCGCCGTCAAGCAGCATGGTGAGCAGTTGGGTGTTGACGGACTCAATGGTGCCGGTGTGGTCGCCGCGGAGTATCTTCACGCGACCGTCTTCGACTGCGCGGACTGTGCTCTTGCGCCTGGCGACCAGGGTACGGCCGTCCACGCCGGACAGGCCGACGCTGTTCACGCCGGCAGCCTGGAGCTGTTCGACGAGGCTCGCGTTCACCCTCCCCTGGCAGGCCATCGTGAAGATGTCCAGGGTGGTCCGGTCCGTGAAGCGGCTCGTGTGACCGCCGGGGCTCGTTATGAAGCGGGGCGGGTGATTCAGCTGCCGGGACAGTTCATTCGTTTCGTGACTGCCGCCGTGCACGAGCACCAGTTTCTCGCCGGCCTGCCACAGCCTGGCAATGTCCTGAACCAGACTTTCGAAGCCGATACCGGCTGCACCGCCGACTTTCACGGTCAGCATGATCGCCTCACGGGTGGAGCCCCGGGAAAGCCAGGCCGGCTGCTTCAGGCCAGCCCTCGGCGATGTTCAGCGACTGAAGTGCGTGGCCGGCGGTGCCCTTGACCAGGTTGTCTATGGCGCTCATGACCACTACCCGGCCCGTGTCGGGGTTGACGGCCCAGCCGATGTCGCACCAGTTGCTGCCGGAAAGGATTCGGGGATCGGGCACGCGGTGCACTCCTCGCTGACCGACTACCAGCCGGATGAACGGCTCATCCTTCCAGGCTGTCCTGAAAGCCGCGGCGACGTCGCGTTCCGTGACGGCCTGGCCCGCAAACACGTGCATGGTGACGAGTATCCCGCGCACCCGTTCCACGGCGGTGGCGGTCATATGCACCCGTTGCGGGCCGGGCAAAGCCTGGCTTACCTCCGCCTCGTGCCGGTGGCCGGTCGCTGCATACGTGCGCAGCGCGCCCGCTCGGTCGGGGTGGTGGCTGCCTGGGCCGGGCCGGTTGCCGGCTGCACTTGAGCCGATCTTCGCGTCCACGATGACGTCGGGGTCAGCGATCAGGCCCGCCCGCACGAGCGGTGCCAGGCCGAGAATGGTGGCGGTTGCGATGCAGCCGGCGCCGGCGATGCGCGTCGCGCCGCGCAACTCGTCGCGGTACAGCTCGGGGATGGCACTCACGAAAGTACCCGCCAGATCCGGCTGCGGGTGCTTGGCATCGTACGTGCTTTCGTGCAGCGCTGCGTCCCTGATGCGGAAGTCGGCCGCAAGGTCGATCAGGCGGCCGGCGAGCGGCAGCACCTCGTCTATGCGGCTGGCGAGTTCGAGATGGGGCAGCGCACTGACGATCACGTCGGCCTCGTGCAGGGAGGCCAGTGGGCTGAACCGCAGCGAAGTGATGCCACGCAGGTTCGGATTCGCAGCCCACACCGGCTGGCCGGCGTGGCGTTCACTTGTAACCTGAGCGACTTCGAGGTTGGGATGCTGCAGCGCGAGCCTCAGGAACTCGCCGCCCGCATACCCGGAACCACCGAGGATCGCAACGGACAGCCGGCTCACAGGGCCACTGGCACGGGCTGCCTGAGCTGGCCGGTGACGAAGGCCGCCATGTGAGCGGGGATGTTCACTCCGGTCGTGGTGATGGAGTTGCGGAATTCCATCGTGTGGTTCACTTCGATGACCTGCAGTCCGCGTGGGCTCTCGACGATGTCGACCGCCAGCATGCCTCCGCCGACAGCCTTGGCTGCAGCGAGCGCGATGTCGCGGAGTTCGGGGTGAACCGGGCAGTTGCTGGCCACGGCCCCGCGCGCCGTGTTCGTGATCCAGTCAGCACTTGAGCGGTAGATCGCGCAGGTGACTTCGTCGTCCACTACGAAGACGCGAATGTCGCGTCCCGGTTTGTCGACGAACTCCTGGATGTAATGGATCTTGTGCTGGGGTCCACCGAGGGTCTCGCGGTGCTCGATGACAGCCCTGACTGCGTCGGCGTCCGAGAGGCGGGAAACCATGCGGCCCCATGAACCGGTGATGGGTTTCATGACTACGGGCCAGCCGAACTCTTCGCACAGTTCCAGGGCGGCATCTGCGGTGAACGCGACGCCGGTCCTGGGCGTCGGTACGCCGGCGGCAGTCAGAGCAGCGTTGGTCGCCAGCTTGTCACCGCATGTCCGGATCACGTGGCTGCTGTTGATCACGTGGCTGCCTGCCGCCTCATAGAGCAAGGTGATCGCGAGCGACCGCGCCTGCGACAAGCAGCGGACCAGCACCACGTCCGCCTGCGGCAGCGCGCCCAGGGAGAAGGACAGTTGCGGTGCGTACACCTGGCTCACGTTCACGCCGGTGTCCGCCAGTGCGGACAGCAGCATCTGTTCTTCTGGCCGCAGCCGGTCGTGTACGAAAACAACCTGGCCTTCCCCCGCGACGGTCATTCTCCCCAGTCCTCGTCCACTTCAGGGGCGAGGTCGAACGTCAGCGGGTCAAGTAAGGTGACCTCGAGCTCAGCTCCTTCGTCCGTCACGACCAGTTCGCCCAGCTGCAGTTCAGCCGGATCTGCTTCGACCTGGCCCCATGGTGTTTCGATGATCTGATTCATTAGCCTGTACCTTTCAGGTCTTGCTTCTTTGGGTTTCGTTTCGTAAGTTCCACTTGCTCAGTCGGCCATGGATTCGTGGCACAGCGGGCATGCTAAACCGGACCTGGGATGCGCGTCAACTACGGCTTTTTTCCCGTCCTATACGGGTTTTTTGTGGGAATACCGGTTTACTTTCGGATGGCCGGGTGGCGGGCCGGCAGCACCTGGCACAGCGGGTCTCCCA
Source organism: uncultured Trueperaceae bacterium (assembly GCA_937911855.1). Classification (GTDB taxonomy): domain Bacteria; phylum Deinococcota; class Deinococci; order Deinococcales; family Trueperaceae; genus CALDPK01. Next base: position 690 of record CALDPK010000146.1, on the reverse strand, counting down.
TGGTGGAATCACTTACGATTCATAAGTATCTGAAGAGGTGTGGCTCCCAGCAACTTTTCGGCTGGCAGTCCGCCTTTATGCTGGAACTGACCGATTCCCGCCGGCGAAGTAAAACGCTGGCCTTCTCAGGCACAAAGGAGTACATAAATGGAACCGATAATCGTTTACCTGGCGGGTGAGGTGCACAGCCCGTGGCGCGACGAGTTGCGCAGGCTGATCGAGCAGAAGAACGTGCCCGTACAGTTCGTTGGTCCGCTCGATGAGCATGACCGTTCGGATGACATCGGCGAGGACATCCTGGGACCGCAACCGACCCCGCGCTACCGCGACCTGGCAGGCGCTGGTGCCAACGCCCTGCGTACGCGCGTGCTCATGCGGCAGGCTGACCTGGCTGTCGCGTTCTTCGGCGACAAGTACCGGCAGTGGAACACCGCAGCAGACGCGGGCACTGCCATCGCCGCCGGCATCCCGCTACTGCTGGTTCGCGACCCTGAACTCACGCACGCCCTCAAGGAGCTGGACGCCATGGCAACCTTTACCGTCGAGACGCTGGAGCAGGCAGCCGAGGCCATCGCTTACGTCTTCGAGTAGGTGAACAACCTGGCGCACAAGCGAGCCGTGGGCACTTAAGTCGGCGTTGCGTGCCTGGATCTCTGCGATTATCAGTTGGCACGCTCATAGTGAGCGGTC
>CALDPK010000145.1 GCA_937911855.1 uncultured Trueperaceae bacterium | reverse complement strand
TGAGCGCCATGCTCGCGGGCACGTCGGGCATGAAGGCCGCCATGAACGGCGTCCTGAACCTGTCGGTACTGGACGGCTGGTGGCCGGAAGGCTACGACGGTTTCAACGGCTGGGCGTTCGGCTGGACCGAACCGTACACCGATACCGACGTCGTCGACCGCAGCGACGCTGAAGAACTCATGGACCTGCTTGAGAAAGAGGTCGTGCCGCTGTTCTACGAACGCGACAGCCGCGGCGTTCCCGCCCAGTGGGTGCAGCGCTCGACCCGGGCGATCATGACGATCGCCCCGCAGTTCTCGGCGCAGCGCATGGTGGTGGATTACGTAACCAACCATTACCGCCCACTGTCAGAGCGGCAGCGTCAGTTCGAGGACTCCAGCTTCGCGCCAGCGAAGGACCTGGCTTCATGGCGGCAGCGTCAGGAGAGCTTCTGGCCCAGGGTGGCCGTGACCGCCCGGCTGGAAGGCAACGGCAGCCTGGACCGGGAACTCCTTGCCACAGCCACCGTAACTGGCGTGCCCGAGGGCGAGGAAATCCGCGTGCAGCTGGTGTACGCCCGTGCCGGCGAGCTTGACGGCGGCGCCTTCGAGTCAGTCGACCTTCAGCCTGCCGGCGGCGACGCCCGCCGCAGCAACTATGAGCTGCGCTTCCGGCCGGAGCTGAGCGGTTCGCTCGAGTACGCGGTCAGGGTGCAGGCTGTGAACGGCCGGCTGGCCAGCCCGGCCGACGGAGGCTTCATCAGCTGGGCTGAGCGCAGCGGCTGAACAACTGAACGTTACAGATCAGTGACGAGCAGGAGTTCTTCACTGGCAGCAATGGCCCGGGCGGGTTGTTCGCCCGGGCCGCTCTGTGACGGGGCGATCAGGTTCTCGAAAGCCGGGCGCTTGTCTTCGCCGCTCACCAGGAAGATGACGGCCCGGCTGCTGCTCAGCGCTCCGGCAGTGAGGCTCAGGCGTGGGCTGCTCATGCCTGCTGGCCGGCTGGCCACGGTGAGTCCCTGGGCGCGCAGCGTGCCGGTGCCCGGGAACAGGCTGGCGGTATGCCCGTCACTGCCCAGGCCAAGCAGGGTCACGTCGAACAGGGCGTCAAGCCCAAGGGTGCTCTGCAGGATGTCGCTGTACGCTTCGGCTGACGCCTCGGCGCTCTCCAGGATGGGCCAGGGGTGTACGTTGCCCTCGGGGATGTCGATGTGGTTCAGCAGCGCGCGGCGCGCGGCACCGTAGTTGCTGTCGGCGTGATCGTGGGGGACGAAGCGTTCGTCACCCCAGAACACGTGTATCCGGTTCCAGGGCAGGTCAGCCTGGGCCAGCAGGCCGTACAGTTTCAGCGGCGTCGAGCCACCGGACAGGACGAACGTGGCGGTCGCACGCGCATCCACGGCTGCATGCAGCCTTTCGGTGCACAGCTGGAGCGCCGTTTCCGCAATGTTGTCGCTTCTCATTATTTTCGGCGGCATGGCACATCTTAAGCCTGTGGCATATTGGCTGTATGAGCCTGAGAGACGACGCAATCGCCCTGATGGAGGAATGGACGCAGTCCGAAAGCCTCCGCAAACACATGCTGTCCGTCGAGTCGGCGCTGGTCGCCTACGCCCGCAAGGGAGGTCATGACGAGGACCTGTGGGCAGCCACCGGCATCCTCCACGACTTCGATTACGAACGGCATCCTGAGCTTGGCATGGACGGCCATCCCGGCGTCGGCGTCGCCCACCTGCGCGCCAACGGCTGGCCTGAGGAGCTGTGCGAAGCGATCCTGGGCCACGCCGGTGACGAACTGGGCGTGGCCCGCACCACGCCGCTGGCGAAGACGCTCTACGCCTGCGACGAGATCACCGGTCTGATAACCGCGGCGGTGCTGGTCCGGCCCGACAGGAATATCCTGGAGCAGGGGATACCGAGCCTGAAGAAGAAGTACAAGTCGAAGGCGTTCGCAGCCGGGGTGAACCGGGCCGACATCGAGAGAGGCGCAGCCGAACTGGGCGTGGACCTGTGGGACCACATCGCCTTCGTACTTGAAGCCATGCAGGCTGACGCCGGGAAACTCGGTCTGGACGGCCGCTGATTCCGGGTTTCAGCGGGGGTCCAGCCGCCGCCAGTTGAGTTCCAGGCCATCCGCACCGCTGCGCACGGGCGGCCAGACCACCACGCTGGCCCGACCAGCAACCGTACCAGCGTCAACCGGGCCGTAAGAACGGGAATCCTGCGAGCCGTACGGGTAACGGTTGTCGCCCAGCACGAAATAACTGCCTTCGGGCACCAGCACGGGACCCATCGAGAAGCTGCCCTTCCATTCATCCTGCAGGTAAGGCTCGGCAAGCGCGTCACCGTCGACGCTGACGGTGCCGCGGCTGATGCTGACGGTCTCACCGGGCAGCCCGACTATCCGTTTGATCACCCAGGGACAGCGCCAGCCGCAGTCTTTGACCGCCGGGTTCGGGAAGAAGACGATGTCGCCGCGGCCGTAACTGCCGCCGGTCAGCCGCTGCCACCACAGCTCGTAACGCGGCACCAGGGCGCGCTCTGCGTCGTGCAGGGTCGGCTCCATCGACTGGCCACGGATGCCCACGGTCGTGAACAGGAACATGTTGATGGCGACAGCCAGAAGGATCGTGAGCAGCCAGCCCAGCACGCCGCTGCGCGTGTCCCGCTTCGCCTGAGGCACGCTGCCGTCAGTCAGCTGCTGCAGGTTCCGGGATCTCACTGAAAGCTTCGGGTGGCTTGAGCGCTCGCCAGTTCCATTCACCATCACGCCGGGGCGGCCAGATGACTGAGGCCGCGCGGCCCGCTACGGTAATCGCCGGCACGGGACCGAAGTACCTGGAGTCCTCACTGCCGCCGGTGGCGCTCTCGCGGTTGTCGCCCATCACGAAGTAATGGTCCTCCGGCACGATCAGGTCGATCACGAACGGCTGGCCGTCCACTGCGGTGTCAGGCACGGGTGCCAGGTTGTCGATGGTGCTGCCGTAATAAAGCCGGACCCACTGGTCATCAAGCGGCATCGCCACGGGCGTGTAGTTGGTGCGCGGCAGGTCCGGGACCATCACGCCGGTGGCCGTGCGGTTGAAGCCCATGTTGAAACCGGTGACCTCACCGTCCTGCGCCACGACAACCGGGAAGTTGACGGGATCGGGATCTATCTCGCCGCTGTCGGTTATGAAGCCCTGGTCCACGGGGTGGCCGTTGACTATCACCTGACCGGCTTCGATGCGGACCCGGTCACCAGGCACGCCGATGACGCGTTTGATGAAGAACTGCAGTCGGTCGCGCATCTGCGCGGTGGGTGCGTTGGCGGGTTCGCGGACGACGATGACCTGACCGCGGTCGTAGTGGTCCAGCACGCCGGCGCGCCTGAGCCAGTTGTCGTACTTGGGGATGAAGACGCGGTCGCCGGTCAGCAGGGACTGGATCATGTTGCTGGCGCCGACGCCACCATCCAGGTTGGGCCGCATGCTGGAGCCGACAACGCCGACGGTGTTGAACAGGAACGTCACGACGAGGTACGCGATGATCAGCGCCTCGGCATAACCCCTCACTTCACGCCAGAACCGGTTGCCTCTGTCAGCCTTGGCTGGCGAATTCTTTGAATCGGGCATGAGGACTAGTCTACCGCTACGGGTCGGTCCTCAGGGTACAGTCCGGCCGCCTGGAAGGCAGCGCGGGCAGCTTCGGTTCCCAGTCCGATGATCTCCTCGGCGCTCCAGAAAGACTCGATGCGGATGCCGGGCAGCGGCATGCTTATGTGCAGGTCAGCTGGGTGAAGGGTGTGCTGGATGTCGGTGAGTATCGACTGCATGATGTCGGAACTGCGCAGCATCATCTGCAGGATCGGGTTGCGGCGCTCCAGCTTGACGGTCGCCAGCATGCGCTCCCAGAAGTTGCCTTCCTCGGACGGCGATACGTAGTTCGCACGGCGCTCCGGCGTGACGTTCGACGCGATGGTCCAGGTGGCGCCCATGTATGCGGCTGCCTCGACCGGCAGGTTGTTCACGATGCCGCCGTCAGCCAGAACCCGGCCGCGCCTCGGTATCGGTTCGAACGCGCCCGGGAAACTGCTCGAGGCGCGGATTGCCGTGACCAGGTCGCCTGTGGTGAGGATCACCTGTTCACCGGTCTCGATGTCGGTGGTCGTCACGGCCAGTTGCGTTTCCAGGTCCTCGAACGTCGGTGGCAGGAAGTCGGCAAGGAACGCCTCGAGGCGGTCGCCTTTCAGCAGGCCTCCCTGCAGGCTGATGTCGATGATGTCCCGCAGGCTGGTGTGGCGCACGATGTTCACGATGTCTGCTGACGTGCGGCCGGTGGCGTACAGCGCACCGACGATGGCGCCCATCGAGGTGCCGGCGATCACGTGCGGTTTGATGCCGCACTCCTCCAGGACACGCAGCACGCCTATGTGCGCAAAACCGCGGGCTCCGCCTCCGGAGAGGACGAGCCCGATCACTCCTTCGCTTTCACCGCGCTGCACGGGCGGCCTCCGCTTCTGCAGTGGGGGCCGCGACCTTGCCGGTCGCGACCCCCTTGAGCGCTCCTGTCAGTGAGTGGCTCAGTCTTCTGCTCCCGGCACGACGCGCAGGGTCACGTCAACGTCGATCCGTTCGCCGTTGCGGATGATGCCCAGGGTGACCACGTCGCCGTCACCGTGCGCTACGACCAGGCTCTGCAGCTGCGAGCTGGTCTCGATCGGTTCGCCGTTGGCCTCAACGATAACGTCGCCAGGAACGGGGATCGGGCTGGCGACGCCGCGCAGCGTGATGCTGAAGCTGGAGCCCTGCAGGCCGGCTTCTTCGCCTGCACCACCGGGTTCGACCTCGAGGACGCCGACGCCGGTATCCGGCAGTCCGAGCTGTTCACGTACCTGCTCCGGGAACATCGCCACGTCCTGGATGGTGACGCCCAGGCGCGGCCGGGTCGGGATTGACTGGATGCCACCTTCGATCAGCTGCGGCAGGGCGGAGGCGACTATGTCAGCCGGCACTGCGAAGCCGATACCCAGGTTGCCGCGGTCGCCCGTGGAGCTGACGGTGGGGATTATCGCGGTGTTCACGCCGATGAGCCGGCCGGAAGAATCCAGCAGCGGGCCGCCGGAGTTGCCGGGGTTGATGGGCGCGTCAGTCTGCACCAGCGGGAAGTCAACCTCGCCGATGTACGGGAAGTGGCGGCCGACTGCCGAGACGATGCCGAGCGTGACGGTCGATTCGAAACCGAACGGGTTGCCGATGGCGATGGCCTTCTGGCCGGGCCGGAGGTTGTCCGTGTCACCCAGCTGGATCGGTTCGACGTCCGTGGGCATGTCGTCAGGATCCTGAAGCTGCAGTACCGCAAGGTCGTAGATGCTGCTGGCACCGATCACGGTGGCGGGCAGGGAAGGGCCGCCCGGGAACGACACGGTGACCGATGAGCCTTCGCTGATGGTGACGCTGCCTTCCTCGAGGGCGCCGGCGATCACGTGGAAGTTGGTCATGATGTGACCGTCATCGTCGATCACGAAGCCGCTGCCGGCGGTCTCACGGCTGGGTATCTGCTGCGGGCCGCCGAAGCGTGGCATGAACTCCCGGAAGAAGTCGGGCAGCTGGTCGAACGGCAGTGTCTCGCTGGACGAGATGGTGCGGCCTGCGATGGTGACGTCGATGGCGACGACGCTGGGGCCGAAGCGCTCGACCACTTCGATCGTGTTGAGTTCGTACTCGAGCAGGCCGCCGTCCGACGCTTCCTGCTCCTGGGCCAGGGCTGGTCCTCTCCAGGCAAGTGACAGGACGGCTGCTGCCAGGAGCAGCACCGCCAGGGTTTTCAGAATGGATCTGTTTGCAGTGCTCATCTTGAAACCTCTCGTTACTGGTCTGGCTGCGACTCAGGTGCCAATCATTCTCACGGCGCTGCGCAGTCGTGATCCTGATTTTAGGGCTGAATGATGAGTATTGAAACCCCGTCAAACTACAGATTCAGTGGCACAGGTTATCCTGTAAGCGTGAATATCGAGTCAGTATCAAGCCGTATCGGGCAGGTTCTGGCAGGGACCGGGGTTGAGCCGGCGGACCTTGCCAACCTTGCAGGTGCACTCGTCTGGCGCATCGGCCGGCTGTCGGATGACTCGCCGGTCACGGTGCGGGTAGGGTCCGCTCAGGGGCTGCAGCAGTTCGGTGACCTGCCGCGCCTGCGCAACGCAACGGACCAGGAGCTCGAGGAAGCGCTTCAGGATGGCAGCCTGCGCGTCGAGTGGGTCGGCCCCCGCCCGTAACAGCGCTTACTTGCCGACGCAGAAGTTGGCGAATATGTGCTCGATCGTTTCTTCAGCCACGTCTTCGCGGCCCGTTATGGCCGCCAGTGCGCCGAGCGCCTCAGCCAGGTCCAGGGCAGCCAGGTCCTCGGGTGCCTCAAGCGCGTCAGTGAGTGCGTCCCGGGCGATGGTCAGCGCCTGCGCGTGACGTTCGTTGCTCACCCACAGTTCGCCGCTGGCGGCCTCGCCAACAAGTTTCGCAGCGATCAGTTCACGCAGTTCAGCCAGGCCCTGGCCGCTGACGCTGGATACCGCAAGGTCGGCATCAGGGAATCCGGGGGCAGCCGCCACGTCTGCTTTTGACCACACTACGAGCCTGCGCGCGGCTTCGATGCCTTCCAGCAGCTGGGCTGTCTCGGTCTGGCCGGCGGCGTCCTGGAGCGGGTCCAGAACGACGATCACCAGGTCGGCGCTTGCAGCGACCCGCCTGCTGGCTTCAACGCCACGTGCCTCGATCTCGTCTGGGCTGTCACGGATACCGGCGGTGTCGACCAGCGTCACCGGTATGCCCATCAGCTCCACCTGAGCTTCGAGATAGTCGCGGGTGGTGCCCGGCGTGTTGCTGACCAGCGACCGTTCGTAACCGAGCAGTGCGTTGAGCAGGCTGGATTTGCCTGAGTTTGGCCGTCCCGCCAGGGCCAGGCGTGCACCGCGGCTCGCGATGCGCCCGGAGCGGGCCGTGCCGAGCAGTCCCTCGATCTCGGTCAGGATATTGCGGACCGGTCGTTCGAACTCGCTTTCCTCAACCCCTTCATCTGGGTAGTCGAGCCGGGCCTGCAGGCCGCCGTAAACTTTCGTAACGCTGTCCTGAAGCCCGTTCAGCCTGCGGCTCAGTTCGCCGCTGAGGCCGGCCTGGGCGTTGCGGCGACCCAGTTCACTCTCGGAGTTGATGAGTTCAAGCACGCTTTCGGCCTGTGCCAGGTCGAGTTTGCCGCCCAGGTAGGCGCGCAGCGTAAACTCACCCGGCCCGGCCTGGCGTGCACCTGCAGCAAGGCACGCGTCGAGCAGGCTCCGCAGGACCGCCGAACTGCCATGTACCTGAAATTCCGCAGCCGGCTGGCCGGTGTAAGAGCGCCCGTCAGCGAATTTCAGCAGCAGGCCTTCATCGATCACCCTGTCGCCAGCTACGAACGCGCCCAGGCTGAAGCTGCCCGGTTCAAGCTCCGCTACCGGTCGACCGGAACGGGACCTGAACAGGCGTCCTGCGATGGCGTGACTGTCCGGCCCCGAAAGCCGGACTATGCCGATGGCAGCCGCACCACGGGCGGTAGCGATGGCGGCGATTGTGTCGGAAATTGGCGGCAGTGACATCGACTGGGCAGTATAGCAACCGTCCCTGACGCTTAGAATCACTGAATGACAGTCAAGCGGCGCCTGAAGATGGCGATCGAATTCGACGGAACTGACTTCAGGGGCTGGCAGTGGCAACCGACCGGTGAGCGGACGGTGCAGGGAGCTGTGCAGGACGCACTGGCTCAGCTGCCCGGCAACCACTCGCCGGTGTTCGGCGCCGGCAGGACCGACGCCGGGGTGCACGCCCTCGCCATGACCGCCCACTTCGACAGCGACGTGAACATCCCCGACGAGAAACTCCGCCTGGCGCTCAACGCCCACCTGCCGGGCGACGTCAAGGTCCTGCGGCTCACGACCGTTGCGGCTGACTTCGAAGCACAGTATTCGTGCATATGGCGCCGCTACCTGTACCGGCTTCGGGTTGTGCGCGGTGAACCGCGCGGGCTGGCGCTCGACCGCCACCGCGTGCTGCCCGTGCACGTGCACCTGGACATCCCCGCGATGCAGGAGGCTGCCCGGCAGCTGGAGGGCCGGCACGACTTCTCGAGCTTCGCCACCCAGGAGACGCGCACGACCGTCCGGACCGTGCTGCTGAGCGAGCTGCGGGAAGAACGCGGGGAGCTCCGCTATCACGTCGTCGCTGACGGCTTCCTGCGCAACATGATCCGCACCATCATCGGCACCCTGCTGTGGGTGGGCAAAGGCAACCTGCCGCCAGAGGACATCGGGGAGCTGCTCGAGGCGCGTGACCGCACCCGCGCCGGTCCGAACGTGGCGCCGTACGGCCTTTACTTCGTTGAAGCCGGCTATTCGGCCTTCGACCGGGCCCGCTCAGAGGAGAATCTCTCGGAACGGCTGCTGTTCTGATGACACAATGAGCGGCATGAGCGACAAGCGACAGCTTTACCGGGTCAGGGCGCTGACAGGGGATGACGCGGAGATCATCGAAGCGATCGACGCCGGTTACTCTGCCGCGCTCGGCACGTCGACTACTGCAAGTGCTGGCAGCGCCAGCTTCCACTCGCGCACGGGCCATTCGTTCGTGGCCGAGCTTGACGGTGAACCACGGGGTTTCGTGCTGGCTACGGCCATCTGGACGGGTGGACGCCCGCTCGTGCGGATGGAGCGCCTGGCGACCCGGGACCCTGACGACATGCCCGCGCGTGAAGCGCTGCTGGCTGCGCTGGTGAAAAGCGCCTACGACGCTGGCGTCTACGACCTGCTTGCGGAACTGCCAGACGCTGACAGCCGGGGCGCTGAGGCCCTGGAAGCAACCGACTTCAGGCCGGCCCGGGTAAGGATGTTCGAGCGGGTCCTGGGTTCTCGCGGTCAGGCGGCCGCACAGTGAAGCAGCGCGTCCTGCTGGGCGTGAGGGGCATGGAGACGCCGGACTCAGCGGCAATGGTGTCCGAAACACTGCTTGCGGTACCCGGCGTCATGAATGTGGAGGCAGGTACGGACAGTCAGGCGGTCGTTGAGTACGATGCGACCGAGTTGACCGTCATGGACCTGATCCGCGCGCTCCGGCGCATCGGTTTCCTGGCCGGCATGGAGTGAACGGCAACAGCCGAGGGACGCATGTATGATGTTCGGAATGTGTGACTTGTACGTATCAACAGGGGACTGTGCCCGCCCGCACAGCCCAGGAGGACATCGTGGCTGACACTGCCGCTGTACCTGCCTTCACGGCCGGAGAGCTCCTCGAAGCATTTTCTTTCGCAACCGACTGGCTCGGTGTGCATGTCGATGAAGTCAATGCCCTGAACGTCTACCCGGTGCCCGACGGTGATACCGGCACCAACATGCACCTGACGCTGCAGTCGGTAAGGCGCCAGTTCGGCGACCTTGAAACCGTAACAATGGAAGGTGTCGCCAAGGCACTGTCCTACGGCTCCCTGCTGGGCGCCCGCGGCAACTCGGGTGTCATCCTGTCGCAGATACTCAAGGGATTCGCCGACAGCGTACGCAGTCACTCCTCGCTTGACAGCAGCAACCTGGTCAGCGCGCTGAAGTCGGCTACCAAGTCCGCCTATGCCGCCGTACTCAAGCCCGTCGAGGGCACCATCCTCACAGTCGTATCGCGCCTTGCCGACGCTGCCGAGGCTGCATGTGACAAGCGTCCGCTCGAAGTGCTGCGCCACGCGCATCGCGGCGGCATGGAAGCGCTGAAGCAGACGCCGGAGATGCTGCCGCTCCTGAAACAGGCCGGCGTGGTCGATGCCGGCGGCCTCGGGCTGCTGCGCATCTTCGAAGGCATGATCGCCCACTTCGAAGGTCGGGACCTGCCACCTCCACCGGAAGTGACCAACCGCGCGCAGCTTCAGTTCGACGAGGCCGAGCTCGGCTTCTGCACCGAATTCCTGCTTGCCGACGCTACCGTTTCAGCTGCCGAGATCCGCGAGATGGTACAGCCGTTCGGTGATTCGCTGCTCGTAGTCGGAGCCGAAGGATTCATCAAGGGTCACATCCACACCCAGGAACCCGAAGCCCTGCTCGGAACCGTCGCCCGGTATGGGCGCATGGTGCAGACCAAGGTCGAGGACATGAGCGAACAGCATTCCGAGATCCTGGCCGGTGCCGACCTGAGTGACGAACTGGCGCAGACTTCCGGCATGGTGGCAGTAGCTGACGGCTATGGGATAAGCAAGGCGTTCCGTGCGTTCGGTGCCCGCGTCGTCGGGGGAGGCCAGACCCGCAACCCCAGCGTGGAAGACATCGCTGACGCCGTCCGCAGCGTGCCGGCGGCCGAGGTCGTCATCCTGCCGAACAACTCGAACATCATCCTCGCTGCTCAGCGTGTCGCGGACATCGTGACGGACCGGGTCGTGAAAGTGCTGCCCACGCGCACTTACGGTCAGGGCCTGGCAGTCGCCATCGAGTTCAACCCGGACAGCAAACTTGCAGACGACTGGGATTCGATGGAGCAGAACATGGCCGGCTCGGCCACTTTCGAGGTAACCGAGGCGACCCGCACCGCCAGCATCGACGGTGTGGACGTGAGCGAAGGGGACAGCATCGGACTGGTCGACGGCGACCTGATCGTCACTGCCGCCACGCCACGCGACGCACTGTTCGCGCTTCTGGAACAGCACGGTCAGGACTATGAACTGGCGACCCTGTTCCACAACTCCACCATCGAGGCCGACAGTGCCGACGAGATGATGGCTGACCTGGAACAGAAGTTCCCTGACCTGGAGATCGAGCTTCACCCGGGCGCACCTGATTCCTATCCGTTCGTGATGATCCTGGAATAAGCCGTCCCGAAAAGCGGCTCCTGCATTAACGTTCCCTCATGATCGATTGGGGGATACGCGCAAGTCTGCTGCCTGCCCGCTGCCTAGATTGGAATGCGGGAGGTACAAAATGAAATTGAAGAGAATGCTTACGATTCCCGGGTTGGCCGCAAGTGCCCTGATTCTGGGTGCCTGCTCGTTTTCCGGTTCCGTGGACGTCGGTCCTTTCCCCAACGAAGAGGCCCGTGAGGTCACCGCGCGCACGGCCACTGATCCGGCCGCAGTGAATGTCACTGTGGGTTCGAACAGCAGCGAACTGTTCCTTGTGAACATCCCGGCGAGCGTCGCCGAGAGCGACGTCGTCTGGTTCGAGGCCCGTGATGCGAATGGTGTCTCATCGCTGATGCTGTACAGCGTCAGCGGTGTCCAGGAGCGGGAGATCCTCAGGAGCGTGGCTCCGGGCTGGTTCGACGAACCCCGCGCCATCGACGCATCGCCCGCAACCGTCACAGGAGTGGAACCGGCTCAGTCTATCGGTATCGATTACACCTGCTCCGGTCCCTGCATAGCCATCGCCGGTGATGACGCAGGGTCCAGCCGCTACGTGCGCGTGAACGCCACGGGCAGCGGTGCAGAGTTCGACCTCTATGTATTCGGCCGGGATTTCGACCGTGAAGGCGGAGCGACCCGCAGTGAGGCCGTAAGAATCGAACTGGGTGACGACGGAACTGAAGTAGGAGCCATCTCACTGAGTGGAGCTGAACAGTGGTACCGGGCTGCAGACAATACGGCTACCGTTACCTTCACCGAAACAGGTTCTGCAGTGGCGGCCGGTGACATGGCCTTTGAAGCCCGCGTATACGAGGGCGATGTACTGCGAGGCACGCTGAACGCCGAAAGTGACTTTCTGAATCTGGGTGCTCCCACGAATAACGTCTTCATCCAGGTACGCAGCTTCAATGACACGCGTGCTGCCGCAGCCGGCAACGCACGCTTCACACTCACGGTCAGGTGAACTGACCTTCACAGGGTCCACGGGCCCAACTGCCGGTCGGGTACTCAACAGCAGTCCGACCGGCTTTTTCATGCCCCTTGACTGGTACGATTACCGTTCATGAACGGACGGTTGCTGAAGCTGCTGATCCTGCTGGCGGGAATCATCCTTGTCGGTACACGCGCGTTCGCAGCCTGCGAGCATGAGCTCGGTCAGCTTGACCGCGGCTTGCCGGCAGACATGCCAGCAGGCAGTCGCGCTGCGCAGCTGTTCTACGGTGCGATCGAACTTGTCGAGCCGGCCCTGCCTGCCTGGCGCTACCACGTCAATGTGCCGCTGGCCGAAGACCAGGCCGGTTACAGCGCTGTTGAGTTCCTCGTGGGCCGGGATCTGCTTCCGGACGACTGGCAGGCTGGCGAGCTGGCAACAGCCACCTGGCAGGCCATGCTCAGCCGTTTCCTGGACTGGTACGGGCTGGAACTCACTGAAGCTGACCGCGAGGAACTCAATGGGGCAGACCCCGTAAGTGACCTGAGCCACGTCCTCGAACTGGTCGGTTCCGCCGTGCGGCCCGTGGCGATAATCGCCCATGAGGAAACACGGGAAGTTGCCTTCCTGGGAATCATCTGGAACTGGTCAAGCTATCCGCGCCTGCTGGTCAAACGGGTGGAGCCTGGCACGTCGACTGACGATGGTCCGGCTCCGCTGCTGGCCTCACTCGGCAACTGCGCCGTGCAGTTCGAGCATTATGCCCTTGCTCCGGTCGCTACCGCCTGGCGCCTGTTCGTGGGCACCGGTGATTCCACGATGTACGTGCTGGCTTCAGACCCATGGCGGCCGCACCTGCCACTGGCTGTTGAGCAGCAGCAGGTGCGGGATTATCTTGAGTTCACGGCCCCGGACGTTGCGGGCGTCAGTGAATTCTCGGCGGCGTTTTCAGGTCAGGAGATCGGGCTTGGGTCGATACTGAGCATGATCACCCAGATAAGGACCAATATCTCGCCCGTCAGGATCGGGCACTACCTGGCGGTACCGTCAGCACCCTGAGCGGCGGCGATCGCCTGGTTCACTTCATCCCGCATCGCCATGGTGGCTTCGCGCGCCATGGCGGCATGGTCAGCCTCGTAACCGAAGTAGGTGAGGCTGCGGCTCGCGCTTACGAGTCCACCCAGACCAGCTGAATCGAACGCGGCCGCTGCTGCTTCGGCAGTGCCGCCCTGACTGCCGTAGCCCGGTAGCAGGAAGATCGCACGCGGCATGAGCTTGCGCAGTGCCCTGATCTGATCAGCGGGCAGGGTCGCACCGACAACTGCGCCGATGTGCGAATAGCCGGCCGGGTCAACCGCACCGACAAGGGTGGCTTCTTCGCCGAGCTCAGCGACCGTGCGGGCGACGTGCTCGGCCACGGTCACGCCTGAGGCGTCCCGCAGCTCCTGGAAGTCAGCGCCACCGGGGTTGGAGGTGCGGACAACGACGAACACGCCGCGGCTCGTCTGCAGCGCCTGGTCGGTGAAGGGCAGCAGGCTGTCGGTGCCCATCCACGGGTTCACGGTGACGGCGTCGCTGGAGAAGACCCCGTCGCCCAGCCAGGTGCTGGCGTATGCAGCCGCGGTTGACTCCAGGTCGCCGCGTTTGGCGTCACTCAGGAGCGGTATGCCGCGATCCCGCAGGTCCGCCTGAAGCTGGGCCAGGGCGACGAGCCCCGGGATACCCAGGGATTCGAAGAAGGCGACCTGTGGTTTGTAGCAGGCGACCAGGTCAGCCGTTGCTTCGATTATCTGCCGGAAGTACACGACCGTCGCCCGGGCGATCTTCGCCGGGTCACCTTCGTGGGTTTCCGGGTCGGTATCGCGGTGCAGGGCCGGCCGCGGGTCGATGCCGAGGCAGATGCGCGAGTCGAGCTGCTGCACCCGGTGGTGCAGCCTGGTGGCGAACGATTCAGCCATACCGGCGGCTCAGTCGGCCTTGCCGGACTTGCGGGCCAGCCGTTCCTGGCGGCGGCGCTGGGCGCGGTTCATGCCCTGCTGCTGCGGCGGACGGGCGGCGCGGGCGCCCACGCCCGCTGTCGGGGCGCCACCGAACACCGGCATCGGCGTTGCGGTAGTGCTGTCCTCGCCTCCGTCGTAGGTAAGGGCAGCCTGGCGGGGCTGCGGGGCGCGTTCCAGCGGCTGGTTCACCTGAACCTGCACGCGGAACAGCAGCCTTGCGACGTCCAGCTTGATCTGCGCGTTCATCTCTTCGAACAGGTTGAACGCCTCGAAGCCATACTCCTGGAGCGGGTTGCGCTGGCCGTAACCGCGCAGGCCGATGCCCTGGCGCAGGACGTCCATGTTGTGGAGCTGTTCCTTCCAGTGCTGGTCGACGACCTGCAGGACGATGAACCGCTCCAGCTGACGCAGCATGTCCGCACCCAGCTCCTGCTCGCGTTCCTCGTATTTCGCCTCGATGACCGGTACGAGGGCGTCGGTTGCCTCATCCGGTGACATTACG
>CALDPK010000144.1 GCA_937911855.1 uncultured Trueperaceae bacterium | reverse complement strand
GTTCGAGCTGCCCCTATCAGTCCGCATAGCCCTGGTAGCGATCATCGGCGGACGCGGCACCATCTTCGGACCCCTCATCGGCGCGATCCTCGTGACCATCGCCTCCGAAGTGTTCCGCAACTTCTTCGCCGACGCGAACCTGCTGATCTACGGTGCCCTGATCGTGATCGTGATCATCTTCATGCCCCGCGGCATCATGGGCGAAATCCACCGCCGCATCGTCAGGAGGCGCTATGCCAGCACTAGAAGCTGAAGGCGTCACCATCCAGTTCGGCGGCCTCGTCGCCGTTCGCGACGTCTCCTTCACACTCGACCACGGCAGCATCCTCGGGATCATCGGCCCCAACGGCGCCGGCAAATCCACGCTGTTCAATGGCATCACCGGCTTCGAGAAACTCCGCCGCGGCAAGATCCGCCTGTTCGGTAACGACATCACCAGAACCCCCGCCCACAAACGCGCCAGACTCGGCATGGGCCGGACATTCCAGATCGAACGGCCCTACGAAGACCTGACCGTCCTCGAGAACGTCCTGGTCGCAGCCTTCATGAACACCGCCTCGCGAGCCGAAGCTGAACGCGTCGCACTTGAAAAACTCGAACTCGTAGGCCTCGGCGACCGCTACGCGCAGCCCGCCAGCGACCTTAACCTGGCCCGCAGGCGCCGCCTGGAACTGGCGCGCGCCCTGGCCGTCGACCCCAAAGTACTGTTCCTCGACGAACTCATGGCCGGCCTCAACCCACCTGCCCTCACAGAGATGATCCAGCTCGTACGCACCCTCACCGAGCAAGGCGTCAGCATCGTCGTGGTGGAACACATAATGAAGGCGATCATGGAACTGTGCGACCACGTCATCGTGCTGGCGTTCGGCGAGAAGATCGCTGAAGGCAGCCCGCGTGAAGTCACTTCCAACCCGCGCGTAATCGAAGCCTACCTGGGCGCCGAACCGGAGGAAGAGCATGCCTGAGGACGCACTCCTTACGCTCGAAGACGTGGACCTGGGTTACGGCGAAGTGCAGGTGGTGTTCGGCGTGTCAATGCATGTCGGGCGCAACGAACTCGTCGGCCTGGTCGGCGGTAACGGCAGCGGCAAATCAACCATCCTGCGGGTCGTGTCAGGCATGATCCGGCCGCGCGCCGGCAGGATCACCTTCGACGGGGAAGACGTCGGCGGCCTCAACCCGCACCAGATGGCCGTACGCGGTTTGGCGCACGTACCGATGGGCCGCCAGCTGTTCGCCGACATGAGCGTGCACGAGAACCTGATGCTGGGTGCGCACCTGCCGCACGCACGCAAGCGCCGCAAGGAAGGCTTCGAGCGCGTGTACAGTCTGTTCCCGGACTTGCACACCAAGCGCAGCGCCATGGCCGGTTCACTGTCGGGCGGTCAGCAGCAGATGGTTGCGATCGGCCGCGCGCTCATGCTGCACCCGAAGATGCTGCTGATGGACGAACCCAGCCTGGGCCTCGCGCCGCTGCTTGTGCGCGACGTGATGCAGGTGATCAGGACCGTTGCTGAAAGCGGAATGCCGATTCTCCTGGTTGAGCAGAACGTCTCGCAGGTACTGCGGATCAGTGACCGCGCTTACGTGCTGGACAACGGGCACCTGGTCACCCAGGGTGTTTCTGCCGACCTGATGAATGACCCTATCGTTCGCCAGGCTTACCTGGGGATAGATCCGGCAACCGAGGCCGCCACGGGCTAAGCTTGACGGTGTGATTGATTCCATCATCGTCCCGTCCTGGGTGCATGCCAGTTTCGGCGGCATGGTCCTGCTCTCAACATTCGCTGCAATGATCTGGTCGGGTTTGCGTGCCATCGCGCGCAAACCCTTCAGCTGGATCGGCCACGCCCTGTTCATAATCAGCCAGATAAGCCTGATGATCCAGGCGCTCATCGGCATCAAACTGCTCGACCAGGGTCTGGGCGTACTCCAGCTGTACATCCACTACGTCGGTGGCCTGGCGCCACTCGCGTTCTTCCTCGTCTACTATTGGCTCCCCGAACGGGTCCGCGCCGGTCGCTGGACCACCACCCTGGTAAGCGGCGCCGGTTTCCTGTTCGCGGTGATGGCGTTCTTCATCGGCCAGAGTTACGTGGCTTCAGGATCGGGCTTCGGCGGCTGAGTCAGCCGCGCGGCCAGTGTCAGCTCCGCCGCCCGAACAGCCCGCCCAGAAGGCCACCTATGTCTATGCCTCCGTCGTCCTGAGCTGCCTGACCAGGACGACGGCCACCAAGGAGACCGCCAATAAGGCCTCCCAGGTCCGGGCCGGAAGGCTGCTGCTGCAAGTTCCTCTGATTACTGCCGGAGAAGCGGTTGGCCAGGAAACTCATGGCTATGGGCGCGAGCATAGGCAACAGCGATTCAAGCAGACCACCTGAAGCGCGTTCGGTGTTGCCGGCTATCTGCTGACTTACCTGCTCGCGCCTGTCACCGAACACATGCCTCAGGATCTTGTCACCATCGTGCATGTCCACCTGATCCAGATTCACGCGTGAGCCCCGGACCAGGTCGTTGTTGTGCTGCTGGAGCGCAGACGCGAGCGATGAACTGCCGCTCTCCGAACTGGCGTTGTCCTGCAGTTTGGCGAGCAGCGCAGGTAACGCGGCGACGACCGCTTCCCTGACCGTTTCCTCGTCGGTACCCAGCCTGGACGCAATCTCATCTGTCGGAACCTTGCTCATCAGTTCCCCGAACTCTTCGGGAACTTCAAGTTCTTCGCTCTTGTACCGGATTCTTGCCATGACTTTTGACCCCCAATTGCAAGCGGAGTCGCCGCCTGCCGGCACTCCTGCCGCAAAGGTACCACCGGATCAGGGACACCGAAATTAGCCGCGCTTGCGTTCGACGCACGCGGCGCAGCCGGCTTAATCTGGAGCCGTGAGCCACGTACTCATCCTCGGCGCCGGCCTGGCCGGCCTCATTGCAGCTGCACTCCTCGCCCGCGACGGACACGAGGTCACGGTACTGGAGAAAGACCCGGAACCGGTGCCCATTCGCGAGCCGGCAGACAGTTTGAACCGGCCGGGCGTGCACCAGTTCCGGCACATCCACCTGAACCTGGCCCGCTGGCTGCAACTTGCCGAGCTCGAGCTGCCCGACCTGCCCGAACGCTTGCTGGCAGCCGGCGGGCTCCGCCTGAACCTGCTCGGTGCTCACCCTGCTGTCGATCCTGCCAGTTACGGGGTGGCCGACAGGCGCTTCGAGACCATCACCGCACGCCGCCCGGTCCTCGAGGCCGTGCTGGCTCACGAAGCGACCGCAACGCCGGGGGTGCGTATCGTGCGCGGCGAACGCGTCACTGGCCTGCTCAGACACCCCAGGCTGCCTCAGGTGACCGGCGTCCGTACCGAAATCCGCGACTGGCAGGCGGAACTCGTCGTTGACGCCACCGGTCGCCTTTCCAGTGCCCCACTGTGGCTGCGACAGGCCGGTCTGCCTGAGCTCAGTGAGCAGCGGGCGGAGGAAAGCACCGCCTACTACAGCAGGCATTTCAGGGCGCCTGACGGCAACCTGCCCGAGCTGAAAGCCGCGACACTGCATCCGTACGATGGGCTCTCCATAATCACCCTGCCGGCTGACAACCACACCTGGTCCGTTGCAATGCAGACCCACGAGAAAGATGGCGCCCTGCGCCAGCTGAGGGACCCGGCCGTCTGGTCGAAAGCACTGGCGCAGTACCCGCTGGCAGCCCATTGGGGTGAAGGCGAATCCCTTAGCGACCAGGTTCACGTGATCGCCGCACTCCATGACCGCAGCCGCAGCCTGCTCAAGGGGGAGGATGCCGGGTTCAGCGGCTTCGTCCTGCTCGGTGACGCCTGGACGTGCAGCGACCCCTCCCTTGGTCGCGGCTCGACCCTGGCTTTCCGGCATGCACAGATACTGCGTGACACGCTCCGGACGCGCGACCCGGTGCTCGACGGCACGGACTTCAGCAGCGCTTTCGAACACCGCAGCGCATTGCTGCTCGGCCCGGTCAACAGCCGCTCCTGGTGGTTCATCAGGAACAGGCTCGCCGAAATGGCTGCCGACGCGCGTGGCGAGGACGCTGAGCTGGGTGCTGCCTGGCGGGAGGTGCAGGCCACCCGCGAACTCGAGTGGAAAGATCCCGATCTGGCGCGCGGCTTCGCGGGGGTTGCCTACCTGCTTGAAACATCAGCAGAAGCGTTCGACAATCCTGACCTGCTCGCCGGACGGGTCAGTGCCAGGCTGGCAGGTGACTGGAACCGTTACCCGCTACCAGGACCGACGCGGCAGCAGTTGCTTGCAACGCTCAAGCGCTGACGGCACGATGTTTCGCGGTGTTCACCGCCTGAGAACCTCTCGTGCTGGCTCCTGATAACTGAGGACAATTGGCCCGAGTCCTGTTCGCCCTCCCTGCCTATGCTTGCCCAAACACAGGGAGGAATCATGACTCAGTTACGCAACTGGCGCCATAACGCTGGAATCACGCTGACCGTCATCCTGCTGGCTGCTGCGGAAGTCTGGGCGCTCAACACGCAGGTGCTGCATGACCTGCACATCGACGTGTTCGGATTGCGCCCGGCGCGGGACTTCAGCATCCAGCTCGACCTCATCATCGTCCTGCCACTGGCACTCCTGATCCTCACGCAAGTCTGGTTCCGGCCCACCTGGTCGACGGGCATGCTGGCACGCTTGTCCGGCCACCTGCCGCGGATCGGCAGGTCAGTTGCCTGGATGCTCGCCATCTGGCTGGGCTACCTGCTTCTGCGCGCACTGCCACTGCCGCAAACAGCGAGCCTGGTCGTGTTCGTTGTCGTCGAAGGTGCTTTCGTGATGCTGCTGATCTGGCGGGTCATCAGACTGTCCCGGCAGATCAGGCCTCTGAGGCAGGAGGGCTACTCACTCGTCACCGCGCTGATGCAGTCAGTGCCGAAAGCCTTCGGCAGTCTGCAACTGAAGCTGGCCCTCCGTCTGGTGATCGCCGAATTCGCGCTGCTCACGTATGCCCTGGCTGGCTGGCTCCTGCCCAGATCCCGCGCCGGCGTCCGCTTCAGCAACCATCGCCGGGATGACGACACGGTTTTCATCGGGTTTGCGCTCCTGATCTGCCTCGAGGCGGTTCCCGTGCACTTCATCGTCCACAACTACAGCGTCTGGGCCGCCTGGGTGCTCACCGGACTCAGTGCGTACACGCTGATGTGGATTGTGGGCGAGATGGCGGCCAGGCGCTACCGACCGACACTGCTGACCCGCGACTGGCTGCGCGTCAACCACGGCCTGCGCGGCGAAGTCGTCATCAGACTCTCTGACATCGAGGCGGTGGAAGCCAGCGGCGAACAGGAGGCTCAAGCAAGCGTAGGGAGCGACGGGCAACTGCTGTTCAGACTGTCCGAAGCGACCACCGTATTCGGCCTGTTCGGGAAGGAGACGCAGGCCAGGGCCATCAGGATCGGAGTGGATGAACCTGAACTGCTCGTGACGCACCTGCGTGACCACGGAGTCAACGTGGAAGCCGGTTGACGGAAGAAGCTTGTACGACACAGAACGGAGGCGGGTATGCACGATGCTGCAGAAAACTCTCTGTGCCTGCCGCCATGGCTCGTAACAACCGAGAATCTGCGCCAAGATGCAGAAACGCGGCGATATAACACTTGAAATGCCACCGTGGGCGCTGTTTGTGCAGTATCATGCAGATTGATATGGCACCTACGGCATCAATCGGTCAGCAAGTCCGCAGCAGGCGAAAGCAGTTCCGCCTGACCCAGGCGGCCTTGGCTGACCTCGCCGGTGTCGCCGTGCGAACGGTCCATGAGATAGAACACGACAAGCCGAGCCTGCGTCTGGACAGCCTGACAGCCGTGCTCGAAGCGCTCGGCCTGGAACTGACCGTGCAGATCAGGAAGCCGTGAAAGCCGACGTCTACAAGAAGGGGATGCTTGCTGCCCACCTGACCAGGCAGGCAGGGGGCACCGTCTTCGAATACACCCAGCAGTATCTGCAATCGAATGGAGCGCCGGTGGCCACCAGCCTGCCCAAAAGTGCGGAGCCGGTGATCCTTGCCTCTGGGGCTGTGCCACCATTCTTCGCCGGGCTCCTGCCGGAAGGACGCAGACTGTCCGTGCTGCGCAGGGCCATCAAGGCGTCAGCTGATGACGAACTCGCGCTGCTGCTGGCAGTCGGCCGCGACGCCATCGGTGACGTGCAGGTGGTGGCGCACGGCGAGCCGCTGCTGAGTCCCGAGCCCCTGCTGGAACTGCCAGAGGGCGATATCAGTAATGTCTCACTCAGAGAGGTACTCGCGGACTCCGATTACGACCGGGTCGCCCTGCCCGGTGTTCAGGACAAACTGTCAGGCAAGGTCATCAGCATGCCCGGCCGCCAGGCTGGCCGCAGCCTGATTGTGAAGTTCGATCCTCCCGAGTACCCGCACGTCACGGCCAACGAGGCCGCGTTCCTGGCACTGGCCAGGCAATGCGGCCTCCAGGTTCCGCAGTTTCAGCTGGCTCACGACCGGGACGGACTGCCGGTCCTCCTCATAACGCGGTTCGACCGTCACATGGCAGGTGAGTCCACGAGGTCACTGGCGATGGAGGATGCCAGCCAGGTCATGGGCATCTGGCCCGCTGACAAATACAACGTCAGCTATGCCGAAGCAGTGGACGCACTGACCCGGCAGACGGCGGCCGGAGTGATTGCACGCCTGGAACTGTTCAGGCAGGTAACTTTCGCCTGGCTGACCGGCAACGGTGACCTGCACGCGAAGAACCTGTCGATCATCGAAAACACGGAAACCGGTGAATGGCAGGTCAGTCCCGCTTACGACCTGCCATCCACGGTGCCTTACGGCGACCTCACCCTGGCGCTTGACCTCGGCGGCAGCAGGGAAGGCATCTCGCGCCGTAAGCTGCTGGATTTCGCTCAAGAGATCAGCGTGCCGGAGCGTGCTGCCGGGAAGGCGCTTGACCAGCTCCTGAGCCGGACCAGCACGGCCTTGAGCGACCTGGAAGCACTTCAGTTGCCATACGACACTCAGACAATGTCGCGCTGGCAGCGCGAGCTTGACTACCGCAGGCGGCAACTGAGCCGCTGAGTAAAGGGCACAACCGCTGACATCACTTCAATCGCCGCGTGAGCAGACCGGCATTTCAGTTGCCCGCCATGAACGGCAGGCACAGCGCGGTCCAGTGAACTTCCATCTCACCCGGGAACTTCACGAATCCCGACAGATTCAGCTGCACGGCCTCCGGACCGATGAATTGTGCACCCGTTATGTAATCCCAGGTTGACGGCAGATCTTCTTCAGACAGGAGCCCCTGGTCAATGGCCGCCCCCAGGCCGGGCCCCGGGAGGGTGCGGTAAGCGTGGCTCAGCAGCACCTCGTCTGGACTGCAGGTGATGATAACGTCCTCCTGATCCATCTGCCAGCCAGTTACCAGCCGGACTTCTGCGAACGTGAAGTCCCGGCCGGCTGGCCCGACGGGGCCCACCGGACCCATTTCACCCTGCGGTCCCCGAGGTCCTTCCGGACCGACAGTGCTGGCGGGGCCCGGTTCGCCCTGCGGTCCAGCTGGGCCCCGTTCGCCCGGTGGGCCCTGTTCGCCCTTCGGTCCGCGTTCACCCGATCCAGGCGGGCTGGCTGCGAGTTCACTAAGCTGGCTCCTCACCTGATCCAGCTCCGCTTCCAGTTCCACAAGCTGGGCATGCAGCAGCTGGAAGTTGTCGTTCACCTCCTCGGCGATTATCGGTGTCCCGCTCCTGAACAGGTTCAGTCCCGTGACCACTTCGCTGCCACAGACGAAGCCCAGAGCACACAGCCCTGTGACTGTCATTACCCGCCTGAAACGGAGGGCGGATGCCAATACATCTTTCATGGAGCCGTTTCCTGTTTTCATGCCGACAGGCTAGAGGAGCCACCATCACCTGGGTATCACCCCGCGCAGTGCCGCGGTACCGCGCAGGTGATACCCAGGTGATGATGCTGCAGCTATGGTCCTTGTGAATACGCCGAGTGCCCGTCAAAGCCCGCAAGGAGGGGATCCGATGTTCAACAACAGAAACCGAAAACCCCGGTCACGAGCCACTTCCAAGCGAGTTCGTGGCACCATTCTGGCCACCGCCGTACTGGTTCTGCTGCTGACTGCCTGCCAGCACCCGGGCAACAGTTTCTGGTTCGGGACAAGCGTGTGGGGTGACTCACATTGGAACACCGGAACCTGGCAGTGACCGCGCTAGTCCACGGAGACGGTCCCTTCCGGAGTGCAGCTCCAGCGCTGCGTTGCCAGCCGTTCGACCAGCCGTCGGTCGTGCGAAGCGAAGATAATCGTGCCTGAGTACGCATCCAGCAGCGTTTCCAGAGCTGCGATGGCTTCCAGGTCAAGGTTGTTCGTGGGTTCATCCAGTATGAGCAGATGTGCCCGGGTCACCGCGAGCCGAGCGAGTGCCAACCGGGTTCGCTGACCACCCGAGAGGTCAGAAACGCTGAAACCCGGATCACCAGGAAGTCCCAGCCGGCCCAGCAGGTGATAAACATGCTGGCGCCTGAGTTGCGGCTGTGCGTCCAAGATGGCGTCAGCGAGGGTCACGTGGTACTCAAGCTCCTCACCGTGCTGCCACGCGGCAAACACCGTCAGGTTATGGCCGAGCTTCACCTCGCCGGAGTGCGGAATCAGGCCTAAGAGCGCCTGAAGCAGGCTGCTTTTCCCGGACCCGTTGCGGCCAGTAAGTGCGATCCTGTCGCCCCGCCGGACATTCAGATTCAGCCCAGCGAGTACGAGGCGGCCGTCACGGCTGACATCCAGATCGCGGGTCCAGAGCACCTCTTCCGGGCCGGTTGGTACTTCCGGCAGGGGGATGTCGACGGTCAATGTGTCCTCGAACGGCCTGGGAATCCTGTCCATCCGCTCCAGCCTCTTCTGAAGGGCCTTCTGACGGCCCGCCAGTGTGTTGGACACGTTCTCGGCCTTGGCCTTGGCAAGAATCAGCGGCTGACCCGAAGCCCGCTTGTGGTTGAACCGGTCAGCGCTCCGCGCCCGGGAAGCCAGGGTGTGCGCCTCCAGCTGCAGATCGCTCTTCTTCCGCTCCTGAGCTTCCCAGGCGCGCTTCGTGGCAGCATGCGCCGTGGCCTTCAGCTCCATGGCCGCGCTGTAATTGCCTGGCCAGTCGTTAAGGACGCCGCGTTCAAGCTCCAGCACCCGCTCCGCCAGGCGGTCCAGGAAAACCCTGTCGTGCGAAACGAACAGAACGGTAGCGGCAGTCTCGCGCAACCAGTCCTCGAGCCACTCCCGGGCAGGAACATCAAGGTGGTTCGTGGGCTCATCCAGCAGCAGCACCTCAGCCGGCGCCAGCAGCAGGCTGGCCAGCATCAGTTTCCGCTGCTCACCGCCTGACAGCTGATCGGTCCGAGTCCGCGGTGGCACGCCCAGCCCGGCCAGTACCGCGTCTGCGCGTATTTCAAATTCGTACCCATCCAGCAGGCGGTACTGTTCCTCTGCTGCCGCCCAGTTCTGCAGGCTTTCGGGGGTTACGTCTGCAAGGCGCTGTTCTGCTGCGCGCAGGCGGCTTTCGGCGTCCCGCAGTGCTGCAGGTTTGACCGCGTCGAGCACCCGGACCGACCTGTGATCCAGCAGTTGTTCAAGCAGGGATATCCGACCGGTTATGTTCACGCTGCCGGCATCTGCCGGTTCAAGGCCGGCGAGTATCCGAAAGAGTGTGCTCTTCCCGGAGCCGTTGCGGCCGATCAGGGCCACCTTCTGGCCGCCGGGAACGGTCAGGTTCAAATCGGTAAAAAGTTTGAGCGTGCCAAATGATTTGGCCACGCCAGTAGCAATCAGACTCATACTGAGCTCCGTTCACAAAAACCTTGGGTTTTGGCTTGTGGGATGTCAGATTGAGTCGTTCATCAGGTGCTCTTGCTTTTCTCCAGTACTGAAAGGGCCCCCAGGTAACCTGGTCGGGGCACCGACAAGATAGCACGGGCGGCAATCAGGTTCTCCGGCATGGGTTTGTGCCGCACCGGCTACACTTCCTGAATGAACAGGGAGACGTTCGTACCCGCTGATTTCGAGCCGCCAACCAGCCTGGTCACCGACCGGTTCCGGCTGGAGCCCCTTGGCCCGCAACACAAAGAAGCCGACCTAGCCGCCTGGTCATCCAGCATCCAGCACATCCGGGCGACACCGGGATACCCGGACGGAGACTGGCCACCCGAAGAAGCCATGACAGCTGAAGAGAACCTGGAGGATCTGGTGCGCCACGCAGCTGATTTCGAGGCGCGCAAGGGCTTCACGTTCACAGTGCTTGACCCGGTCGACGATGACGTCATCGGCTGCGTTTACCTGTACCCGGCCCGGGATATGGAATTCGACGTCGAAGTCCAGTCGTGGGTGAGAGCTGACCGGAGTCACCTCGACGGTCCACTTGCTGCCAGGCTGGCTGACTGGCTGGAGGCCGCCTGGCCGTGGGACAGAATCAATCGCCTGGGCCGCTGACCGACACCACTGCGCTGTCGCCACGGGCACCTCGATGAGTCCCACAACTGCATAGTGTCGAATGAGTAACCGGGTACATGAGTAATGGCCCGCGAAGGCAGGAGATCCAATGACTGACAACCCAATCCGGACCTGGTCCGGCCCCAACCGCACCGGCAAGATCCAGGTGAACCGCATCGGACTGCCAGCCCGCCGGATCCTGAGCGTCAGCCGTATCGATGACATCACGCCCCGTTACCGCCGCATCTACCTCCAGGGTGATGACCTGGCCGAAGGTTTCCCGTTCATGCGCATGGCCGTCAATGACCACGTGAAAGTGCTGTTCCCGCAGCCTGTTACCGGCGAGCTGGTCATCCCCACGCGAACCGACCAGGGCTTCAGCGTGCCACCAGGCTCACCCGCACCGATCTCACGTGACTACACCGTCCGAGGCTGGAACGAGGAAACCCGCGAACTGACGCTGGACTTCGTCGTACACGGGCCAGCGGTCGCCAGTGACTGGGCCAGGAACGCCAGACCTGGTGACCAGCTCGGCGTGATGGGCCCCAGAGGCAACATCGTCCTGCCCGAGAACTACGCCTGGTACCTGCTCATTGGTGACGAAACAGCCCTTCCTGCGATCGGCAGGCTGCTCGAAGAGCTACCCGCGGAGACACCGGTGCACGCAATACTGCACGTAGAAGACGACGCCGCCCGGCAGGACCTCGGCAGGCCCGGCGCCACCGTGACCTGGCTGCAAAGGGGAAGCGTGAACGGCCTGGAACAGGCCGTCAGAAACCTGCCGAAACCGGCTGGTGACGACTGGTTCGCATTCGCCGCCGGCGAAGTCACGGAGCTGAAACCAGTCCGCGACTACCTGCGCCAGGAGCTTCAGCTGCCACTCGAACGCGTGATGGTCAACGGGTACTGGAAGCGTGGCGTAGTGAACATGGACCACCACAACACCGGGCTCGAGGACTGAGCATCACCCGGGCAGCCCGGCTTGGAGAAAGTATTGCAGCAGCGCATATTCATCGTTGAGGACGACCCCAAACTGGCGGGCCTGATGGCGCAGCACCTCGAGCGTTACGGCCATGAAACGGTGACGGCGGAGCGGTTCCAGGACCTGCGGCAGGAGTTCCTGGATTCCGGAGCCGCACTCGTCCTGCTGGACGTCAACCTCCCGCACTTCGACGGTTTCTACTGGTGCCGCCAGATCCGCACGGTATCGAAGGCACCCGTCATTTTCGTCACGGCGCGCGGAGCGGACATGGACCAGGTCCTGGCAGTCGAGCATGGCGCGGATGATTACCTCGTCAAACCATTCAGCCTCGACGTGCTCACTGCCAAAGTCCGCGCGCAGCTGCGGCGCGCTTACGGCGAGTACAGCGGAGATAACGTCTCGCAACCTGACCTGAGACTGGATCCGCTCAGACTGCAGGTCAGCTGGGCGGGCCAGAGCACCGGCCTGACCCGCAACGAGGCGCTGCTGCTCGAGGCACTCCTGGCCGCGGATGGCCGCGTGATCAGCCGACAGCGGCTGCTTGGGGCACTGTGGGACGAAAGCGACTTCGTTGATGACAACACCCTGACCGTCAACGTCACCCGGCTCAGGCGCCGGCTCGGCCAACTGGGCCTGCAGGGCGCCATCCACACCGTGCGTGGCGAAGGTTACCGGCTGGAGCTTCCGTGAAGCCGCTCGATTACCTGCTGGACCGGCTACCACTGCTCCTGGCGTTCACCATCTCCCTGATCTTCCTGCTGCTGGTCGTCCACCTGGCGGTCGCGCCCCTGAACGTAGCAGACGCGGCCTACCTGCTATTGCTCGCCCTGGTAAGCACGAGCCTGATACTCGGGGTGGATTACAGCCGGCACCGTTCGTTCAGGCAACAGATCAAAGAGCGCCTGGCGGAGTCTTCAGCAGCACCGCTCGTGAACCCGGCCTCGCGTGAACAGCGGGCCGTTGCAGAGCTGCTGACTCGCAGCACCGCCCGCCACGGCGCGGAACTTGGTGAACTGAGGCAACAGATGGAGCAGCACCGCACCTTCCTCGACCAGTGGATCCACAACATGAAAACGCCGGTAGCCGTGATCCAGCTGACCGCCCAGCAGAACGAAGGCCAGGCCTGGGACAGCATCGCCGAGGAAACAGACCGACTGGAACAGGGGCTCAACATCATGCTGGGCATCGCCCGCCTTGAACGGTTCGAGTTTGATCTGCACGTGGTTAGGACCGACCTGAACGCCCTGGCGCGCGAATGCGTGAACGAACTGCGGAGCAGCTGGCTGCTGGCCGGCATGTACCCGCGCATCACCGGCACTCCGGAAGCTTTCGCCGAGACCGACCCGAAATGGCTTAAGGTCGTCATCCGTCAGTCACTGGTCAACGCCATCAAGTACGGCGCGCACGGTCAGCACGTCACCGTCAACGTAACCGGCACCGAGCTCAGCATCACCGATGAAGGACCCGGGATCCCTCCCGAGGAACTGCCCCGCGTGTTCGACAGGTTCTACACAGGCGCCAGCAACCGGAGTCGCGCAGCCTCGACCGGCATGGGCCTGCACCTGGCAGCTCAAGTATGCGATCTGCTGAATCACACCATCGCAATCACCTCGACAGTCGGTGAGGGGACCACGGTGACGGTCGGCTTCACGGCAGCCGGACTGCATCACTTTGGTGACAGTGCTGCAAGGTTGCGAACAGGAAAGTGACAGCGCGACGGGCGTAAGTTATGGCCGACAGGAGGTGTGCAGATGCAGACGCACACAGCAGTTCATGACCCCACAGCAAAGAACGCCGTACTGACCGCCCGCGGACTCACCCGGGTTTACGGTGACCAGCGCGGCGGCTTAAGCCATACAGCCCTTGATTCATTCGACCTGACGGTGAGATCCGGGGAGTTCCTCGGTGTGATGGGACCATCAGGCAGCGGCAAAACCACCCTGCTCAAATCCATTCTTGGCCTGGTCAAACCCGCCGCCGGACGCATTTTCATCCACGGCGCTCCCTACCGCGAACAGAGGTCGCTCATCGCGTATGTGCCCCAACGGGGTTCTGTAGACTGGGATTTTCCCACACAGGTGCTGGACGTAGTCATGATGGGCACCTACGGCAAACTGGGCTGGCTGCGCCGTCCCGGTGCGAAGGAACGCGAGCTGGCCATGAACTGCCTGGAGCGTGTTGGCATGGCGGATTTTCATCGCCGCCAGATCAGCCAGCTCAGCGGTGGCCAGCAGCAGCGGGTTTTCCTGGCGCGGGCACAGGCGCAGGAGGCGTAGGTTTACCTGATGGACGAACCGTTCCAGGGCGTGGACGCAACCACCGAGCGCGCCATCATCGAACTGCTGCGCGAGCTGCGCACCCGCGGCCGCACGGTGCTGGTGGTGCATCATGATCTGCCGACG
Organism: uncultured Trueperaceae bacterium; assembly: GCA_937911855.1. GTDB lineage: Bacteria > Deinococcota > Deinococci > Deinococcales > Trueperaceae > CALDPK01. The sequence goes on along the minus strand of CALDPK010000144.1, from coordinate 402 downwards.
GCGCGTGAATATTTCGACATGCTCCTGCTGCTGAACATGCGCGTGGTGGCTTTCGGTCCGGCAACCGAAGTCTACAACGAAGAATTGCTGCAGAAAACCTATGGCGGCCGCCTCACAATCATGTCTGAAGTGGCAAATGTGATACGGGATCCGCGATGAATCGTCTCGGCAGCTGTCTGTTTCGGCTTGGATTGTTCGCGGTTGGTTTGGCAGCGGCTCAATCTTTGCATGCGGCCCGGATTGGGGATATCGAAGTATCCGATTGGGGAGGCCTAGCGCTTCGCTTCTTCACTATGCAGGATGAAGTGCTTCGGCTCGCTTTGCTTGGATCGATTTTCCTGGGAGTGAGCTGCGGGCTGCTGGGCAGTTTTATCGTAGTGCGCAAGCTATCATTATTCGGCG
>CALDPK010000143.1 GCA_937911855.1 uncultured Trueperaceae bacterium | reverse complement strand
CGGCCAAATACCAGTTCTGGAAGTAGCCGAGGCTGGCCAGGCTCTGATCGGCGAACGCCTCCCAGCGCGTCTCCGGCTGGATCAGGATGGTCAGCACCGCCGACGCCTTGCTCTGCAGCGTCTCGGCCACGACCTGGACGACGTCCGGCGAGGCACGCTCCATGAGGGCGATGCGGTGGGCGACGTCGGCCTGCCGCCCCGGCTCTACGACGACCTGGGTCTGGAAAACGTCAAGCTCACCGACTGGATAACCAGGATCACTCCCTGAATATCCGAAGTTCAAAAGCGAAATTCCTGAATGAATTAAGAAGGGAGTCCGCAACTTAAGCGGACTCCCTTTTCTGTCTGGTAGGCGCGGGCGGGATTGAACCGCCGACCTCTACAGTGTCAATGTAGCGCTCTCCCCCTGAGCTACGCGCCTGCACTTGCTGCTGGGCCCCAACCGCTGAAGGTTGGAGGCGCCGACCGGATTCGAACCGGTGAATGGAGGATTTGCAGTCCTCTGCCTTACCACTTGGCTACGGCGCCATATTGGCAACGGCCGGTGTCGCCCGACTGGCGCCAAGGCGAACGCAAGATTACCACTGCCTGACGAGGCGTGTCAAACGAAAGGACCATGAGAGGTGGGGTCGGCACCGAGCCAACCCCACCTTTGGATAAACCTGTACTGCCAGTGGTCAGTAAGCGACCGTACGGGTGGACTCACCGCGCAGGTCAGCTCCGTCGTCTACGACCAGCCTGACGGTGTGCTCCGTACCGTCGACAGTTGCCCGGTAGCGGACTACGTAGCCGGAGGCCAGCACGTCACTGATGGGGAGTTCAGTCAGGTCAAGAGGTTCGGTTGCGTAGCGCGCACGCTCCACAAACACGCCGCCAGTGCCATCGACACCCGTGAACAGGGCCATGTCATGGTGCGCCTCGGGGAGACTGTCAGAAAAAGCGGGTGATATCACGTGGACCACGCAGTCGCCCCGCAGATCTGCCAGAGTGTCCGCCGCAGTGGGTGGGTACCACATGCTGCCCGCTGCTATACCGTCGCCCGGGTTCACATGTGACCAGGCAACCGCGTCAGTGATGACAACCAGTATGCACTGCGCGCCAGCCCGCCAGTTCATTGCCTGGTGAGCGTAGGCGAGAGCGCCCAGGGCGTTCTCGGGGGTCTGATTGCCACCAGCAGCGCTTTGCTCTTCGATAAACGTCTGGAAGGCCGTCACGTCTGCCGTGAGCTGCAAGGACGGTCTCTCGCTACGATCGAAACTGGGTGGAACCGAACCTGAGAGGCTTACCCCACTGCTTGACGAATCTGCAACAACCGTGTCGAAAGCATCACCAAATGTGATTGAACCAAGCTGAACATCCAGTCCGCTCGAATCAAGGTAGTTGGCGAAATCAATGATACTTTCCTTGACCCCGGCAATCTGGGCAGCCATGCTGCCAGTGGTATCGAAAACAAATGCGATATCCGCACCGGCACGGGTGCCATCACCGATCTCGGCGACGGTGATCCCCTTTACGACGCCGTCCTCGACAACGGTGAACATGTCGCGCAGCTGAGCGGTGCTCAGGGCACTCGAATCGCGCGCCACCATGCCGGCCACGTTGATGGTGACGAGGTCGTTGGCGTCGGGCGCACTCAGGCTCATGGCCGGATGGACGGTCGGGTTCGTGATGGTGGGAGGCGGAGGAGTTCCGGGGTCCGCATATGGGTCGTTCGTGTCCGCTGGCGCGCGGCTGCATGAGGCCAGGAACAGGGCCACACCAGCGAAGATCAGGTAAGTCGTCTGTTTCATCGTCAATCCTTTCGTTCCCAGCGGCATTGGTCGCGCCATCGGAGCGTGTGATCCGCTGAGGTGAGTGAATGGTAGTTACATGCCGTTAAAGCGCCGTTAAAGCGACAATGACGATGGCCCTAAACACCTCAACGGCTCACGGGCAGTAAGCGACCGGAGCAGACCGCAAGCAGGTCACGGGTACAATCGCAGTCATGAATGAAGCCAGTGCCAAGGAGGCACCACGTCAGTTTGCCCACCTGCACCAGCACACCGATTACAGCCTTCTGGACGGGGCTGCGCGCATAAATGACCTGATCGACTGGGTCAAGGAAGTCACGCCTGACAACCCGGCAGTCGCCATGACCGACCACGGCAACATGCACGGTGCCGTGCAGTTCTACAAGACCGCCACAGCCGCAGGCGTCAAGCCCATCCTCGGATTCGAGGCGTACGTCACCGCAGGTTCCCGGTTCGACCGGCGCCGACCCGAATCAAGACTCGACGGCGGGTACTTCCACCTGACCCTGCTGGCAAAAGACTTCGAGGGCTATCAGAACCTCTGCCGGCTGAACAGCCGCGCCTGGCTGGAAGGCTTCTACACCAAACCGCGCATCGACATCGAACTGCTCCGCGAGCACAACGCCGGCATAATCGCGCTCTCGGGATGCCTGGGCGGCCAGCTGCCTCGCACGCTGCTCGACGCCAGCTTCGAGCGCGGCGAGGAACTGCTCCAGCAGTACCTGCAGATATTCGGCAGCGACCGTTACTTCATCGAACTTCAGGATCACGGCATCGAGGAACAGCGGCGACTGAACCCCATGCTGAAGGAACTGGCCAACAAGTACGGACTTGGGATGGCAGCCACCAACGACGGGCATTACGTCCGCAAGGAGGACGCCCGCCCGCACGACGCTCTGCTCGCGATCCAGACGAAGAAGCTGATCAGTGACGAGGTCCGTTTCAAGTTCCCCTGCGACGAGTTCTACGTCAAGTCACCCGATGAGATGGCCATAGCCATCCCGGAATCCGAATACGCGGGTGCCCTCAGCAACACCATGCACATCGCTGACATGTGCAACGTAGAGCTGCCCATCGGCAACAAGCGCGTCTACCAGATGCCGGTCATCGAAGTCGCCGAAGGCCGCACCCTGGCTGAGCAGCTGCGCGTCCAGACGTACGAAGGCCTGATGCAGCGTTACGCCGACCTGGATGAGTCACTGTGGCGCGCTTACCTCGCCAGCAGCGAGAAGCTCAGCGGGGCCACGCCGTCTGCCGCCGACCTGCCTCTCGAGGACGTGTTCCTGAGACTGGCCCGGCAGGCTGAAACCGGCAAGCAGCCGGTCAAGGATGGCGCTAACTTCGGAACGTACGAGTACCCGCACCTTGACGCGTTCGAGACGGAATGGCACGACCCGGAAGCCGCCAGCAAGCTGCGGCGCGGGGAGTTCGAGCTGGGCGTCATCATCGCCATGGGCTTCCCCGACTACTTCCTGATAGTCGCCGACTTCATCAACTGGGCGAAATCCCAGCGGATCGCAGTCGGACCAGGCCGTGGATCGGGCGCAGGCTCGATAGTCGCCTACGCCCTGCGGATCACCAACGTCGAACCGCTCGGCTTCAACCTGCTGTTCGAGCGGTTCCTGAACCCCGACCGGGTCAGCATGCCTGACTTCGACATCGACTTCTCCGACGCCCGGCGCGGCGAAGTCATCGATTACGTACGCGAGAAGTACGGTGAAGACCGAGTGGCCCATATCGCCACCTTCGGAACCATGGCCTCCAAGGCCGCCATCCGCGACGCAGCCCGCGTGCTCGACGTGCCGTATGGCGAGGCCGACAAGGCGAGCAAACTGATCCCCGTCATATTCGGCAAGTCCAAGAGCATCTCCGACTCGCTCAAGGAAGTGAGCGAGTTCCGGGACATGTACGAAGCCGGCGCCAGCAGCTTCATCGACGTAGCCATGGCCATCGAGGGTCTCACCCGGCACGCGTCCGTGCACGCCGCCGGGGTCATAATCGGCCGCGACCCGATCCAGGACCTGGCTCCGCTGTTCCGCAGCAACGACGGCCTGGCAGTAGTGCAGTACGACATGAGCGCCAGCGAGGACCTTGGTTTCATCAAGATGGACTTCCTGGGCCTGCGCACCCTGTCGTTCATCGAAGCAGCAGTAAGGATCATCCAGGAAGCACACGGCATCGAGCTGGATCCTGATTCGTTCCCGATAGACGACCCGAAGACGTTCGAACTGTTCTGCCGCGGCGACGCCAAGGGCGTGTTCCAGTTCGAATCGGCCGGCATGATCGACCTGCTCAGGCGGGTCGGACCCAGGCGCCTTGAAGACCTCATCGCGCTCAACGCCCTGTACCGGCCCGGTCCCATGGAGAACATCCCCACCTACGCCCGCAGGTTCCGCGGCGAGGAGGAAGTGTCCTACGACGAGTACCCGCAGACCGCTCCGCTGCTGGAACCGATCCTCAGGGAGACGTACGGGATTCCCGTGTACCAGGAACAGGTCATGCAGATCGCCCAGGCGGTCGCCGGTTTCACGCTCGGCGAAGCCGACATCCTGCGGCGCGTCATGGGCAAGAAGAAGGTCGACGAGATGGCAGCGCAGCGCGACCTGTTCATGGCGGGAACCGACCACAAGGGACTGGAGCGGGCGGAAGCGACGCGCATCTTCGACCTGCTTGAGAAGTTCGCCAACTACGGCTTCAACAAGAGCCACAGCGCCGCCTACGTCATCCTGGCGTACCAGACGGCCTACCTGAAGGCTCACTACCCTGTCGAGTTCGCTGCCGCCCTCCTGACCATCGAGCGCGGAGACTCCGACAAGGTAGCCGAGTACGTCAACGACTCGCGCAGCCTGGGCGTCGAGGTACTGCCGCCCGACATCAACGAATCCCGCGCCGACTTCACCCCCGTCGGTGCCGACGTGCGCTTCGGCCTGTACGGAATCCGCAACGTGGGTGAAGGCGTGATCGACGAGATCATCGCCGAACGCACCCGCAACGGTCCTTACCGCGACCTGTTCGACTTCGGCAAACGTGTCACCGGCCTGAACCGCCGCGCACTCGAGTACCTCATCAAGGCCGGTGCCTTCGACAGCCTGGGCGACCGCAGCAGCCTGCTGGCCAGCGCCGAGATGGCCCTCAAATGGGGCACCGAGCAGCGTGAACAGGCTGCCGGCGGGCAGATGGGCCTGTTCGGTGACCTGGAAGTGGGACCACCCGCCCTGAGCCAGACCGAACCGTACAGCCGCCTGGAGCTGCTGGCGATGGAGAAAGACTCGCTGGGACTGTACATTTCTGACCATCCGATGAGTTCTTTCCCCGGCCTGTCGGCCGCCGCCAGCTGCAGCGTCGCGGCCGCGCAGAGCTGGTTCGAGCAGCTCGACCCTTCGGCACTCAACAAGCGCGGCCGGACACGCATGGCACTGGCCGGGATCCTGCAGCGGGTAACCAAACGCCAGACGCGCAAGGGCACGATGATGGCCCGCTTCGACATCGCCGACGAGTCAGGAAGCCGCGAGGTAGTCGCATTCTCCAGGACGTACGAAGAGATAGCTGACATCCTGGTCGATGAACTGCCGGTCGTGCTGGTCGTGGAAGCTTCGCTCGAAGACGGCGAGTTCAGGCTTGTGGCCGACCGGCTCATCCCCTGGGAAGACCGCGGCAGCCTGCCGCAGATCGCGCTGTTTGAGTTCGACCCGGAGGCCGTCACGCGTCAGGCGCTGGCTGACTTCCGATCACACCTTGACGAGCACACAGGCGTCCTGCCGGTACGGTTCAGGCTCAAGGTCGACGGTCAGATCGTCACCTACGAACCTGAGGGTGTCCGCTTCGACCCCACGGCAGCTTCGGTGATCACCGAGACATGCCCTTGGGTACGGGCGTCGGTTACTCTTGACCGGGACCTGCTGCTCAGGGAGCGGAGGCAGAACCCGTGGGCACCGGCTGCCGAACCCGCCGCGCAGAGCGTGGACACTCCGTTCTGAACGGCTGACAATATGCCGGTCCTGACTGCTATACACTGGCGCACATGAAAGGATTTGATCTCTTGAAAAAAGTCGTAACGCCGTCACTGCTGCTCGCAGCGGTACTGGGCGGAGGAATGTTCCTGGCCGCCCGCAAGAACACGGTTTTCGCCCAGGAAGAACCGGTAAGCCGCAGCGAGATCGCAGGCCTGGAAATCCCTGAAGGCTACACCGTGGTCGAGCCATCAGCAGAGCGCGAACTGAACTTCGCAGCTCCCGAACAGGTCCTGAACGAAGGCAGCGAGTACGCCGCCCTCATCCAGACCAGCGCGGGCACCATCCAGGTCGAACTGTTCGCTGACAAGGTACCGATGACCGTCAACAATTTCGTGTTCCTGGCACTGAACCGTTATTACGACGGAATCGTCTTCCACCGCGTCCTGGAAGACTTCATGGCCCAGACCGGTGACCCCACCGGCACCGGCACCGGTGGACCCGGCTACACCTTCGCTGACGAGTTCCACCCCGAGCTCAGGCACGACGTGCCCGGCATCCTGTCGATGGCGAACTCCGGCCCTGCCACCAACGGCTCGCAGTTCTTCATCACCTTCCGCGACACCCCGCACCTGGACGACCGCCACAGCGTGTTCGGCCGCGTGACCGCAGGCATGGATGTGCTTGACGAGATCAACCGCATCGACCCGCAGCAGCCCAATTACGTGGTGCGCCTTACCGACACCCTGGCTGAAGTCGCGGCGCAGGGCATCGAGTTTTCCGGCGACGACAGCATCACGCTCGAGGACCACCTCGAAGAGGCACTCGGCGAACTCCCGGCCCGCGGCCGCACCTTCGAACTCGAAGGCCGCAACGGCATCCTGGGAACGACCCGTGAAGGCGAAGTCGTCGTGGGCTTCTGGCCTGCCCCTGACTTCATGGAACGCGTCGTCATCCTGGAGCGCGCAGCTCAGTAACAGGCGACTTACCGAAACTTCAGTGGCCGGACTCCGCAGATGCGGGATCCGGCCACTTCCATTTCACTGGGCTGATCTCAGTCGGCGAGCGGACTGATCTCCAGCACCCGGCCGCTGCTGGCAGCACTGAGGTGCTCGATGAACGCGGCCTCAGGCACCAGGTTGCGGCTGTCTTCCTTGCGGCTGCGGAAGCTGACCAGTCCTTCTGCCAGTTCCTTCTCGCCCAGGATCACGGTGTAAGGGATCTTCAGCAGTTCAGCGTCGCGGACGGCAGCGTTCATGCGTTCGCTTTCGGCTGCGATTCCGGCCCGCAGGCCTGCTTCCTTGAGGCGGCCGACCAGTTCGAGTGCCTCGTCGCGGTACTTGTCGGAGATGGGCACGACCCGCACCTGCTCGGGTGCGAGCCACAGCGGCAGGTCGCCGGCGAAGTGTTCGATCATGACGCCCATGAACCGTTCAGTCGAGCCGGTCACCGCGCGGTGGATCACGACCGGCGTGTGCCTGGAACCGTCCTCGCCGATGTAAGTGCAGTCCAGCCGGGCTGGCTGGATGAAGTCCACCTGGATGGTTGACAGCTGCCACTCACGGCCGAGGGCGTCGCTGGCCATGAAGTCTGCCTTGGGACCGTAGAAGGCGGCCTCGCCGTAAGCTTCGCGGTACTGGACGCCTTCGGCATCGAGGGCGTTGCGCAGCGCTTCGGTCGCGCGGTTCCACTTGTCGTCATCAGCGACGTACTTGCCTTCCTCGCCGCGCAGTGACAGCTGCACGTAGTAATCAGTCAGGCCGTAGGTTTCCAGGGTTGCACGGATGAGCCTCAGGGCAAGGGCGAACTCGCTCTGGATCTGCTCCTCGGTGCAGAAGATGTGCGCGTCGTCCTGGGTCAGTGCACGCACCCGGGTCAGGCCGCTCAGCTGGCCGGATTTCTCGTAGCGGTAGAGCGTGGCGAACTCCGCGTAGCGCAGCGGCAGATCCCGGTACGAGTGGTGCTGGGTGTTGAACAGCGTCATGTGGCTGGGGCAGTTCATGGGCTTGAGCCGGTAGCGGACTTCTTCGTCCACCATGGCCGGGAACATGTCTTCCTCGTAGTTCTCGATGTGCCCGGAACGCTGGTAGAGCTCTTCCTTGACGAGGTGGCCGGTCCACACGTGGTCGTAACCGAACTGGGTCTGCTGCTCGCGCACGAAGCGTTCCATCTCGTGGCGGATGATCTCGCCGCGCGGCAGGAACAGCGGCAGGCCGGGGCCGACCTCGTCAGTGAAGGTGAACAGTTCCAGCTCGCGGCCCAGCTTGCGGTGGTCGCGTTTCTTCGCTTCCTCGATCTGCCACAGGTGGTGGTCGAGTTCTTCCTTCGTATTGAAGGCAACGCCGTACACCCGCTGCAGCATCGGGCGTGATTCGTCACCGCGCCAGTAGGCGCCTGCCAGGCTCATGAGCCTGAAGTGCTTCGGGACGTGACCGGTTCCCGGGACGTGCGGTCCGCGGCACAGGTCGGCGAAGCCTTCTTCCCCACCCTGCTCATAGAAACTGATGACCTCGCCCTCGGGCAGGTCGCTGATCAGCTCCTGCTTGTACGGATCGCCGAGCTGCCGGTAGCGCTCCAGCGCCTCGCTGCGCGGCAGTTCGAACTTGCGCAGCCGCAGGTTCTGCTTGATGATGTGGCGCATGCGCTTCTCGATCTCCGGCAGGTCCTCCGGAGTCAGGTTGCGCGGAAGGTCGAAGTCGTAATAGAAACCGTTCTCGATGACCGGTCCGATGCCCATGTGCACCGATTCGGGTGCGTGGCCTTCTGCTTTCAGGTGCTCGCGGACAGCCTGGGCGGTTATGTGCGCCAGGGTGTGGCGACCCAGATCGACGATCTCGTCATCACGGTCAGTCAGGATGGCGACAGTGGCTCCGTCCGGTACCTCAGTGAACAGGTCGGTCGTCTGACCGTTCACGGTGATGCCCCGGGCTGCTTTGGCGAGCCCAGGCCCGATGGCGGCGGCGACGTCGAAGCCAGTCGCGGCACCCTCCAGTTCGAGTTTCTTGCCGTCCGGAAGAACTACCTGCATTGTCTTATCCAGCCTTTCCCTGCCGCAACGAGTGGCGGCATGCAGGCAATTGTTACATGCCGGCCGCGCCGCGTGCGTCCGCTTCTGCCGGATCCGCTGCACGCTGGTTATACTGCCCTGCATGCATCTCGTGGCCACCCTTACCAGCGACGCGCAACTGCAACGGAACCTGTGGCGTTTCCGCGACCCGCTGGGCCGCTTCCACCTGCATCCCATTCGCGAGAATTCCGCAGCCCAGATGCTCAAGGCACTGGCTGCCGTCGAGTTCGCAGGTGCGCTCGTGGTCGATCCGGAACAGCAGCTCGAGGTGCCCGCACTGCTGCAGCGCAGCAGCATGGAAGTCCAGGATTCAGGCGCTGCAGACACCATCACCGTAACGCCCGCCGGCCTTATCGGTGAGTACAACTTCGGCCGCGCCGTTGGCATGATGCTGAAGTCCGCCCAGTGGGACGCCCGTGACGCGCGCGCTACCATCCTGGGCGCCGGGCCACAGGTCAAGGCGATCGCCCGTGAACTGTCCAGCCTGGGAGTTGCGGAACTTGCGGTACTGGCCAGCAACCGGCCTGAAGCCGAACAGTCCGTTCCGGTGCTCGCTGCTTCCACGCGGGTCATGACGCGCATGTTCAGCGATCCACTGGCGGAACGGCATCTGCAGGACAGTGACCTGATCGTGCGCCTGGACCCCCGCATGAACGTCCCCGGTCACGTGCTGGGTCCGCACCTGACGCTCGTCGACCTGGCATCGACTGGCGTGAGTGCCATGCGAAGTCAGGCGCTCAGCGTAGGCGCACTCAGTTTCAACCGTGTGGATTACGACGCGCACTTCATCGCCCTGGCCCTCAGCCAGGTGCTGGGCGGCGCCATCGACGCAGAGCCGTTCCTGACGCTGTTCCACGAAGGCGTCCGCTGAAGTCTCATCAAGCTAAAACGCGGGCGGGTAACGCTGGACAGTAGTGAAGTATTTCTCAGCCAACCCCCGCATGCTGCTACTGCTGTTCCTCTTCCTTTTCGCAGCTACCGCCAGTGCACAACACCGCTTGCCGGAAGGCACGTACACCGTGCACCCAGGCGCGCTTGAAATCCACAGCGAACATTACTCGGACATGTACATCTTCGGCCTCGGCTGGACCAGCGGAGCCGCGATCCCTGACCCGTTCATAGTCGGACAGGGCGTCAGCGTCAGCCGCGAACTCCTCGACCTCGTGACCGGTGCAGCGACCGCGCCCCCTGAGGCAGCGCCCCGGCCGTCCGCGTTCGAGCCCGCCCCTGCGCAGCCGCCGACGACTCCCGCTTTCCAGGCGCCTGCCAGGCCGCAGGTTGAGCCGGCCGATCCGGGTGTCGCCCGCATCAGTGACGTGCGCTTCGGCGGCAGTGGTGAAGTGCGCGTGGTCTTCGACCTGCCCCAGCTGAACTCCGTCGCGAGACTGGCGCCACTCACCACCAGCGGCAGCCGCGCCGGCGGCCAGCCCGTCGAACTGAGGCTGGCACCAGGCATCCAGCCTCCGGCCCAGTCGACGTTCAGTGAGCGCGGCGTAACCGTTCGCTTCCTGGGCGATACGGTCAGCATCACGCCTTCCGGCCCGGCTTACAGCTACAACGTGTTCGCGATTCCCGATCCGGTACGCCTGGTCATCGACCTGGTCCCCACCACAGGCGCCTTCACGCCGCCGGTCACCCCGACGGTACTTGCTGACCCCGTCCCGATCACCGGCGAGACCGTCCGGCAGATCGCTAACGGAGTGACTTACCACCAGTTCCGCTATCCGAACGGCAGCAGCACCTCGCAGGTGCACGTCCTCAAGGTCGCTCCGGGCGCCGGCCAGTGGCGAGTCGTCGGCAGCAGCCGCGAGCCTGCCACGCTCACCGAACTGGCCCGCGGCAGCATCGTCGCCATCAACGCCGGTTACTTCAACACCACGACCCACGATCACATCGGTCTCCTCCGGGTCGCAGGTGAACTCGACAGCCTGCCCAGCCTGGGCCGCGCCAGCATCGGCTTCAACGGCCACCAGGCTTACATCGCCCGCACGTCCGCCGAGGTCGTGGTGCGCTCCGGTCTGAACGAAGTCCGCGCACCAGCCGGCCACACGGGCATAGAGGTGTTCGAAACCGGCGGCCAGCGCGCCGGCGACGCCAGCCGCGGCGTGCTGGTCATCGAGAACGGACTGGTCACGGCCAACGTCGTCGGACCCGTCACGGTGCCTGAGAACGGCTCGGCCATCGCCTACAACCCCGAGCTGCGCGAACTGGCGCTGATCAACGAAGGTGGGCGCGTGACGTACGACATCCGCTTCAATCCGTCGTTCTTCGACCAGGCCCGCTACGCCGTCGAAGGCGGACCACTGCTGGTGAACGACGGCAGGCCCGCTTTCCAGCCGGAGCTGGAAACGTTCCAGCGGGGCCAGCGCATCCTGGACGATTACACCTCGCAATCCGCCATCGGCATCACGCCTGACGGAACCACCCTGCTGGTCGTGGCTGACACGATGCGCGCCCAGGATCTGGTCCCACTGTTCCTGTCGCTCGGTGCAGGCCAGGCGATGCGCCTGGACAGCGGCGGCAGCGCGGCGCTGTATGCAGGGGGCGAACTGCTGAACCGGAACGTGCAGCGCCGCATCGTCAGTGCGATAGTGCTCGGCCCGGGCTGAAGCCGGGCGGTACAATCGGCAGGTGTACCGCGTCTGGCTGCTCATCCTTCTGCTCCTCCTGGCTGGCACCGGCCGGTCCCAGGACGCGACCCTGAGCATGGGTTTTGACGGCGACGTGGTCGCCGGCCGCTGGAATCCGTTCGAATTCAGTTTCCGTGACTTCTCGCGCGTCACACTGACGTTCAGGATCGATCAGGGCGACCTGCGCAGCGGCTCACTGCCTGCAGTGCACACCTTCGAGCTGGCCGGCGGACCCGGCCTGACCGTGCTTGAAGACGACCTGTTCGTTCCGGCGTGGCAGAGCTTCACCTGGACCGCCAGCACCCCGCAGCGCGTGATAGCGTCCGGCTCGTTCCACCCGCGCGACCTGGATTCCCGGCCGCTGGCAGTCGTCCTGTCGACAGCGGCCGCCCGGCATGCCGGTCTAGTACCCGCTGACACCAGGCTGGTAGCCCAACCATCGGCGCGCCTGCCCGAACGGCTCGCTGCCTGGGACGGCGTTTCCATGCTCATTATCGATGGCACTACCGCGCCACCATCAACCCAGGCGGTAGCTGCAGCGGCCGTGGCCGGCGCCAATGTGGTGATCCTGGAGTCCCTGCCAGCAAGCTTCGCTGACGTCCTGCTGCTGGCTGACGGACCTGTTACCCGGCTCGGTGCAGGCCAGATCATGCTGGGTGACGACGTCTCAACGTTACAGTCCCTGCCGGACACAGCCGCGCTCGAGCAGTACCTTGCCTCCCGCAACGACCTGGACCTCACGCCACCGGTCCGGCTGGTGTTCCTGGTGCCGCTCATCCTTGTTTACTGCGTGGGCGCGGTGCTTCTTTTCCGGAGTGCCGGCCTGCCCGGTGCGGTTGCCGGAACAGCCATCGGTCTGCTGGTGGCAGTGCTGGCCTGGCCCACCCTCATGCCGCAACCGGCGCAGGTCGCAGGCACACTGCAACTGAGGGTCAGCGCCGGCGGGCTCAGCCGCAGTTACTCCACCCTGCAGGTCCTGGACCGCAGTGGCGGTGAGCTTGACCTTGATGGCAGTTACCGGCCGCTTGTGGCCACACCCTACGTATTCAGTGACGGTTCCACCAGTGTGCTGGCTCCGCGCTGGCGGCCGGTGCAGCTGTTCAGCAGACCAGTGCTGGCGGCAAGCGGCAACGCCCCTGCTGACGGTGGCGACACTGACGACATCCTCGTGTTCTTCCCTGAAGGCAGCGGCGCCAGCGTCAGTGACGGCCTCATCGAGGTCTTCCTGCCGGAGACACCACTGTGAACGTTTACGCCGCGCTCGATAGGCGCCTGCGCAGCGAGGACCTCACCCAGGCTCTGTCACTCATCCTTCTGGCCCTGTCGCTGACCCTCGTGTTCTCGTGGACCGGCAATCCGCTCGCAGTCAATGACTCGTGGTTCAACGTCAGTGCAGTACGCCGGGTCACTCTCGGGTTGTTGGCTCTGTACCTGGCGCTGCGGGCGGGCCCAGGATCGCGGGTGGAACAGTTCGCCGGCTGGCTGGCTCTGCTGTGCGTGCAGGTCGTGACTGTTCCTTTCGAACTCGTGACGTTCGCTGCCAGCTATCCTGCCGCGTCGCTCCCATTGTCTGTCACCTTCGATCTGGTGTTCCCGCTGGGGCTTTACGGCGTTGCGCTGGCAGGCGCGCGGCTTGTGCCACGCGCGCCGTGGCTGGCGCTGCCAGTCTCCGTTGTGGTCCTGCTGCTGTTCGCAGCGGTTGACGAGCTGTTCGCCGTAACGTTGCTGAGTCCGCTGGCGATCATCACGGCTGACGACTGGCCGAGGGTGGTGAGCTGGTCGTTACTGGCCGTGGCCGGTCTCGTGGTTATGCTGATTGGAAGAAAGTCAGAGGCCTCATGAAGCTGAGCGGCGATTTCAACCTGCACCTGAGGCTGGAGCGGCAGCGCAACCGGCATATCCGTCTTACGCGCGGTTCGGTCCTGATGCTCGTGGCCGCGGTCGCGTGCTGGGTCGCGGGCTTCGGCTTCGCAGCGCACCTCGGTCTGAGCCTGCTCGCCGGTGTTGTTGGTGTGGTGTGGCCTGTGCATGGAAGCCGTAGTTGGGCTTTCGGCTTTTTAACGCAGCAGACTGGGATGGCGTACGAGACCGCCCTCGCCCTCGAGCGTCAACCCCGCGATGACTTCGGATTCCGCAACAGTGTCAGGGCCCGCGCCCGGGCAAGCATCGCCGGCATGGACCAGCCGAAGTTCAATGAATGGTGGCTGGCTGCCCTGATCCTGGCCATCGCGATCATCCTGCTGCCCGCGCTGCAGCTGTCCGCGCCGTGGACCGCCAGCCCGCCTCCCCCACCACCGCCGGAGCAGCTCGCGGCCGCACCCGAAGCCCCTGCTGAGGAACCCATTGATGACGAAGCAGCTGCGGAAGAAGCTGAAGCAGAACCGGAAGCCGAGGAGCTCGTTGCTCCCAACGTCGAACAGGCAGGCGACGGCCGCCAGGAACCTTCCAGCGCAGCGTCCGCCGAAACGCCCGGCACCGAGCGGGAAGGAGACGTCCTTGACCGCTTCCTCGACAACCTGCGCGAACGGCCCCGTGAACCCGAGCCGGCTCCGGAGATTCCAGGCACGCCTGTACCCGCTGACGCCGAGGAAAGCGAACGCAGTGAAGACGAACAGGAAGACTCGGATTCCACTGCGCCGTTCGACCAGGACACCGAAGACCCAGCCGAATCGCAGTCCGAAGGCCAGACGGGCGCGGACGCTGCGGCCGAGGACGGTGAAGGAGAACAGCAGGACGAGCTCGACGAGCCCGGTCCCGAGCAGCCGGGCGAACCGGCCGAGCCGGCAGGTGACGGCGAGCAACCCGGAGATGCTCCCGTGCCGACGGATGATCAGAATCAGGAAGACGGCACGCCGGGTTTGACCGAGGGTGAGGAAGACGGGGACAGCGCAGGCGGCGGTCCGGGCGTGGAAGGTGTGGCGCTCGAGCAGGAACGCTCAGGAGCCGAAGGCGAAGAAGAGTTCCTGGAAGGCCAGCTGCTGGGCAACGAGGTCAACATCGGTGGCGATGTGCGGCTGCCCGGTTTCAGTGACGTCGAACTGCCACCCGGCGCCTCACCGGGCCGCCTCGGCGAAGCAGTGGAACGCTCGCTCACCGGTGGCAACGTGCCGCTTGAGTATCAGGACATAATCCGCAATTACTTCCGCTGAGCTTCGGCCAGCCCGTTCAGGAAACTGACTGCCGGAGCGGCTACATCAGGCAGAAGGCTTTCTGCCAGTTCCTGCAGCAGTGGTTCCCGGTACTCGCTTGCGAGTTCCTGCGCTGCCGGCTGGAACCGGCTTCCCTGCGCGGTCCGGCTGTAGAACGTGGCCAGCACTTCGCCCTCATCATCCGTGACGTGCAGCCTGACACCGGTTGTGACGTGCACGTGCAGGCTGGAGCCGAGCTCCATCACCTCACGGACGTACCCGTCGGCGCTGACCATGATGCCCCAGCGTGTTCCCAGGCTGCGGGCGATGCTGCCGATCGATATGAAAGCGCGGTGACTGTACATGTCCCGCTGGCGTTCCTGGGCCCGCACGGGCCGTGACCAGTGGATGTCGAAGCTGCAGCAGTCCGGGTGCAGGCGCATCTCATCTTCCAGCGCGTCGGCAAGCCCGGGTACGGCATCTTCACGCGGGGCGTTGACGATGATCGTGGCAATCTCCGGCGTCCGGTCATCCCGTGCCGTTCCAGGCACGCAGCCGGCAAGGAGGAGCAGTCCCATGATTACAAGAACGATGCGTTTCATGCAGGGATTATGCAGCCGGCAGCTGTGAGAAGTGCTCCATGAACTGCCTTCATTCCCTGAAGGTCAGTTCGTCACGGGTGTGGTCCGTGAGCTGTTCTTTCAGCCCTGCCACCTGACCCACCGGCATCTCCAGCTCAATTTCAAGGCCTTCGGCTGAATACTCGCTGCTTTTCGTCTTCACGCCGGGCTGGTCGGCTACGAATCTTATTACCGAATCGACCAGGGCGAAAGGCACCGTGAGCGCGAGTGTTCCCTGTTCAAGCACTTCGCGGGTGCCGGCTGCGTCGAGTGCCTTGGCTGCGCTGCCGGAGTAGGCGCGTACCAGCCCGCCAGCTCCGAGTTTCGTACCTCCGTAGTAGCGGATGACGATCACCGCTGCGAACTGCAGGTTGCGGCGCAACAGCACCTCGAGCATGGGCCGGCCTGCGGTCCCGCCAGGCTCCCCGTCGTCGGAGAAGCGGACCGTCTCGCCCAGGCGCCACGCCGAGCAGTGATGCGTTGCGTCCGGGTGGTCGGCGCGCGCCCTTGCCAGGAGTTCCTGAGCCTCGTCCTCGGTCGATACCGGCGATGCCCAGGCGATGAACCTGGAGCCTTTTATCACTTCCGTATGCTCGGTGAAGCCGGCGACCGTCACATAATCCATCCACTGCATTGTGACACCCAAGGCACGCTGCATGGGAATTGCACTCAAGATGATAGATTGTCGTTCTTATGGCGCTCATGCTTTACAACACCCTGAGTCGGAGCAAGGAAGAGTTCAGGTCTGTGGTTCCCGGGCACGTGGGCATCTATTACTGCGGTCCCACCGTCTACTCGGAACCTCACCTGGGCCATGCCCGGGCGCCGGTGTTGTTTGACGTGCTCAAGCGCTGGCTCGAGCTGCAGGGCATGCACGTGCGGCTCGTGTCCAATATCACCGACGTCGGTCACCTGGTCGATGACGCGGATGAAGGCGAGGACAAGCTGGTCAGGCGGGCGGCCCTCGAGCGCCTCGAACCAATGGAACTGGCCGACAAGTACTTCTGGGCTTACCAGGACGCGATGAACGCCCTGAACGTACGCCGTCCTGACGTGACGCCCCGGGCCAGCGGCCATATCACCGAACAGATCGAACTGATCGTAGAGCTGATGGACCGCGGCATGGCCTACGAGACTGATGGCAGCGTCTATTTCGACGTGAGTGCCTTCGACGGGTACGGGCAGCTGTCGGGCCGGGACGCCGAAGAACAGGAAGCGGGTGCCCGCGTGGCAGTCCGCTCCGAGAAACGCAACCCGCGTGACTTCGCGCTGTGGAAGCGGGCTGAAGGCGGTCACATCATGCAGTGGCCCAGTCCCTGGGGCCGCGGTTACCCCGGCTGGCACATTGAGTGCACCGCCATGAGCATCAAGTACCTGGGCGAAGAGTTCGATATCCACGGCGGCGGGCTCGACCTGGTGTTCCCGCACCACGAGGCGGAGATCGCTCAGGCACACGGTGCCGGCAAGCCCTTCGCGCGCTACTGGATGCACTTCAACATGATCACGCTCGAAAGCGAGAAGATGTCGAAGTCGCGGGATCATTTCGTCACGCTTGCCGACCTGTTCGACCAGTACGACGGTGTCTCCGTGCGCTTCTACCTGCTCCGTGCGCATTACCGCAGTGTCGTCGACTTCACCCGGGAAGGGCTCGAGGCCGCCACCCAGGGGCTGCGGCGACTGCAGGAGACACTGCGCGACGTGAACAGTCGGGTCCCGGAACCTGATGCTGAGGCACGCCATCCGCTTGTGGATCCTTTCCGTGAACGCTTCACCGAAGCGATGAACGATGACCTCAACACCCCTCAGGCGCTGGCCGCGCTGTTCGACGCGGTCAGGGAGATCAACCGGCTCGTGGCAGCAGGTGAAGCTGACGAGTCGTTCCTCCTGGCCAGTCAGGCGTTCCTGAGTACCACGCTCATCGACGTGCTCGGCCTCGCCGGTGACGCAAGGTCGGGTGGAGGGAATGAAGATGCGGTTCTTGCAGGCACACTGGACCTCCTCATGGAGCAGCGCAAGGTTGCACGGCTGAACCGTGACTTTGAATCCTCGGACCGCATCCGCGACCGGCTCGCGGAACTCGGCATCGTGATCGAGGACACGGCTGAGGGTAGCCGCTGGAAGTTCGGCTGACCTGAACATGCGGGGTTATTGCCGGCACTTTCCCGGCAATTACCCAGGCAGGCTCAGCACAACCTGAAGGACGCGACTAATGTGGCTGCATGGACGACCTCCAGGCAGCCCTTCTTCTTCTCGCGACCGTGCAGGGCCTGGGTGCCACTGCCCGCGAGCAGACTGTGGCCGCGCTGCTGGCCGGGGACAGTCAGGCTGATAAGGTTCTTGCCGCTCTTAGCGACGGGCGGCCCGAAGGGCTGCCGGGCTGGTCCCGGCACGGTCAGGCTGCTCAGGAGCTGCGTAGCGGCGTAGCCTTGCAGCAGTCCGGACTCGTTGCGGAGCAGTGCCACCTGGCAGGCATCGCCATCGTCTTCCGGGGTACAGCGCAGTACCCGCCCCGCCTCCTGGACCTTGAAGAACCACCGCCGGTTCTGTACCTGAAGGGCAGCGAGGAAGCACTGCAGGAACATGCGGGCTGGGTCGCGATGGTCGGCAGCCGAAAGGTGACCCAGCTGGGGGCGCGCTTCGCACGGCGGTCAGCTGAGGAGCTGGCGGCAGCCGGGCTGACAGTCGTCTCCGGACTTGCCATCGGGACGGACGCCGCCGTGCATCAGGGCGCCCTGGACGCCGCGGGACGCACGGTAGCCGTCCTGGCCTCAGGCGTCGATCAGTTCACGCCGCGTTCGAATGCCCAGCTGGGACGGCGCATCGTAGCGGGCGGCGGAGCCGTCGTTAGCGAGTACCCGCCGGGCACGCCCGTCCGGCGCTGGGCTTTTCCGAACCGCAACCGCATCATTGCCGCACTCGCCGTTGTCGTGATCATCCTGGAGGCTGAACTCGGTTCGGGTTCGACGCTGACCGGTGAGGCTGCGCTCGAACTGGACCGCAGCGTTTTCGTGATGCCCGGCAGGCCCGGTGACCAGGCGACGGCGGGCGGGCTGGACCTGCTCGCTCACCAGAACGTGAAGATCTTCAGGAACAGTGGCGACGTCCTCCCGTACTTTCCCGGTGTGGTTCAGCAGTGGGTCCCTGCCGGGCCGGGAGCCGAGCTGCTCAGGCTGGCCGAGCTCATGGCCGAGCATCTGCCGTGCCGGACAGACCGCCTGCCTGAACTTCTCGGCCTCACCGACCAGGTGCCTGTACTGCTTGGCAGCATCAACCTGCTGAAGATGCACCGGATCGTGCATGAGGATTCGGCAGGCAACCTGAACCTGGTGACTGAACTTCCCCGCCGGACGGACGTCCGTTAGACTGAACGCAATGATCCGTCATCTGCGCGTCTGCTGCCTGCTCCTGCTGATCTCGGTTGGTGGGGCTGCCCCGGAACCGGTCAGGGTCGGCCAGGCGGAAGCGCCGGACGCTCCTGCTGATGTTCTGGTCTGGACCACCTGGGGTGGGGCATCACTCGCCTGGTTGGAAGCTGAACTGGACGCATTCGGACGCGCCAGCCTGCGCTCAGTAGAGATAGAGCAGTTCACGCTGGGGGAATTGCGCCGTCAGGTTGTTCTGGCTGAGGAGACCGGCAGGGTTGCCGACGTGCTCGTAGGCATTCCTCACGACGATATCGACGAACTGGTCGACGGCGGTCTGTTGCTGGACGTCAGCGGTTACGCCACAGCTGAATACCTGACGGACCTGCCTGACAGCGCCTCCAGCGCCTTCAACCGCAACGGCCAGCTGCTGGGCCTGCCACTGACACTTGACGGGCCGGCCCTCATCGTAAACACCGACCTCGTGACCCGACTGCCGCCTTCGTATGCAGCTTTCATCGCCAGTGCCCGGCAGGTTGAGGAGGGTGCAGGTTCCGGTTTCCGCTTCGATTTCGGCAACTTCTATTTCGCCTACGCCTGGTTCAGGGGGCACGGGGCCAGCCTGTATGAGGGTGACCCGCCACGGCTGGCACTCAACTCCGACGCTGGAGTGCGTGCCGCGACTGAACTGCAGCGCCTGCGCTTCGAACTGGAACTGATCCCGCAGAGCACCACTTACGAGCAGGCGCATGAGCTGTTCGCAAGTGGCCGGCTTGCGTACACGTTCAACGGACCGTGGGCTGTCAGCCGCTACTTCGAGACTGGTGTGCCGGTCATGATCATGCCGATACCACCGCTGCAGGCGGGAGTGCCGTTCGCGGGGTTCATGACGGTCTACGGAGTGCTGATAACTGCTGACACGCCTAACCGCACTGATGCTGCGAACCTGGCCAAGTGGCTGGTCCGCTCGGAAGCTCAGCTGCGCCTGGCCGAACAGGCCGGCCGGATCCCGTCGTCGATCCGCGCGGTCGATGCGCTTGAGGACGACGTCATCCTGCACGGTTTCGGTATGGCTCTGCGCTTTGCCGAGGCAACCCCTACTTACGCCGGCATGGCGGACCTGTGGCAGCCGGTGGGCCGCTTCCTGCAGCAGCTCGACGGGCAGATCCTGAGCGAAAGCCAGCTGGCCGAGCTGCTTGACCAGGTGATAAGGGAAGCTGAAAGCGAATGATTCACTCAGCCGCCTGCCGGTGCTCTGGTAACCTGTAGCCGTGGAATACCTGGGATACGGAACACAACTTACCGTTGACATCTATCAGGCAGCGAGTCACCGGCTTCTGGATACCAGGCTCATGCTCGAGCTTCTTGATGACCTCGCTTCCGAGATAGAGACGGGGGATGAAGGCCGGCTGTCAGCGGAGTTCACCGATGCTGACGGCAGCAGCGCAGCCCTGCTGTGCAGTGAATCCCAGTTCTACCTTCACTTCTTCCCCGAATCCCGCATGGCGCACTTCCGGGTGTTCACGAGGCGAGACGTCGGCCTGTCACCGCTCATGGAACGCTTCAGACGTCACCTTGAGTCCAGCCGTTTCGACGGCCAGATAAGCACCGTCAGCAAGATCGCCCGGCATGACGAACAGCATGCCAGAAGAGTGCTGGCCGGGGACCGCAGCTACGCCCGGGCGCGCTTCGAGGCTCTGAAAATTGGCAGCTGAGCTGATACTCGCCCTGGACCAGGGCACCACCAGCTCCCGGGCCATGATCGTACGCCCGGACGGACAGCAGGTCGGCATCGGTCAGGTCGAGCTGCCCGCGCATTATCCGGCATCAGGCTGGATCGAACAGGAACCCGAAGACATCTGGAATGGCCAGCTGCAGGCAGCCCGCATCGCGCTGCAGGAAGCCGGCTGCGAAGCCAGCGATGTGGCCGCCATCGGCATAACCAATCAGCGCGAAACCACGCTGCTGTGGGACCGTACGACCGGAAAGCCTGTCAGCCGTGCGCTGGTATGGCAGGATCGCCGCAGCGCCGGGATCATCGACTCATGGATCAGGGCGGGCCACACGGACCGCATCCGTGAACTCACCGGCCTGCAGCCGGACGCGTATTTCTCCGCCAGCAAACTGCGCTGGCTTCTGGATAACGATGCGGCGCTACGCAAGGCAGCCGATCAGGGTCGACTGGCTTTCGGGACCGTCGACACCTGGCTGCTTCACCGGCTCACCGGCGGCGCGGTTCATGCTACCGACGTCACCAATGCCAGCCGCACCATGCTCTTCGACACCGCCGGACTGAAATGGTCACCTGAACTCCTTGAGGCGTTCGGCATTCCTGAGAGCCTGCTGCCGGACGTTAAACCTTCGGTGGCTGAGTTTGGCGTTGCAGCAGCCTTGCACTTTGGAGCCGAGATTCCGGTTCTGGCCATGGCTGGCGACCAACATGCGGCTACATTCGGTCAGGCATGCTTCCAGCCCGGGATGAGCAAGAACACGTACGGCACCGGCTGCTTCATGCTGCAGAACACCGGCACGCTCAGGCAGGTTCCAGGTAACGGGCTGCTCGGCACCATCGCCTGGCAGCTCGGTGACGAGCCAGCTGTCTATGCGCTGGAAGGTTCTGTCTTCACGGCCGGTGCCGCCGTGCAGTGGCTCAGGGACGGACTGAAACTTATAGAAACAGCTGCAGACATCAACCAGCTGGCCGCAACGGTGCCGGACAACGGCGACGTCTATATGGTGCCCGCCTTCACCGGACTGGGAGCGCCGTACTGGGATCCGCACGCGCGCGGTACCCTTACCGGAATCTCCCGGGGCACTACAGGCGGTCACCTTGCCCGTGCGGTTCTGGAAGGCATTGCCCTGCAGGTTGCGGATGTCTTCAACGCGTTCCTGGACGAAGGCGGCCTGCCCCTGCCAGAACTGCGGGTGGACGGCGGTGCCGCTCAGAGTGATCTGCTGCTGCAACTGCAGGCTGACGCCCTGGGGGTGCCGGTCATACGCACGAGCCGGATGGAGAGCACTGCTTTCGGAGCAGCGTTCATGGCCGGTCTGGGCCACGTAGTTTACAGCTCGGTCGAGCAGATCGGCGAGCTCTGGCAGGCGGACGCCGTATTCGAACCGTCGATAAGCGACGATGACAGGGAGATCTGGCGGGCCCGCTGGGCTGAAGCGGTTTCCCGTTCCAGAGGCTGGACTGCCTGAGCTGATTGATGTGGTGCCGGGCGCGGGGCTCGAACCCGCACGAGCCTTACAGCTCAGCGGATTTTAAGTCCGCAGCGTCTACCATTCCGCCAGCCCGGCTGACATACTGATTCTACAGCACCACCGCTTCCTTGCCGAGTCCCGCCTCGCGTGGCACTACGCCACCGCAGACTCATGGCGTATCCTGTACTGATGACAGAAGAGTTTTCAACTCCGGATGAACGGAGAGGCCGCACCGTCATCCGGGTGGCACAGAGCCTGGGCATAATCGTCGGAGGAGCGTATCTCCTGCTGGCGTACACGAGGTATCCGGACCTGTCAGGTGATTTCTGGTTTCCGGCGGCAGCTGGGGGCCTTGGGCTGGTCGCTGCAGGCGTAGCCACAGCCAGGGCGCGGCTGGCGTTCTGGATCTTCCTGGCAGCCGCGTTCGCGACGCTATTCGATCTGGTCGGTGGTTACGTGCATTCCCTGTTCTTCCTGGGTTCGTTTCTCATCCTGGGATCGCTGTGTGCGATCAACGAACCTGATGATGAGGCCGCCCGCCAACTCAGGAGCATGATGGAGGACTAGTAAAACCACAGATTAATGAGTGCACGAAAAAGGAGGCGGCCAACGCTTGATTACGTTGGCCGCCTCCTTTCTGATTTTCTGGTTGCGGGGACAGGATTTGAACCTATGACCTTCGGGTTATGAGCCCGACGAGCTACCAGACTGCTCCACCCCGCGGTACAGGTCCCAGTATAACCCGGGACCGGACAAAATAAACTCTTCGCACTGACCTACTTTTGCAGGGGGCTACCCCCCAACTATCATCGGCGCTGGCGTGCTTAACGACCGAGTTCGGGATGGGATCGGGTGGATCCACGCCGCTTCGAGCACGAAGAGAAAAAATAAACAAGTTGCCTGGGTTAATGGAGTTCCGTTGTGATTGTAGATGATTGCAAGAAAGTGGTTAAGTCCTCGACCTATTAGTACTGGTCAGCTAAACACGTTGCCGTGCGTACACTCCCAGCCTATCAACCCGGTAGTCTTCCGGGGGTCTTACTCCCTAAAAGGGATGGGAACGTTCATCTTGGAGTTGGCTTCGCGCTTAGATGCTTTCAGCGCTTATCCAAACCGCACGTAGCTACTCAGCATATGCCCCTGGTGGAACAACTGAGAAACCAGCGGTACGTCCACTCCGGTCCTCTCGTACTAGGAGCAGCTCTCCTCAACATTCCTACGCCCACAGCGGATAGAGACCGAACTGTCTCACGACGTTCTGAACCCAGCTCGCGTGCCATTTTAACCGGCGAACAGCCGGACCCTTGGGACCTTCTCCAGCCCCAGGATATGACGAGCCGACATCGAGGTGCCAAACACCGCCGCCGCTATGAACGCTCGGGCGGTATCAGCCTGTTATCCCCGGGGTAACTTTTATCCGTTGATCGATGGCCCTACCATGCGGTACCACCGGTTCACTAGGACCCGCTTTCGCGCCTGCTCGACATGCACGTCTCACAGTCAAGCTCCCATATACCCTTACGCTCAACGCACGATTTCCGACCGTGCTGAGGGAACCTTTGCGCGCCTCCGTTACAATTTAG